>NZ_AFHO01000001.1 GCF_000218525.1 Mesomycoplasma ovipneumoniae SC01 | reverse complement strand
TTGATTGGTATAAAAAATCGCGATAAAACCGAGCACTTTAATATACCAGTAACCCATTCAGACCAACAGACTGAAAAACTTTTAGATCAAATTAACTATTTATCAATAGGTGATTCAATTTCTGCTGGTTTTAATTGGGATTATTCACTTGATCTCCGTGGAAAAATTGACGGAAATAACAAAATTAATGGACTCTCATATCCAGCCTTTTTTGCTAGTTTTATTCAAAAAATAAAACCAAATGCGCTTAAATCCTTTGATAATTTGGCTCTTTCTTGAACAACAGTCACTGATTGACTTTATTTACTTAATCCCGAAAATGAATTTTATAAACATTCTGATAAGACACATTTTCATTTTAATTATCATTTAGACAAAAAATTAGACTCACCATATGGCGAGCAAATTCGTGAAGTTTTTGGTGATTTTAATTCAAATAGCTACCCAAAACTACATGAAAAAATTCAAAATTCTAATTTGCTAACCCTTTCATTAGGTGCAAATGATTTAATCGAAGCTATTGATTTTCGCACAATCGCCAAGCCAATGCAAAAACTTGCAACAAAAGCTGAGGCAAATTTTGAATTTGACCAAAACATTGAAATTGCAAATCAAAAAATTTACAGAAATTTACAACTATTAATTCAAAGTTTGCGAAAAATCAACCCTGATTTACAAATAGTTTTAGTTGGATATAATTCTTTGTCTTCAAAAATTATTAAATTTTTTGAAAAAATGCTCACAAACGAAATTGGCGTTCCAGAAAATTATGCTGATTTAATAATACAAGGCTTGAATTCAACAATCCAAAAAGCCGCAAAAAGCCAAAAAGTAAATTATGTTGATTTATACAATGAATCAATTTGGCAAGATAAACACTCTGAATTTGCTACAAATGACTTAGACATTCATCCATCAACTAAGGGCTATAAAAAAATGGCTCAGGATTTGTTGTTTAAATTAGCCTTTGAACAAGACCTAGAATTCAAAAAAGATGCCAATACTAAATTACAATGGGACGAAAATTATGTCCAAAAAGACATTAACTCTTACCGTCGAATTCTAAATTTAGGTCAAAATTCAGAGATTTTTAAGGCTTTAACGGTCGACAATTCACCTGAAAAATTTATTTCAGAAAATTCTGAAATTGAAAAATTAACTATTCAAAATATTAAAAAAGCTGAAAACTCGCCGATACAAAATTTTGTAAACGTGATACTAAATAATAATTTTGGCGCGTTTTTAAACCGTTTTATCCAATTAGCTGTTCAAAATAATTCAAGTGTGCAAAAAATTTTAACTGATTTTTGACAAGAAAACCAAAAAACTGGTGCTTCTTTTACCGAAATTTTGCAAAAAATTTTCTCAAGTGGCTTTTTTAGTCAAATAATTGACCGTTTTCAGACTTATGTTCAAGATGTAACTGATAACAAAAATTGAGAAAAAGCAACAATTTCTGGCCTTGTTAGCTATATTTTTGCTGATTTTGACGAAAAACAAATAATTGATGTTTTAAATACCGTTGTAACTTCTGAATTTGCAGATAACAATCCTGAAAAAATTAAAGATTTAATTTTTGCATCCATTTTTGGCCAAACAATAGTCCAAGATTTGCTAATAAATAACATTATCAAAATCGACCTTAAAAATAAGGAAGATTTAAAAATTGTTTTTACTTTTGATTCGATAAGAAAATTATTTTCTAAAATAATTACTGATTATCATCTTCGGTCAAAAGATTATAAAAATTCACAGAATTTTCAGGAAATAATTCGTACTTATTTAGAAAATCCTGAAAATGACAATGATAATGTTGCTTTTATCCGAAATTTTATCTCAGAAACACTAAAACATCATGAATCTGTTCAATTATTAGTAACAATTATTAACGATAATTTTGAATTTAATTTGAATGAGGCAGATCAGACTTCAATTGTTGATCTTTTAGTTTCAATTGCCGATGTTGTTGTTCGCACTAATGTTTGGGCTAAATTAAATGACCAAGCAGCAAAAAATTTCCTAAGTGTTATCAAACAAATCAAAACTACTGATATCGCTGAAAATATTACTTCAATTTTTTCAGAGCAAATTTATACAAATTACTCAACTTTTTTTAAAGATTCAAAAAATTTACTTGATTTATTTCACGAACTTCTAAGTTTTGACTTAAGTCAAAACCAAATTGATTCACTAAAAAAATTACTTAATAAATTCTACCCAATTTTAACAAAATTTGACCTAAGTAATTTTATCGATGATTCAAACCCTAATTTTGCTAGTTTTTCATTCTTTTTTGACTCACTCAAAGATTTTTTGTCTTCAAATTCATTTAAACCACTTGCTGACATTGTAAATCAAGCAATTAACGATTTTTTAATAAATAAAAGCACATATCGACAAATTGACAACTTAAATCGTTTTGGCTTTCAATTTTTAGCTAATAATTTGCCAAAACTTGAGGAAAATATTTACGAATTTATTGCTAGAAATGTAGAAAATGGTCAATTTTTAACCAACCTTACTAGCTTAATTTCAAATTCATTAGGCTCACAAGGATTAAATGAAAAATCAATTGCAACTTTTACATCAATAATAGAACTAATTTTTCAAGATTTTCAAGTTAAATATCAACTTTGAAAACAAGATAGATCAGCTTCGATTGATAATTTAATTTTTGGTTTTGTAAAGGCAGCCTTAGAAAATTTTGAAGCTTTTTATAAAGAAAATTCTGACGAATATAATTCAGTAAAATTTCGTCTTAATGAGGCCGAGAAAAAACAAAATCCACTAGAAATTGCACAATATTCTCGCAAAATTGCTTTACTTGATGAATCATTATCCTTTCAAAATTTTTCTTCATACTTTTTAAATAATTTTTTTACTCAAGATACAATTTATACACTCTTAAAAAATCTTGCAAGTCTTGATTTCAAAACTAAAATCTCAGATGAGAATTTAGTTTTATTTTTCAAAAACCTTTTTGGACAGTCGTTTTTGCACAAACAACTTCTTGAAAAATTAAACCAAAATAGTTTTTTTAGTAACCCTAAAATTCAAAACTCACTTTTAAATGTTTTAACTAACTTTTTCGAATCAAAACAAGTTGAACAATTACTTTCAGAACTTATTAAGTATTTTTTTGACAAAAAGGCATTTGAATTACATCCAAATTTCAATTCACTAGTTGAAAATTTTCTCAAACAAAATACTCAATTAATTGAGCAAGTTTTTACCCTTTTTTTAGGAGATTCTTCAACTTGAAATTCAATTTCTGAATTTCTAAAAATAATTTTGCAAGAATATAAATTAAATTTGTCAGAAAAATCAGTTCAGACAATTTTGGATTTAGTGCGTGATATTTTTTCAAAATTAAAAGACTCAACTTTAGATTTTAGCGATCAATCAGAAACTCATTCACCGCTAATAATAAAAGCTTTAATTTCAATTATATTTGATGCAATTTCAGGTAATTCAACCCCTAAAAAACCAGTTCTTGAGACTTTATTTGACAGTTTTAGCGTCGATATTGCAAATAATTATTATTCAACAGACCAAACAAATAATTTAGATAATAGCGAAAATCAAAGCACAATTTCTCAAGATAGTATTGCAACTTTGATTTCAGAAGTTGTTAGAAGTAATCCTATTTCTGAACAGATTCGGGCAGGTTTAGCAAATATTCCACAAGAATATCTTGAAAGTGTTATGCCAATTTTTGACTGATTTTTACAATCGCCGGCACTAAAAGATTTGTTTAATTCCTATTTTAAAATAGTTGCAAAAGCCCAAATCCAAAAGCCATTAAATAACCTTTCATTAATTAAAACATTATTTGAAAAACAATATTTTAATAAAATTATTGGTGAATTTATTGTTAAATTAGATGAAAAAAATGACACTTTAATTGATAATTTTGGAACACTAGCAGGAAAAATATTTGAAACTCAATTTGAAAAAACCGAATTCCAACCGTTGTTTAAATTAGTCAAAGAAATAATTCAGAACAATCTTGATAATTTTTACAAGGAAGAAATTGATCCAAAAGGACTTTTTTCACCTGAAGCCGCCACTGTTAATGTAAGTCAGAATTTTTCCGAAGCGCCAGCAAATACTCAACTTTTTAATGATACTAGTAATACTGATGAATCCCAAAATTCTTCATCAACAGCAACTTCTAGTGAAATAACCTTGCCCAAATCCGAGGCAAATTATACAAAAGAAAATGCATTACTTACAAAGTTTATTTCAGTTTTAAGCAGATTAACTAGCGGAGATTTTTCACTTTCAAATTTTAACTTGCTTTTAGAATCAGAAATTGCAAACGAAGAATTTATTGTTGAACTTATTAAACAAGTTGCATCAGTTTATAATAAAATTGAACAACCTGAAAAAGATAATCTTTGAAAAGTTATAACTAGAATTTTCCAATCTAAGTTTTTTAAAGAAAAAATTAATTCCTTAGCTATTGGTGATGTAAGTAGTTTTTCACTGTTTAGCAATTTGTCACAAGAAAAAAAACAGCAAATTGAGCCATTACTCAAAGATTTGTTATTGGAATTTTTACCAGATTCTGCAAACAAAGTTTTAATTTTTAGAGTTTTTAGCCATATAAATAAAAATCCAATGGTTTTTAAAGATGTAAAAACCTTCTCTTCCCTTTTGGCTAGTTTCTTAAAGGATGAACCATCAACCCAAACCAACCAAAGTCAGCAACAGTCTGATGTACAAAATAATAGTGAATTTTTAAAATCATATTTATGATATGTGGTGCATTTTTTAGTAAAAAATGATAAATTTTCTGATTTAGTGATTGATGTGATTGCCTCATATTTAAAGCTAAATTTAGATGACAATAAGGATTATTCTAGTTTTAAAATTGAAAAACCAAGAGAAATACTAAAAAAATTTTTAAGAGAATTTATTGGCCTTGGTCTTGAAAATCCCCTTATTTCTGGTATTTTGGATCAAATAGTTGATTCAATTAAAAATTCAGATACTAGCCAACAAGCAAAAAGTTTTTTTGAAACCTTGTTTAATAAATTAGACCTTTCAAAAGTTCTCAATCTTGATTTAGTAATCAAAATTGAACCAAAAATTGATGATTCTGTTCAACCAACTTCACAAACAGAAACCCAAAACTTGATAAATGAGACGAATTTGTCAATAAACACACCAAAAGGACAAAAAATATCGACACAGTTGTTTGCCGAATTTTTTGATACACTTTTCCTCACCTCACCAAAATGAGATTCTGCAAATAAAGATAACAACTCTCCGATTCTAAATGAATTAAATAACATACAATACACCGGAATTTCATTAAAGGAAGTTTTTGGGTCCGGCGGAAATAGTGGATCCAGTGGAAATAATGGATCCGGTGGGGGTGGAAAAGATTCTCAATTAGACGCAATTTCAAAGCTATTTCACAAAATATGGTATTCTGAAAAAACAAAGACAAAAATATCAATTGAAAATTTTAAGAGCACTCCAAAAGGAAGATTTCTTTATAGATTAGTCTTAATCCTTCTTTTTTATACATATGAATCTAGGGTTTCTCAAGCTAATTATATAGTTCGATCTTCAGCATTTTACGGTGGTGCTTTGTCTTCTTATACTGCATCTGAAGTAATCCGTGCATCGCTACAAAGTGGCGAACAATCTAATAAAAACAATACAAAAGATAGTGATTATAAAACTTTCATCGACAAAATAATAGGTGATCCTGTAAAAAGTAAAGGTTGGATTTGAAACACCTATTATTCATCCTCCGATGTAAAATTAAATGATATGCTAACAATGATTTATTATAATTTAGAAACTAATCGATTTTCTAGAGATACTGGCCAACCTAAATTAAGAGACCAAATTTTTCACCAAATTCATGATGGAACTTATCCTGAAAAATATCAATAATCCAACTAGAATAATATAAGTTTTATTTGATTTATAGTTAATTTTGGTGCAATAAGTAATTCATTTTTTAGTTAATTCTAGATGGATTCATCCTTTAAAACTTATTTTTAATTATCGCATAAAAATCGAGATTACTAATTAATCCGGATTTACTAGCTGTGTTTTGCAAAAAATGAAATGGTTAGAAATTTAACTTTGTGGTGATATTGTTTTTAATTTATAAAAATTAATTCTTATTGTTGTAAGAATTTTTTTGCACTTTTAAGCTATCGGCTCACAAATTCTTGCCTATAATAAAAGCGATTATTTTAAAAATTTAGAAAAAGTTTTACCACTAAAATGCTTATTTATTAACTTATTTCAGGAATGTGTTTCCTTTTTTTTTTTTTTTGTTAAAATTTTTTTATACAATACTTAGGAGGAAAGTGTGTCGAAAAGTACAATCACTAAAAAACTACTAACTAAAAAAAATATTTTTCTTTTAGGGTTAAGCACTATTGCTGGTGGAGTAATTATTGGGGCTCCGCTAGTTGTTTTTGCAAATTTAGAATTAAAAAATCCTCGAATTGATGTGCAAAACCAAGCAAAATCAATTTCATTCATTAGTATAAAGGATAAATATTTAAATGCTAATTCAGACTATTTAGATCTAAAAAAGAAACTTTTAAATGATGATAACACCAAAAAATCTGACATTGATTTAACAGATTTTTTTGATTTTTACCAAATCAATAATGCCAGCATTCCCATTGATTTTTCAAATGATTATAATTGAAAACCCTTTAAACTGGAAATTTTTGATATCAAACCTGATGATAATGACCAATCATTCGAGGTTTATTGGCGAGTTTTACAAAAATTAGACGATGATAAAACAGCTAATTCTGACTTATTTAAACAAAAAGTTGCTTACAATTATGTTCCAGATTATTCACTTTCTAATTTTTCAACTTTCTCAGAAGACAAGCTCAAGAAATTAAGACCTTACACAAATAGTGAGTTTAATTTTTCATTTAAAAAAGAATTGACAAAGTTAATTTCAGTTGAAGATTTTCAAAAAGAAGTTAATAGCGCAAAAGATGACAATCAGGCTAGGGAAATTATTAACAAATATTTTAACCTTGAGGAAACAATTTCGGAAATTTTTAGAAATAAAAGCTTTTATTTTGAATCTGATAGTGGTATTAAAAAGCCTCGTTATAATATAAATTTGGCAAAAGATCAAATTATTACTGATCAATATTTAGTAAAAACAGCCACCCCAGGTGTTTATAAATTGACCTTTGTTGCCCAATTTTCTTCTGATTTTTCAAAGGAAATTAGCGCTGATTTTAACAAGGATTCCAAATTTTTCCTCACTACTCAACTCAATTTAGACAATTCTTTTCTTGATAATTCAATTAGTGATGATATTGTCTTAAGTGAATTTTCTGATAATGATTATTATGCAATAAATAATTTTAGTCAAAATAATTTGACTTCAATTACAGGATGACATTTTCTAAATTACTATAATAATGAAATTTTTGCAACCAAGGAAAAGCGCGCAGATTTTCTTAATTCACTTATTGAAAAAATTGTCAAAAAACCACTAATATCAAAAATTAGATTCCAAAATAAACTAGCAAATTTAAATTTTAACCAAATTTCAAAATTTTTAGATCTTCAAATAAAACTAGATTCTGAACAAGTCAATTTAGATTTTAAAGATAACAATGTTGTTGCACAAATTAATGGTGATATTGTTATAAAAGATAAAAGAAACGATAAAATTATTGCTACAAAAAGATTTTCTCAAAGTATTAAAAATTTTGAGATATTAGTTCAAAATGATCCTGATTTTGCAGCTTCAATTAACAAGAATAATTTGGTTATTCAACCACAGGCCCAAGAATCTGTTCCAAAAAATAGTCAAAAAGGAATTCCAAAAGATGAAATATTGGCGCTAATTGGGGCAAATAATTTCGATAAATTAAAGAAAGTTCTTGAAAATTCTCGTTATTATGGCTTTAAATTTGACGAAACCCAATTAAAATCAATGGTTGATAGTTATAATTTGCCAACTGTTCAAGATTTAATTAAAAACTCAAATGTTGATGATGCAGCCTCTAAAGGTATAACATCAATTTTTTCTAATTATTTTAATACTGACGAGAAAATTTCACAATTTTTGTCATCTTTATCAAAACAAGACATTAGTTTTGTCGCAAAATATTGGTTTGATTTTCTTAAACATTTTAAATTAATAGATTCTGCAACAAACTGGCCAGAAAATTTTGGTATTAATGAATTATTTAAAAAATTAAGTGAAATTAAAATTAAGCCTACAGCAAAACCGCGTGGTCAAATTGATGATAATTCCGAGCCAACAGTTTGACTTTTTTCATTTAACTATGGTTTTTTAGATTCTAACAAACCTCTTGAAAATGGTTTTTATATTAATGATGAGCTTAAAAATATTCTTAATTTGATGAAAACAAATTCATCCATTAGTCCTGAATATTTTATAAAACAGATCGAATTACAATCAAAACAAATCAGTAAACCTAATTTTTCACAGCAAAACAATAAAAATAATATTGAAAATCTCACCGATTTTCTTGTAGCTTTTTATTCATTAGCTTATTCAAAACAAAAAAACCAAAAACTTTTTACTGGTAATTTTGGTAAGGATTTTGATTACAAAATTCAATTTAGTCTGGAACCTAATTTAACAAATGTTGATGGTTTAGAAAAATCAAATGGCCAAAATTTAAAAATAAAATATTGATATAATATTGGTCCAGTTGATAAAAACGGCGATCTAGTTAGTGTTATTTATCAAACCAAAAAATCAGAAATTGATCTAAAAATCAATTTTGAAAATAAACTTTTAAGTGAAGAAGTTGATAAATTAGATGAAATTGCCTCAACTTTTCCATCAATTTCACAAATAGTTTTCTTATCCAATCAAGATTTTAAGGATTTTGAATCTCAAATCAAAGTCGCTACCTCAAAATCAAAGGAAAACGAGCCAGTATCTGTTGATAATGAAGTAAAAAAACTACCTTTTAGCAGTTATTTTGCCTCAGAACACAAAGATTTAGGCTTTTATGCAATAAAACAAGCAAAACAGAGTCAAACAGATACAACAAATACAGCATCGCAAACTACCGACAGTGACATTAGCGGCGTAATTGAGAAAATTGATTCTAAGCTGGGAAGTCAAGTTCAATATAATTTATTTTTATATATTTATGATAAAAATAATCCTCAAAATTTCTCAAGTCAACCTATCCGCGTTATTATCATTGAGCATACAAGCTCTCTATTAGAAAAATAATTAATTTATAAAGGAAATTATTATGAAAAAGATTAGAATAAATCATATAATTTTTGCAATTATTGGAATTAGCACAGTCGTTAGTATTTCTGCCAGCGTTCCTTATTTAATCTCCTTAAAGTCAAAAAATTATAATTCAAAATTATCGGAATTTGACGAGAAACTAGCTAATGCTAAAAATCTAAATGTTAATTCAGAATTTAACTCAACCGAATTTGACAATCTAGTTGCTAATTTAAAACTTAAGTCAAAATTTGCTAAAAAATTAAGCGCTTCTGATGCACTGAATTTGCATTTTGATAATGCATACAATTTTGACCTAAATAATGCGATTGATTTTAGTCAAATTAGTCAAAAATATCCAGACCTAAATTTCAGATTGGTTATTCCTAGGAGCCAATCAGAAGTAAAAATTGAGTCAAATAAAATAAAAAATCTTGCTGTTAATATTTCAAATTTTAGTAAAAGTATAAATTATACTGCAAGTTTTGACTTAGATTTTTCAGATCATGATAAAACCTTGAATTTTTCAGCTGAAAATTTGAGCGCATCAATTAGTCTTCTAAATCAAGATTTTTTAGAAGGAAAAGCCGCAACTGAAATTGCGATTTTGTTTTATAATGAATTTAGTAAAAATTTTAAACAAACAAAAAATTCAAGTTCAGCATTATTTGCGACATTTTCTAAATTTGGCGGAATTTCCTTTAACATAAATTCTGAACCGATTTTTGTTTTTCCTTCCAATTTTGAAATAAAACCTGATTTGCAACAAGAAAAATTAATTTTTACAAATATTGATGATGTTAATAATAAAATCGATTTAGCATTAAGTTTATTTGATAAAAAAACACAAAAAAGTAGCAAATTAACACTTAACTTTGTTGATATACCTAAGAAAACAGATCAAAAAAATTTTTCTGAATTTTTAGAAATTTTTAAAAGAAATTATAAATTTAACTCATCTATTTCTAAATATTTAGCACAAAACAAGCTTAGTGTATCAGAATATTTTGCTCAAAATCCTCAAAATTTAAATCTTGAGCAGTTTAATTCTTTATTTACTTCAAATTCAGGTTTAAATTCAAGTGAAAATGAAACATTTCTAGAAGAAATTAAAAATTTAATTCCTAATTTTACTCCAAAAAGTGTCACTTTTTTAGTAAAAGCAAACAAAAATAACCCTAAAAATTCTAATATTGTCAATGTTGGGCTAAATCTTGATGGTAATTTTAGTGATGAAATATCACTTCCTTTAGGTTTAAAACTTGATGAAAATAACAATTATACCTTCAATTTTGAACTAGAATTTGATGCAGCTGAAGAAATTTATGGTGGATATTTTAAAAATGCAATTGAGAGTTTTGATCAACAAGGATCGCAAGATATTGACAATTTAAGTTTTAAAATCAAGAAAGATTTGCCAATTACAGTTTTTGCTTCAACAATTGATGATAGAATCAAACCTTTTTTAAATCGAGCTTACAATATAAAAGATATAACAAGTCAGCTAAGCCCTTTTTTCGATGTTCTTAATTTTTTTGCAACAAAAAATAATAAAATTAATCAAACTCCAATAACTTCAAGCACTGATCAGACCACTGAAGATTCAACCACACCTGCTGCTGTTCCTGCAAATGTTAGCGCTTTACCGGTATTATTTCAAGATACATCAACTGATACAAATGATTCTTCAACCACAAATTCAACTCCTTCTCCAAGCCCAGATCCAACCCCTTCTCCTTCTCCAGCTCCAGATACAACTACCCCTCCAACTCAACAATCTTTAGGCGATTACCTAAGAAAACTTTTTGAAAATCTTGAAAAAGCTGATTTTCCCGAAGATACTTCTATTTATATTTCCGCAGATTTTCAAGATGAGACCTATGGAATAAATCTTAAGATTAAAACCCCTAGCGGAATTGAAAAAAATTTAAAAATTGGACTTGATAATGTAAATAAAGACAATAAACTTTATCAATCTTTTTCTGATAGTGTAAAAACTCACCTATTTTTAGATTGAAAAACTAATGTTGTAACAGAAGACCAATCTTTAAATGGTCAAAATCAGCAAGTTTTAAAATCAATTTCAGCTGTTAATAATCCAAATTTTAAATTTAAGGCAAACGAAGCCCCATCAGATAAATCAAAAGAAAAAGTTCATGTAGATAACCAAGAACAAGGTATTTATCTAGCCGAAGGTGGAATTTCCTTGGAAACCTCAAGTAACATCACCGATCCAACATTAGATAACGGTATTTCCTTCTTTTATGCTTTTAAACCAAATAAATTGCCAAAACTAGACGTTCTCCAATACTTTTTGCTAAAAACAGGAGAAGAAGAGAATAATTTTAACTTACTTATTGAAAAGGAATTGTACGTCCCGGATGTTTTTAAAATTGGTGCTGATTTTATTTCTAAACCTAACCCCAAGTCACAACCTAATTTTATAAATTTTGATAACGAAAAACTAGGATTTCAAACAACATATAACGGTAAATTAGAATTAAAATTAGAAGTAAGTGATGAAGGAGAACTTCAGCCTAGCTTGGAAATTGAGCCAAAAAATCCTCACTCATTATTTCATGATTTTCTTAATAATTCTAGTGCCACTATTATTTTAGGTGTTGATATTGAGAAAAAAGATAGCAAATCAGTTATGAATATGAGACTTTATTCTAGCGAATCTAATAATGCTAAAGAACCGATTTTTACCTGAAGTCGCGAAATTCCAGCTGGTGCAAAATTGAATTTTGGCAAAGGTTTTACTTTCGGAACCACCAAATCAGAAAATCAAAAAGCTATCGACCAAAAACTTTCAAGATCTGAAACTGGAATCACCTTTAAAGGTTTTGTTTTATTTGACAAACCAGAAAGTGATAAAAAATATAAAGAACTTTTTGAACAATTTAGATCTGAGTATGTCTAGTCACAAATTTTAATTATAAAAAAACCCCGTAAAAAACGGGGTTTTTTTATAATTCTACCTCAAAATAAAATTCCTTAAATTTTTGAGGTACTAAAAAATTTATACTTATTTTTAAAGAAATAACTATTTTAAAAATTCATATTCAAATAAAATAGGGGCAATTTTTTCAAGATAATATTTCTTAATCATTTGTTTGATAACCTCGATATTTCCGTTTAATTCTGGATAGTCATAAAGATATTTATTTGATTTTGTGTTCCCTATTATTGTTTTTGTGTTTAGTTCTTCAATAATTTGGTATAAGCCATATTTAAAATCAGACCGGTAATTTTTAGTTTTACTTGCCAGGTCAAGAATCCTAAATCATAAATTTTCAATTTCTAATTCCTCAGGGCTACGTTGATATTTTTTTAATGTATTTAGCGCTAATGTTGGCTTTTGGTTTAAATTATCAAGGCATAACTCATTTAAATAAATTCTGTCTTTATTTCTAGGATCCTCAAGACTTCGAATATGATTTAAATTTGTTAAGGAAACAAAAAATAAATTTCTAAGCAAAAATTGTTTTAGTTTTGATAGGGTCTCAAGATCTGATAAAAAACGACTAAAGCCATCGCCGGTTTTTGCTAAATAGCTTTTAGTTCAGTCATTATCAAATGATTTATAAATAGCACTGCTAAAAGCAAGCAAACCAACAAGAAAATTATTTTTGTCAATTCAAAAGCCATTTTCATTGTAAGGCTTAGCTCGCACCAAACCAGCCGTGGAGTAATGAATGGGAAAAGCTGATGTCTGAATATATCCAATAAAATTAGGATCATCTAAATTTCTCGGCACTCCCCGTAGACTTTTTCCTGATTTTTTTGTAAAAAGTCCGTTATAATCACATGCAAGGGCTAAATCCGGGTCTACTTTTGGCGGAGCTGCTTTTTTGTATTTATAAATACTTTGGCTAAGCATGGTATGAACTTTTTTTATTTTTACTTTATTAATATAAATAAGTTCGTCAGTTATTGTATCAATATCAAATACTTCAACCTCGACTTGATTAAATTCTTCTTTTTCAAATTTTCACCAGATACAAGAGACAAAATCTTGACCTGCATGAAAATGTTTTCTGTTAAAACCAAAACCACCGCCAATTTTTCGACTAACAGAATTTTGTCATTTAAAATATTTTACCGGACTAAAGACAATAAGAGCATCACCACTTTGGCGAATGTAATATTTAAAAGCCGATCAAATAAAATAATTTGCAAGTTCATTAAAATCACTACCTTTGAATTTGCTCTCTTCTTTGATTTTCTGAACCACATAATAGTTTTTTCAACTTTCACGGGATTCTTTTGCTGTTTTAATTTTTTGCTGTTCTAATGAGGTTGGCTCAACATAAGGTGGATTTTCAAAAACAATTATTGAACATTTAGGATTATTAATATATTTCAGTAGTGTTTCATTTTTAATATATTCTTCGCTGAGTGCATTAGCTCCGTTTACAAAACCTTGCTGAAAAGTATTATCATTTTCAGTTGGCGGGATAATATGTCTTACTTTGTCTCCTAATAACTCAACTAAAACTTTATATTCATAATACTCATAAGTTGAGACAATAACATGAGATAATTCCTCGTCTGTTAGCCATTTTTCTAAATTTCCTGTCCCAGCACAGCGGTCTAAAATTATATAGTCATTCCCTTTTGGGACTTCCGAAATTGCTGCTCGTAGTAATTCATAGGCTTTAATTACATAAGGTTTTGGCGTGTAAAAAGCGCCTAAATTTTTTTGCTGAATCTTTGTATTTAACTGATCCATTAAATATTCAAAGCGAACATTGGAATCTTTTTTATAAGGATTTATATATTTAGCAAAAATATTAGGGTCACGTATTTCACCTAGAGTTCTAGTTTTTCCAGTATTATCACCGATAAAATCTTGTTTAGTTTTTCCAGGATTTTCACTAAAAAATTTATTAGCTCAACCAACTATACAGTTTTCATCGATATTTATTTTTGTGTAGTGCTTTTCTTTGAGCAAAGCTATTAATTCTTCTTGATCTGCGCCTGAATTTAGGTCTAATTTTTTTGGTTTTTTATCTGTATGGAAGTCAAAATTATTAGTGCTTGCCGCGCCAATATAGACTTTTTCAATGTACTCTAAAAAGTCGCTGGAATTATAAATATATGCCTGTTTTTTACTAAATGAAATTAAAAGAATATTTTTAGGAACTGGGATTCCTTTAATTCTCATTCTTGATAAATATTTTATTGTTTGAAATAAAACGGCATTTAAATAATTAATTTTTACTTTAAATTCTAAAATATTTCCATTAATAATTCCGTCGGTATAATTATTTTGGATTTGATCAATAGAAAGATTTTTATCAACTCTTGGGAGATATGTTTTATAAAATTCTAATTGAAGAGCAAGTTCACCTTGCTCTCTCTCTCTCTCTCTCTCTGTTAAAATGTCTTTAATATTTTCCATAAGTTCCTTAATTATAAATATATTTTTTTATTTTTAAATATTAAAAAAACGAAATGTTTCAAGACGATTAATTCTGATCATCATTTTATCATTTAGATTATTTTTTTAATTAGAGTTGCAATTTTTTTCGATAAATCAAATAAATTATAGAGAAAATTCAATTATTTTATTTATTATACATTATTTACGGTTGTTTTTTAACTTTTTTAGCATTTCTAGTCTGCTTTTTAGCGAGTGTTCATAATTTTGTGTTTTAGATTGTTATGGATTTTTCAAATAGAAATCTAATTTAATTTTACATTATTTAACCGATTAGGAAAAATAATTTCTAATTGTTTTTTAATTATGTCTCAATTTGTTATCTGTCTTTGTCATTTTTTAGATACGTTTTGGACCGTTAAATAAGTTATTTTTGAAAGGTCATTAACACTTTGAATTTCGCCATTTGTTTCTGTATTTTGCCTAATTAATTTAATCACTGATTTAATTGGATTTGTCGTATAAATTGATTGCCTTAATTCATCTGGATATTTAAAAAATGTCGTTAATTCAACGAAATTTGCATACCAAGACTCGATAATTGAAGGATATTTTTGGCCTCATTTTTTCGCAAATTCATCAAGATTTTGCATTGCAAATTCTTGATTGATCGCTTGATAAATACTTTTCATATCAGAGGCAAAGTCTTTTTTGTCCTTGTAAGAAACTTTTAAAAGCGAATTTCTAACTTGTTGAACAACACATTTTTGAATATCTGTTTGCGGGAAAAGTGCTTCAATTGTTTGACTAATTCCGCTTAGATTATCGCAAGAAATTATAAGGACATCTTCGAGCCCGCGAGTTTTTAGTTCGCTAAGAACATCAAGTCAATTACTTGCTGATTCGCTATTTTTAATCCAAAATCCTAGTGCTTTTTTATTGCCCTGCCAATCAATTGCAAGAATAAGATAAAGTGATTTTTTGACAAAAACACCGTTTTCTTTAACATCAAAAAACATCCCATCAATGTACAAAATTGGATAGAAATTCTCAATTTTTTGCGATTTCCACTTTTCAATTTCGGGTAATATTTTGTCAATAACTGAAGAAATTCAAGCGATACTTACTTCTTTTTCATAGATAATTTTCATTGCGTTAGCAATTTTTTCATATGACATCCCTGATGCAAAAAGTGAAATTACTTGCTCTTCGATATCGCTTAAATTTTTGCTTTGGTTACTTTTTTCATAGTCTAAACGTTGGTTTGATTGCACCTTTGAGAGCCCTTGAATAAAAGTTTCAAATATAACCGAAATTTTGTTGCGAGAATCTTCTTTTTTGAATTTTTCATTATCAGCGTATTTTTTAACAAATTCTTTAATTTCTAACTCAAATGGGGATAATTGTTTTTGCTTTTTTTTCATATTTTAGTCCCTTATGATAAATTTTATCAAAACAGATTTACCTTAAAACACAAAATATTTAATATTCCAATTTTTTCGATAAATCAAATAATTATAGAGAAAATTCGATTATTAATTTATTTATTATACATTATTTATGGTTATTCTTTTAACTTTTTTAGCATTTCTAGATTATTTTTTACTGTTTTTGAATTGTCCAAGAATTATTTTGCAAGATAAAATTCATTTTGCTAATCCTGAGTTTGCAAGTTTGATTGCAAAAATTCACTTTTATTGAGTATGAATACGCAAAAATGCCCGTAAATCCGTCTTTTTTGGCGACATAACCTTAATTTTTATTATTTTGAAATTGACCTTTGAAAAAAAAAAAAAAAAAATGCTTGGTCTAAGAAAAAATTATGTTATAATAAATCTAACTTAAGAATAATTAATAAATTTTGATATTGAATTAAGCGGGGATTAGTTATGTTTTTGCCATAAAAAATCATAAAATGCGAATTATCCATTATATTTTTAGATATGATGGAATGCCTTAAATTTGACCGTTTAGAAATCTACAAATTTATGGCTTTTGATTATTGTTCTTTCAAAACTTCATATATTTTTTTAGGCTCGATGTAAATAAAAACGAGTTTTCTATTTGTATTGAGTTTAAATAGTAGTTGTATTTTTTATGGTTTTTGTTGTTTTATCCATAAATTGATTTTTACCAGTGTTTTAAAATAGGTAATTAACTTTTGCCAAAAAAGTCAAAAAAGCCCCAAAACCAAACATTTTTTTAAGATTATCTCATAAAACTGGGAAACTCGGGAAAAATAGAAAACCTTCTAAATTTGTCAAGAGTAAATCACAAGTTTGATAAATAATAATCAAGTCGCTAATTTTTTAAGAATTTTTAAGTATTATAGATCTAAACTAAAAATAACAAAAAAAGGCTATTTTATTGCCTTGTTTTTAAAATGATTAACTCATACTTTTAAAAATGGCATCATAGCCCAAAGGTTTTATAGAATATACAATTATAAAAAAAGCAAGTTGAACAATATGGGGGAAAGAAGCAAACAATAGAAATCTATTAAATTTTAGATCAACTATTATAGTGGCTCTAAAAAATTCAACGCCTAATCAAAATATGAATAAAAGTAAGCCATAATCAATAACAAAGTATATAAAATAGATAAAAAGAAAAACTTTTCAGTATTTTTCATCAATTTTTAATGTTTGGTGTTGACTATTAAATAAAAAAACTTGCAAAACTATTTGAGCATAATATCTAGAAAAAATTCTACCAGGAATAAATATGTTAACTCTACCTTCAAATGTTGCGAGAATATTTTTTATTATTTTGTTAGGATCATTTTTATCAGTTTTACTTACCCCAGATCTAAAGTAAGTTACACGCCCTACAGCAAAATTATAATATTTATTATAATCAAGGTCAGTTAAAAAATCAAATTTATTTTCCGGGTTTAACCTACCTAATTTTTGTTTTACTTTTTTTGCTAAATAAAAATGGAATACTTTTTGTAAAAAGCCACAAAAATATGAATATGGAATATAAAAAATTAAATAAGTGCTTATTTCAAAAACCAATGTAATCAAATAATTATTAAAAATTTTAAGATATGGCGCTCTTAAAAAATCAATATTAGGGCTTAAAATTAATGCTAAAACAACTACAAAAAAAGGTAGCGAAAAACTTATTAAGTAAAGTAATGCAAGTAAAAAATAATGCTTTTTTTGCTTATTATGATTAAATTTAAAAACTAAAAAAGAGAAAAGTCTAAAATACAAAGCATTAGTCAAAAACGGCATTTTTGAAAATTTTTTTGGTATTTTAAGATTTAGAAATTTTTCAACTGTTGATCAAAAATGCATTTTAAATTTCCTTGAATAAAGTAGTGCTAATTTATATAAAAAGTCTAAAAACTATATTGATTTATTTATAATTTGTCTTTTCTAAGCCGCTTGAAATTAATTAAAGTAATTTTTAACTTTCAAATAGTCAATATGTTACTCACGTCTTTGGATAATAAAAAAGTCTAGGAATAAGACTATAACCTATCCCAAGAAACATTAATGGTATAAGAAAAATAGCATTACTTTCAAAAAGCCCTTTATAAAGATCCTCAGTATTTGACTTGCTTCAAAGAGCATGGCCAAAAAACACTCATATAGAGACTCATGAAAATATGAAATGTAGTGTTGTAAAAATAAAATAGATTATTAAAAAATATTTTCATTTTTTTTGATTGATTTTTAATTCTGAATTTTCAGAATTAAACAAAAAAACTTGTAAGATTATATGAGAATAATATCTGGCTACATAGCCTTGAAATCAGTCATGAGTGTGTATTGATTTAATAATATTTTCAACATTTTCATCAGGTTTATATCAATTTGTCTGCTCAAAATAATAATCATAAAGTTTTCTCTGACACGCAAATTTATAATATTTATCATAATCAAAGTTAGTTAAAAAATCGAATTTATTTTCTGGATTAAGTTGGCCTAATTTTTGTTTTACTTTTTTTGTTAAATAAAAACGGAACATTTTTTGTAAAAAACTACAAACATATGAATATGGGAAATAAAAAATTAAGTAAGTAATTATTTCAAACAAATGCGCTAAAAAATACGTGTTGAAAATTTTCAAATAAAAAAATCTTAAAAAATCAACATTATGACTTAAAATCAGTACTGAAACAAGCACAAAAAAAGGAAACGGGTAAGTTATTAGGCAAAGTAAAACAAGAAAAAAATAATGTCTTCTTTGCTTGTTAGGGTTCAACCGAAAAACTAAATAATAAAAAAGCCAAAAATACACAAGATTAGACAAAAACGGGATTATTGAAAATTTTTTTGGTATTTTAAGATTTAGAAATTTTTCAACCCTTGATCAAAAATGCATTTTAAATTTCCTTGAATAAAGTAGCGCTAATTTATATAAAAAGTCTAAAAACTATATTGATTTATTTATAATTTGTCTTTTCTAAGCCGCTTGAAATTAATTAAAGTAATTTTTAACTTTCAAATAGCCAATATGTTACTCATGTCTTTGGATAATAAAAAAGTCTAGGAATAAAAACATAACCCATCCCAAGAAACATTAATGGCATAACAAAAACGACAGTACTTTCAAAAAGTTCTTTATAAAAATCCTCAATATTTGACTCGCTTCAAACAACGTATCCAAAAAACAGCCATATAGAGTATCATGAAAATATGAAATGTACTGTTGTAAAAATGAAATAGATTATTAAAAAATATTTTCAGTTTTTTTGATTGATTTTTAATTCTGAATTTTCAGAATTAAACAAAAAAATTTGCAAGATTATATGAGAATAATATCTGGCTACATAGCCTTCGCGGTATCATCCATAATTCTTCATTGACTTAATAATATTTTCAACATTTTGATCAGGGTTATATCAATTTTGTGGTTCAAAGTAACGTGAATAAAGTTCTCTTTTACATGCAAATTTATAATATTTATCATAATCAAAGTTAGTTAAAAAATCGAATTTATTTTCTGGATTTAGTTGCCCTAATTTTTGTTTTACTTTTTTTGTTAAATAAAAACGGAATATTTTTTGTAAAAAATTACAAACATATGAATATGGGAAATAAAAAAATAAGTAAGTAATTATTTCAAACAAATGTACTAAAAAATACTTGTTAAAAATTTTCAAATAAAAAAATCTTAAAAAATCACCATTATGACTTAAACTCAGTACTGAAACAAGCACAAAAAAAGGAAAGGGGTAGCTTATTAAGTAAAGTAAAATAAGAAAAAAATAATGCCTTTTTTGCTTGTTAGGGTTAAACCGAAAAACTAAATAATAAAAAAGTCAAAAATACACAAGATTAGATAAAATCGGGATTATTGAAAATTTTTTTGGAATTTTAAGATTTAGAAATTTTTCAGCTCTTGACCAAAAGTTCATCTTATTAATTAACCTAAGGAAATAATTGTTTGAAAAAAATCTATTGCAGATAATACAATTATAATTTTGGGGTTTACCCATTTTACCGCATTTAGACTAGCAGTTGCTGCTGCTTGTGCTTTTCTTAATTTACCTATTTGTTCCAATATTTCTGAAAGCGGCGATGTAAGATTAGCATACGACAATCCTCTGGAAACAAGGTTGAGACCATATTGAACGTTTGTTTCTTTAATAGCATTTCAATTTTTGTTATACACAAGAGAATTATAAGCGTTTTTGTATTCAACTGAAAGCCATGTTAAGATCCCGCCTGCAATAGTGCTAGCTATTGCAGATGGAAACATTCAAGCTAATCCATAACCCACAGCAAGACCATAATTTACTGCAGCAAGCACGGCAGTCTGAACGTGTTGACCCCAAAGTTTATCCGCAAATTCTTTCATTTTTAAATTGGGAGCGCTCTTAGAAGAAAAGGATTGAGGCTTAACAAGTAAATCTTGATTTTGAATTTTATCATTTTTTGAATTTTTTGAAGCAAATATTTTTTCTATATTATCGGCGGTAACACCCCCTCTTAGTAATTTTTCCTTAGCAATTTTTTCCAAGTTCAAATTGGGGTTTTGTGAAACTTCATCGATAAAATCTTGAAAATCTTTTTCAAATTTTGAAAAATCCTTAATCTGTTCTTCATTATTTTCGTTAGTGGAAGAAAAGGACTCGGCATTTTTTTGTTTTAAAGCTGAAATAACATTCAGAGATTCGGATTTTAATGCTTTAGAGAAAGCTATGTCAGATATATTTTTATGATTTTCGACAGTTTTTTCATTAATACTTAATATTAAAAAAGGTAAAGTAGCAACTGTTGTAAAGGTTGTTATTCCAAGGATAATTTTAAATTTGGATAATTTAAGCATTTAAAGCCTCCTTAAATTTGTAGCTAAATAAAATTATACTATAATTATATTAAAAAGGCTGATCAAATCAATGTTACTTGTAAACTTTTTACCATTTACTTTGATTTTCTTATTAAATTATTGTCATATACATGTTTAAACTTGTCTAAAATCCTCTGCAAAATGCAAAATTTGGATTTTTAACCCTTTAAATTCAGCAATTTTGACGTGTTTAATTTTATCTTCAACTGTGAATTTGTGTTGTTTCATTTTGACACACCTTTTTGAATGTGTCTGAAATTAATATGCTAATTTAAAAAATTAGGCAATAATTTTTTTAATTTTTTCAACAAGATCCTTACTTCGAAAACCAATTTCATCAAGAATGTGTTCTGCTGGGGCTGACATTCCAAAGGTATCATGACCAAAATTGTATTTTGCATGTGCTTTTCAGCCAAAAGTAGAAGCTAACTCAAGTGAAATTGCAAAATTTGGATCTCAAATTGGTGTGTTTTGTCAATTTGATAAGGATATTAAATTTAGGTCTAATTCTTGAGCGACTTCTTTTGCCAGTCCTAATTCACTACCGGTAGCAATAATTGCTCATTTTGATTTGCTTTTTTGAGCTAAGTAGGCTCCAAGTTTGAAATTATCTTTTGATTCAGCAAATGATTTGATATTTTGACGAGTTAAAATTATTGCACAAGGTTTATCTTTGCTTTCAAGAGCAAGTTCGTAAGCTCCTTTTAGTTCATTTTCATCACCAGGACGATAGACAGCAAAATTAGGAACTGATCTAAGCATTGCAAGTTGTTCAATTGGCTGGTGGGTCGGTCCATCTTCGCCAACCATTAGTGAGTCGTGAGTAAAAATGTAAGTTACTGGCAATTTCATTAATGATGAGAGTCTTAAAGCAGGCTTTAAATAGTCAGCAAACACAAAAAATGTTGAAACAAAAGGACGTAAAACTGAATGAAGGGCAACTCCGTTTGCAATTGCACTCATTGCAAATTCACGGACACCAAACATTAAGTTTCGACCTTGATAATTTTGGTCACTAAAATAACCATCTGAACCTTTTGCTTTTGTTGAAACTGATAAATCAGCTGATCCACCGATTCAATAAGGAACATTTTTGGAAATATAATCAAGAACTAATGCTGATGTTGCCCGGGTTGCCTGGTTTTTAGGAAGGTCTAAATCAATTTCCAAATTAATATTTTGACCTTTTTGTAAAAATTCTTCAAGTTCTGGAGAAATTTTAAAGGCTTCTTTTTTAGCTTGAGTTCTTTTTACAAGTGTTTTTTGCCAATGAGCGCTAATTTCTGGATCAAGATAAAAATCTTCTTTGTGTTTTCATTTAAGATTTTTCTTTAAATTAACAATGTCATTTCCTAGTGGAGCACCGTGAACTTCGGTAGTATTTTGTTTAGTTGAACCTTGGCCAATAATAGTTTTGATTTCAATAAAACTTGGTCTTCGGGAAGCTTTTGCCTTAGAAATTGCCCTGGAGATCAATTTTACATCATCTTTTGGAACCAATTGGTAAAATAAACCTTGAGATTCAATTCGTTGTTTCATATTTTCGCTAAAAACAACGCTTACTGGCGAGTCAAGTTGAATATCATTTGAGTCATACAAAACAATGAAATTTTTAAGTTTTAAGTGTCCCGCTAGTGAAAGTGACTCATAGGAAATTCCCTCCTGAAGGTCGCCATCCCCGCAAATTACATATGTGTAGTGGTTAATTTCTTTGAATTTTGCATTTAAATGCGACTGAGCAAGGGCAATTCCAACTGCCATTGCGATTCCTTGACCAAGCGGACCAGTTGTTGCTTCAATTCCAACAGTGTGGCCGTATTCTGGATGTCCAGGCGTTTTTGAATTTTTTTGCCGAAAATTCTCAAGATCTTCTTTTTTTAGTAAGCCTAAACTATATAAAAGTGAATAATAAAGCGAAGATGCATGACCTGCAGACAAAACAAAACGGTCGCGATTAATTCAGTTAGGATCATTAATGTCAAAATTTATATGATCACGAAAAAGTGCATAAACCATTTTTGAAGCACTAATTGCAACACCAGGGTGGCCAGAATTTGCCTTATTTATTGCTTCGTTACTGTGAATTCTTAAGGAATTTACACTTAATTCTTCAAGATATTTAAACTTTTTGTTGAATTTCTTAACTTTTTCTTTTGTTTCCAATTCTGCTGCGTTAGTTATTTTAGTGTTGTTAGTCATTTTATTGTCCTCCTCTTGAAACATATTTTCCTTCTTCAGTTGAGACAACTATAATTTCGTCTTCTTTAATAAATAAAGGAACATCAATTTCAAAACCAGTTTCTAATGTTGCTCTTTTTGTCGGATTTGTTGTCGTATTTCCTTTTACGGCATCAAATGTTGAGGCAACTTTTAATTCAATTTTTGGCGGAAGTTCAATATCTAAAATTTCATCATTAAATTTACGTAATTTTACCTTAACACCTTCAGATAAAAAATTGAGTTCTCAGGCTATTTTTTCATTATCAATACTAATTTGCTCATAAGTAGAATCATCCATCAAAACACTATTTTGACCTTCATTATAAAGAAAAACCATTGTAATTTTGTCAATACGAGCTTTTTGAACTCTTTCACCACCTGAAAATGTCTTAATAGTGGTAGATCCTGAGCGAAGATTTTTAACTTTTGCTTTTACGTTCGCTTGTCCGCGACCTTGTTTTGAATGTTGAGCTGAAATTACGACAAAAATTTCACCTTCAAATTCAAAGGTGATTCCAGGTCGAAATTCATTAACATTAATCATTTTACCGCCTCCTAAACTTGAAATAATAGCAATTATACCATAAAATTGCATTTTAGAAAGTGATTAAATTTAAAAATATAAAGTATGTTAAATTTAAAACAGCAAAAAACACAGTAAAAACAAGCTTAGTAATTTGTGTTCTTTTTAAGTATGATTTTTTAAAAAATTTGCTAAATATAAACCTGACTAGAAAAGCGGAAAAAATTTGTCTGTTTAGTCTTTTTAATTGATTTTTAATGATATTTTAAATTAAAAATCAATTAAAAAAATTGAAAAAATGCTGTAAATTACAAGGTTTTTTACTTTTTGCTTATAAAGTCAAAGTTTTCTTCTTGAGTTTCCCAGTTTGATGGCAAAAATTCACTTTTTGGTGAATACAAATATGCAAAAATACCTGTAAATCCGGGTTTTTTAGTCTAAAATCTTAATTTTTATTATTTTAAAATTAACCTTTTCAAAAAAAAAAAAAAAAAACTTGGTTTAAAATTAAATTATGCTATAAAGAATCTCCCTTAAGAATAATTAATAAATTTGGATTTTAGAATTAAGGGGGAATTAATTATGTTTTTTGTCATAATAAAATCAAACAGTGCGAATTATCCATTATATTTTTAAATATGATGGAATGCCTTAAATTTGACCGTTTAGATATCTACAAATTTATGGCTTTTAATTATTGTTCTTTCAAAACTTCATATGTTTTTTTTAGGCTCAATTTAATAAAAACGAGTTTTCTATTTACATTGAGTTTAAATAGTAGTTTTTTTATGATTTTTGTTATTTTATCCATAAATTGATTTTTGCCAGTGTTTAGATATTTTATAATTTTGCTTTTTAAGTGTGTTTTTTCAAAATTTGGTTGAATATAAACCTGACTAGAAAACCGGAAAAAAATTTGTCTGTTTAACCTTCTTAATTGATTTTTTAATGATATTTTCAATTAAAAATCAATTAAAAAAATTAAAAAAATTCTATAAATTACAAGGTTTTTTGAAAATATTATGTTTTTAACTACTCTAAATACAAAGTAGCGTAAATAAGAGACAAAAGATAATACAAACTGTAAGTGTCAGTCAAAAAATCGTTGAAAATTCGACTAATAAAATGATCAGGGCTTTTTATTGATTTAGGAAAATTAAAATACATAAAATTTCAGTTGCAACTGTAAGTAAAATAGATAGAATTTTGAAAAGATTGAATGGAAATATCCGAAACTTTAACACCATTACGGTCAAAATATCTTTTTAGCGAAAGCTCCATTGCAAGCGGTGTATAGATTTTTCTGATTTTCAATTGATCATTTGATACTGGCCTAAAAACCTTGTTAAATAATTGGTTTTCAAGTTTAACTTTGTCTTTTTGAAAAGGCCAGCTGCCTGCTTTTAAAACTTTAAAATTAAATGCCTTTTCGCCTAAAATCGAAGTATCCATTTTTAAAAATCCAGTATAACTGTCTCTTATCACAGTTTTAACTTTTCCATCTTCGTCTTCTATTTCTTCTTCTCATTCTCAGTGGACATTTGTAAAGGCAACAAGGAATTTTTTATCAATTAATAATTGTTTGACAGGTCTAACTTCGCTAATTCAAGCATCTGCTGAGCCAATAGTTCCTGCAGGAGTAAAATTTCTAACTTCATTTCCTGAAATTAGAAAATTGTTGTTTAGTTGGTCATAAAAACCTAAATAATCCATTCCTTTGTCTAAAATTGAAAAGGCAGTTTTATAAGCATCTTCTGGTCTAAAATTAACTATGACGTCTTTTGAAATTTCATTTGTGATTGATCAAATTTCCTTCTTTTTCATTCAAAAGTAAAAAGCAGACAAAACAGCAATTATTCCCGGAATAATTGCAAAAATTAAGGTAATATATGCAACTTCGGCCAAGGAAATACTAAGAATAATAATAAAAGTTAAAAATAATGAAATTGAAAAAATAATGATAAGTTTTTTCGACTCTTTTTGTAATACAGCAATTTTTTGAAGTGAGCTTGAATTTTTTTTCTTGATAATTTCATCTAATTTGGGAAAAAATTCCTCTTTTGCCTTGTTTTTATAGTTTTCAAATTTAAAATAATCACTTATTATTTTCATTTTTACTCCTTGGTCAATTTTAAAAGGAATTATTATAAAAATACTCTTTTTAATGATTTTTCAGTTATTTTCCAATTAAAATAGCTAAAAAAATCCTATAAATTACAAGCTTTTTTTGAGAATATTATGTTTTTAACTACTCCAAATACAAAGTAGCGTAAATAAGAGACAAAAGATAATACAAACTGTAAGTGTCAAGTAAAAAATCGTTGAAAATGTGATTAATAAAGTCATCAGGGGTTTTTATGTATGTTGGAAAATCAACATACATAAAATTTCAGTCACATTTGTAAGTAAAATAGATCGCATTTCCCGAAGACTCAATGGTAACATCCAAAACTTTAACGCCATCACGGTCAAAATATCTTTTTAATGAAAGTTCCATTGCAAGAGGTGTATACATTTTTCTGATTTTCAATCTGTCATTTGATTCTGGATTAAAAATCTGGTTAAATTCTTCGTTTTCAAGTTTGATTTTGTCTTTTTGAGAAAATCAACCCCTTGGTTTTAGAAGTTTAAAATCAAATGCCTTTTCACCCAAAATTGAAGTATCAATTTTTAAAATTCCAGTAAAACTTTCTCTTGTCACAGTTTCTTTGTTTTTTCTTTCTTCTCATTGTCAGTGGACATTTGTAAAACTAACATGGAATTTTTCATCAATTAATAATTCCTTCAGAGGCCTAACTTCACTAATTCAAGCCTTTGATGAGCCAATGATTTCAACAGGAGTAAGATCGCTAATTTCATTTCTTGAAATTAGAATGTTGTTGTTAATTTGGTCATTAAAACCTAAATAATCCATTCCTTTATCTAAAATTGAAAAGGCAGCTTTGTAAGCAACTTCTGGCTTAAAACTATCTACGAGGTCTTTTGAAATTTCATCGGTGATTGACCTAATTTGCTTTTTTTTGACTCGTAAGTAAGAAGTAGAAGCAATTGCAATTATTCCAGGAATAGCTACTAAAATGACGCCAGTAAAATTTTTATGGTAAATGAGATGAACAATAATAGCAATCGTAGTTAAAACGGATGAAATTGACAAGACAATATTAAGTGTTTTTGCCACACTTTGTAATCCAGCAAGCTTTTCAACAGTCTTTGAATGTTTTTTCTTGATAATTTCGTCTAATTTGGGGTGAAATTCCTCTTTTGCCTTGTTTTTATAGTCTTCAAATTTAAAATAATCACTTATTATTTTCATTTTTACTCCTTGATCAATTTTAAAAGGAATTATATAAAAATACTCTTTTTTTTCACTTTTTAATTATTTTTCAATAAAAATAGCTAAAAAGCGCTATAAACTACAAGGTTTTTTTTATTTTTTGCTTATAAAGTCAAAGTTTTTTTAGACTTTTCAAATGCGGTTTATTATCAGTTTGTCTAACTCAAAATTAGTGGACTAATCTAACTTATATTAATAATAAAAAAATAAGACAAATAATCTCAAAAAATCTGAAGAATTAATTTAAGCAAATATTTCTTAGATTTAAAAGGATATTATTTGTCTAAAAGTGTATTTTTTAAATTTTTATTGTTTGAATTGTAAATCTATTGAGAAATTATGTCTGTTTATAGGAGTTTTTTTGCAGTGGTTGATTTTTAATAAGAAATTAAAAATCTTTAAATGATACATCTTGACGATTTTGGTTACTTGTGCTAAACATTGGGTAGGTTGTTAAATTCATCGAAGATGCAACAATTGAAGAAGGAAAGACAAAAATTTCGGTGTTAAAAGAATTAACATTGCTATTATAAAGTCGTCTTGCAGCCGCTAATTCTCTTTCTAAATAGGAGGTTTGCTCAATTAATTCTTGATAAATTTTTGATGCTTGCAATTCTGGGTAATTTTCACTTACTGCAATAAGTCTACCAAATAATGAGTTGTTTAAATTTTCAATTTCTTGAGCATTTTCTATGTTTGATTTTAAACTTCGCAATCTTGTAATATCGCTTAAAATTGATTTTTCATATTCACGATAGGAGCGAACTTGGTCAGCTAATTTCAATAAAGTTGCACTACGTTGCTCAAGTTGAACCTCGATTGTACCTGCTGATTCATTGATTGAATTCTGTTGACGCATAAAATTATTTTTTTGCGAAATGTAATAAATTGGGCCAATAAATAAAAACAAAGTCCCCAAAGTTCAAAATGCAACTTTAGCCGCTGTTGAAACAACCGGTTTTTTGGAGTCATTATCAATTCGAGGTTCAAATCCTTCGATATTTCCAGCATTTTTAGGGTTGTATAAATTTGACATTTTTTTCCTTTAAATATTAATTAAATTACAAATTATACCATATTTTTTTGAAAAACATCACGTTTTTCACTAATCCAAATACAAAGTAACGTAAATAAGACACAAAAGATAATATAAACTGTAAGTGTCAAGCAAAAAATCCTTGAAAATGTGATTAATAAAGTCATCAGGGGTTTTTATTGATGTTGGAAAATCAACATACATAAAATTTCAGTCGCATTTGTAAGTAAAATAGATAGCATCACCTGAAGATTCAATGGTAACATCCATAACTTTAACACCTTCACGGTCAAAATATCTTTTTAGTGAAAGTTCCATCGCAAGTGGTGTATACATTTTTCTGATTTTGAATCTGTCGTTTGATTCTGGATTAAAAACCTCGTTAAATTCCTCATTTTCAAGTTTGATTTTGTCTTTTTGAGAAAATCAGCCGCTTGGTTTTAAAAGTTTAAAGTCAAATGCCTTTTCACCTAAAATTGAAGTATCAATCTTTAAAATTCCAGTAAAACTTTCCCTTATCACAGTTTCTTTGTTTCTTCATTCTTTTCATTGTCAGCGGACATTTGTAAAACTAACGTGGAATTTTTCATCAATTAATAATTCTTTCAAAGGTCTAACCTCACTAATTCAAGCCTTTGATGAGCCAATGATTTCTACAGGAGTAAGACTGCTAATTTCATTTTTTGAAATTTGAATGTTCTTACTAGGTTGGTCATTAAAACCTAAATAATCCATTCCTTTATCTAAAATTGAATAGGCAGCTTTGTAAGCAACTTCTGGCTTAAAACTTTCTAGGACGTCTTTTGAAACTTCATCGGTGATTTTCCTAATTTCCCTTTTTTTGACTCCTAAATAAAAAGTAGAAGCAATTGCAACTATTCCCGGAATAACTGCTAAAATGATGCCTCCAATCCCTAGATCGTAATTGAGAGCAACAAACATAGCAATCATAGTTAAAACGAATGAAATTGACGAGACAATATTAAGTGTTTTTGTCACACTTTGTATTCCAGCAAGCTTTTCAAGAGTTTTTGAATGCTTTTTTTTGATAATTTCGTCTAATTTAGGCCGAAATTCCTCTTTTGCTTTGTTTTTATAGTCTTCAAATTTAAAATAATCATTTATTATTTTCATTTTTACTCCTTGGTTCAATTTTAAAAGGAATTATTATAAAAAACTTTTTTAATCCACTTTTTTAGTTATTTTCCAATAAAAATAGCTAAAAAAGTGGCTAATTTAGTGAAAAATTCCGACAGCTAGTTTTTATCTATGGTTTTGATTTTACCACTTTTATCAATTTTTTCTAGTAATTTATTAGTAATTATTGCACTTTTTCCTTTGATTTTACAATAAAATATACCATGTAAATTTTTAAAATCCAAAATTATAAAATTTTTTTGCACTTTAGCATTAATAATTTAAAAATTAATAGTATAATATAGTATTTTTAAATTTAAGTTAAAGTATCTGTAAAACATTATTGCTTTATTTAAATTCTTTGTTTTTCGACGCAAAAAAATAAAAAACCGATCAAAAAAGGAAAAAAATGTTCAAAAATATAAAAAAAATTGCAAAATTAAGGCTTCTTCCAATAGCTTCTGTACTGCCAGTTTTTATTGTCTTATCATGCCAACATAATAACCAAACAGCACCTGAAACTAAAAAAGGTTCCCAATCTAGTCAAGAAGATAAAAATAAACCCGTAAAAATGGACACTCAAAAAGAAACAACAACCAGAAAAACTAACCAAACAATCGACTTTCATTCTGCTCCATTTAATATTCCAAAAAAAGATAATGTCAAAATTCGAACCTTATTATTTCCAGCTGCAAGAAGTGAAAATAGGCTAAATAGTGAAGGTGTTTTCCGTTTCCAATTACACCACTCACCGGTAAAAGGCGTTACAGGAAAATGAAGTGCATATGCTAGTGAGGTAAAATCATTAACTGACAACACTTTAGTTGATCCTTTAAAAGTTAAGGTCGCTCGTACAACCGCAATTGAAGGTGATAATATTGAATTTCCTTTAATTTTTAAATGAGATGAGCAAGATCAAAAACTAGAAAAAGGTAAATTTTACACATTTATTTTCTGAAAAGATGATGGTTCAGAAAAAATTGTTTTTAAACCAGAACATGTTGAAAATAGTAGAGATACTTTTCAAGCAATTGAGTAAAATTTCAAAGTTTTTCAAAATAAAGACCGCATTTAGCGGTTTTTATTTTTGCAAAAAACAAGGAAAATTAAATCCTGAGTTTGACAGTTTGATGGCAAAAATTCACTTTTTAGCGAATGTAAATATGCAAAAATAGCTGTAAATCCGTGGTTTTGACCTAAAATCTTAATTTTTTATTATTTTAAAATTAACCCTTGCAAAAAAAAAAAAAAAATGCTTGGTTTAAAATAAAATTATGTTATAATAGATATCACTTAAGAATAATTAATAAATTTTTGATATTGAATTAAGGGGGAATTGGTTATGTTTTTTGTCGTATTAAAATAAGATAATGCGAATTTTTCCATTATGTTTTTAAATATAATGGATTGTCTTAAATTTACCCGTTTAGAAATCTACAAATTTAAGGCTTTTAATTATTGTTCTTTCAAAACTTCATATATTTTTTTAGGTTCAGTGTAAGTAAAAACGAGTTTTGTTTTTACATTGAGTTTAAATAGTAGTTGTATTTTTTTTATGATTTTTGTTGTTTTATCCATAAATTGATTTTTGCCAGTGTTTTAAAATAGGTAATTAACTTTTGCCGAAAAAGTTAAAAAAGTGCCCAAAATAATAAACTAGGACACTTTTTTAAGATTATCTCATCAAACTTGGAAACTCGGGGAAAACAAGAAAAATTAAATTATTTTGTTTATTAAAATTAGTGCATTTTCTGCTTGAAATTCAATTGGTTTTTCAATTTGCCCTGATATTAATATGGCATCAAATGGCTTAAAAGTAACATCATTAATTTTTCCATGACCAGAAATTATAATAATTTCGTACCAAAAAACATCATTTTGGGGCAAAAGTAAAAATTTTTGGCTAATTTTTACTTTTTCAAGGTTAAAAAATTTATTTTTAACTAAGGATTGTTGAGTTTTTTTGTTGTCATGAATAATTTTTGGACTTAATTTTGGTTTTATTGCGGCTTTTGCAAGTTCAAAATGAAGTTCTCTTTTTTGCCCGTTAGAGTCAAGTCGATCAAAGTCAAAAATTCGAAAAGTTAAGTCTGAATTTTGCTGAATTTCATAAACAAGGGCGCCTTGAGGAATAGAATGAATAAGTCCGGCACTAATATAGGCAAAATCATTTTTTTCAAGATCAGAAAAATTACAATGTTTGTCGATATTTTCGTTGTTAATTTCTGTAATTTTCTCAGCAAAATCGTTTGATTTTGCGCCAATTATAAAAGGATCATCGCCTTTGTTTAGCACAAATCAAGCCTCGTCTTTGCCAAAAGAATTTAATTTTTTTGCTATTTTATTATCAGGATGAACTTGGAGACTCAGTTTTTGCCCGGCATCAATAATTTTATGAAGATTTGGGTAAGTTTTATGTGGATAAAAGCCAAAAAATTGTGGGTTTTGGGCAAAAAATTCGTCAAAATTTTGCCCATTGACACGTGAAAGACCGTGTTTTTGTGCTGAAATTAGTCAAAGTTCGCCAATTTTTTGACTAGATTTTAGCTGATTTTGTAAATTTTGCCCAGCTCATAAAGTATTTTTTTGGTATGGTTCAACAAAAACAAAATAATCTTTCATTTAATTAGACTGACCTAATTTTTTGTTAAAAACATCATTTCCGATAAATGCTGATAAAATAAGTCCTAAAATTCCCATAACTAGTAAAAATACGCCATAAACAAAACCTTGACTTGGTAGCGCTTCTTTTTTGGCAATTGTTGCGCTAATAAATTCTTGGTGAGCCGAAATATTTAAACTAATAAGGATAATTCCAAAAATAAGGACAGCTAAGGCCAAAAAAATCACAATATAAAACAGTTTTTTATTATCTATTTTCTTAATTTTCATTATTTAACTCCTTTTTTGTGATTTTTTCGTGCTAAATTGCTAAAAATATTAAAGTTGCGATCTTTTCAAAATCCATAAATTAGCGCAGTAGTAAAACTTCCGACAATAACTGACAAGAAGAAAAAGGCAATTCCAAGACCGATTCCGTGTTTTATTGAACCAACAGCACCAAGAATTGCAACAATTGGTCCCCCATGTCCGGCTTGATTTGTAACTGCAAGAACTCCAGCAAGTCCACCAGCAACTGCTGAACCAATAACATTAGCACTAATTACCCGTTTTGGATCAGCGATTGCAAAAGGAATAGCACCTTCAGAAATTCCAATAAATCCCATAATTATAGCTGAAAGTCCGAGTGATTTTTCTTCTTTTGTAAATTTTCTACGTCAAATTAAGGTTGTGATTCCCATTCCAATTGGTGCAACCGGTATTGCAGCTGCCATCATTCCCATTGGTTCATAAACTTGAGTTGAAACAAGTGCTGTTGAAGTTAAAAAAGCAACCTTATTTACTGGGCCACCCATGTCAAATCCGGCCATTCCGCCAAGTAAAAGACCTAGAAGAAAGGCAACACCAACACCAATTCCGTCTTTGTTTTCAAAAACATGTTTTAATCCAGCGATTAATTTGTCAAGCACTCAACCAATAGGAGCGCCAATTAAGAAAATTACAACTAAAGATCAAAATAGACTGACCCCAATTGGAATTACAAAAATTGGTAAAATTGCACTTAAAGATTTTTGGATTTTTAGTGAGTTAATGAATTTAACACTGTAACCAACAAGAATTCCAAAAATTACCGCGCCAATAAATCCCATCGGTGTCTGAACAGAAATTCCGCCAATTCCATAGAATAAATCGGCCGAATTACCGACAGTTGCAACAATAAATCCTGGCGCAAGTGCGGCCCGTCCGGCAATTGAGTAGGCAATGTAGCCTCCTAAAACACCGATCATTAATTTAAAGGCAATTACCCCAATTTGGAGCATTCATCAAAGAAAATCACCTTTTGGTGCTTCATTAGCATTACCATAAATTGCTTTTCCAATTCCTAACGAAAGGGCGATCATAATTCCACCAAAAACAACATAAGGAATCATGTAGGAAATTCCGGTGATAATATGTTTAACAACGCTAGTTCGATTTTCTTGATTTTGGGTTTGTTTTTTTTGTTTATTATGCAAAATTGGTGCTTTTTTTGCTTTTTGAATTACACTTTCAGTTTCATGGATTGCGGCTTTAGTGCTTGTAAAATAGACCTTTTTTTGGTCAAAAATTGAACTGTCAATTTCAAGATCGCTGGCAACTATGACAAATTCGGCTTGATCAATATCTTCTTTTGTTAAAACATTTTTAGGCCCAACTGATCCGCGAGTTTCAATTTTGGGAATATAGCCATTTTGTTTTAGTCCCATTTCTAATTTTTCAGCGGCTAAATAAGTGTGAGCAATTCCAACAGTACAAGATGTGATTCCAACAACTTTTTTTGCATTTATGGGAATTTTTTGGGAATTTGTCTCGTGATTTTCCACTTGGTCTTTTTCAAAAATAAACTTTGAAATGTTATCAAAAATAACATTTTCGTCTTTAGATAAAATTATTTCTTTAATTTCGGGATTAAGAATAATTCGTGCAACTTTTGCCAGAATTTCGACTTGATTTTGTTCAAAACCAGACTTTGGCAGCAAAATACAGAAAATAAATTTTGCCTTAGAATCATCGAAATTTTGTCAATCAAGCCCAGATTTTAGACTTAAAAACAGTAGCGCTGGCTTTTCAATAGCACTACTTTGAGCATGAGGGATTGCAAAATTTGACTCAAGTCCGGTAGAAATTTCATTCTCACGAGCCAAAAGATCGTCAAAGATTTTATTTTTTTCAGTTCCAATTCCAAGGTCTACTGCTTTTTGAGCAATAAATTCAAAAACTTCTTCTTTTGAATTAAGATCTTGGTCTAAAAAAATAAAATCTTTTGAAAAAATACTCATAAAAACCTTCCTTTCTTTTATTATATATACTTAAATAATGGATTATTTAGTTAAAAATAAAAGAAAAATAAAAAAATTTTTACAAATTTGAAGTTTTTTATGAATATTTTTCAATTATTCATTTCATTCTTTGAGAATTTCAAGATTTTTCTTGTAGTTTTCTTCATATTGCTCAGAAATTAAATTAGCAACACTGAAAAAAATAACATCAGAAATAAATTGTTGGTTTATTTTCGATGAGATCGAAATAAAACGGTTTTTTTGCTCAAGTGTTTGGTAAAAAATTAAATTTTTTTTGGGAATATCAATTTGTTTTTTTGCTGTTATTACAATAAAATCGTCGTTATTTTCAATAAACTTTTTAAGAACAAAATTAATTTCTTTTGTTTTACAAGATTTTGAAAACAAAATTTTTAAGGCTTGAGATTGAACACTAACTAATAAAAAATTATGAAAATCACGAAAACTAACTGAATTTAGCCCTAATTTTTGCAAATTAATCGCTAGTTCGCTCGCTCCGATTGAAGAAGAACCAGCCCCGTAGATAAAAATTTTTTTGCTTTGAATAATTTTACGGGCAAAATCTTGGATTTTTTCAAGATCAACAAGTTCTAATGTTTGAACTAATGAATTATGATAATATTTATAAAGTTGTTCGATAATTAGCTTGTTTTTATCGGTTTTTTGCTGGTTTTTTACTTTATTTGAAATTTGTGCTGAATTAAGGAATAAATAATAAACATGAAACTGCATTTCTTTAAAGCTAGAAAAACTTAATTTTTTTGCTAAATTTGAAATGAGCGTTATTGAAGATTGTGTTTTATTTGCTAATGATTTTAGATTGGATTGATAAAAAAATTGGGGATTATCCTGTGCCAATTTAACAATAATTTTTTCAGTTTTAGTTAGTGATTCAACAATTTTTTCGTCAAAAAATACACTTTTCATAAAAATTAATCTACTTTACTTATAAAATAAAAAATGAACAAGTCCTGTTTTTTTGATTTTAAAAAACAGGACTTGTTAAGTGTGAAAATTAAAAAAATGCTATAAATTCTTATGCTTTTTCCTGAATTGGACCTAGACCGATTAGATCGCCTTTTTCAATAAAACTAATTGAAGCACCACCACCAGTTGAAATATGACTAAAAGCATAACCTAATTTTTCAGATTCAATCGCTGCAACTGAATCGCCACCACCAATTACGCTATAGCAATTTTCAAGTTTTGAGATTACTTTTGCAATTTCACGAGTTCCGGTGGCAAAATTAGAAAACTCAGCAACACCAAGAGTTCCATTTCACAAAATAGTTTTTGCATCTTTTAAATGTGATTCAAATAATTTTATAGTCATTGGACCAATATCTAAACCTTCAAGGTCATCCGGAATTTCAAGTGGATTTTTTTCGTTATAAATTGGACTTACATCTTCAAATTTATCAGACAAAGCAGCATCAAGCGGTAAAATTAATTTATCAGAGTATTTATTAATTAAACTTAGGGCTAAATCAATTTTGTCTTCTTCAACAATTGATTTTCCAATTTTGAGTCCAAGAGCTTTTTTGAATGTATAACCCATTCCTCCACCAATTAAAACTTTGTCAGCTTTTTCAAGTAGAGTTGAAATTATCCCGATTTTATCAGAAATTTTTGCGCCGCCAATAATTGCATAAAAAGGTTTTTGGGGTTCAAAAATAATTTTTGACAACGCATCAAGCTCTTCTTTTACAAGATAACCGATTGCTGATTCTTTGATGTAAGTTGCAATTCCAACATTAGATGCATGAGCGCGGTGGAGTGTTCCAAAGGCGTCATTTATAAAAACATCACCTAATGAAGCTCAGTATTTTCCAAGTTCTGGATCATTTTTTGATTCAGCTTTGTTTTCAAGATCTTGGAATCTTGTATTTTCAAGCACTAAAATTTGTCCGTTTTCAAGTTGATCAATTGCTTCTTCAACTTCTTTGCCACGGTTTTGAGGAACAAATTTGACTTCTTTTTGTGAAATTTTAGCTAATTCCTCGGCGACAATTCGTAGTGATTTCTTTTTCAAATCTTCGGGCGTTTTAACCCTACCAAGGTGTGATAAAATTATAAGTTTGCCACCTTCAGTAACAATTTTCTCAATGGTTTTTAAACTCGCAGTAATTCTTTTTGTTGAAGTAATTTTCCCTTCAAGAATAGGAACATTAAAATCAACACGTAAAAGAACTTTTTTATTAAAAAATTTAATTTTATCAATAAATTTTTTAGTTTTATAGGTTGGTATCATTCTTTATTATTTTCCTTTAAAAAAAATTAATGTTACGCTTAGAATTATAAACTAATAAATTAATATATCTAAAAAAACTGAAAATAAATTTTGTCTTATGAATTTATAGCTTCTTTTGTCTCATAACGGTTTTATTTAATTTTCCCGCAAAAAAAAAAAAAAAAAAATGCTTGGTCTAGGAAAAAATTAAGGTATAATTAATCTCACTTAAGAATGAATTAATAAATTTTAATATGAATTAAGGGGGAATTAGTTATGTTTTTTGTCTAAAAAATTCAGACAGCGCGAATTTTCCATTATATTTTTAAATATGATGGAATGCCTTAAATTTACCCGTTTAGAAATCTACAAATTTAAGGCTTTTAATTATTGTTCTTTCAAAACTTCACATATTTTTTTAGGCTCGATGTAAATAAAAACGAGTTTTCTATTTACATTGAGTTTAAATAGTAGTTGTATTTTTTATGGTTTTGCTTTTTAAGTTAAAATTTTAGCTTTTTTAGTTCGCCTTATTTTATTAATAAGTAGATTTTGCATTCATGAGTGTTGGATTTAAAATTTAGTGTTTTTTCCTTGATAGTTATTTTTCCTGAGTTTGACAGTTTGATGGCGTTGCTAGTGATCCAAATATTTGAAATAGGTATGATTTTTACTTTGATATCTTAATAAATCAGTAAAAAAATGGTAATTAACTTTTTCCAAAAAAGTTAAAAAAGCTCCAAAACCGGATAATTTTTTAAGATTTTCTCATCAAACTGGGAAACTCGAGATAAACTAATAAATTAATATGTCTAAAAAAACTAAAAATAAATTTTGTGCTATGAATTTATAGCTTTTTTTGTCTTATAAGCCCTTTAATTTTTATTTTTGCAATTTTTTTTGTTAAATGAAAAAAAATGCAAAAAATAATATGTAAAAAATTAAAATATGCTTTAAAATTATAGTATAATTTTCAAAAAGGCAAAAAATCAAAACTAAAATGTAAAAACAGAAAAATTTGTGAAAAATAACATTAAAATTTATTCGTTTTATGTTAAAATTGAAATAGATTTTGCGTTTGTTCAAAAGCAAAATTTATTTTTTATTAGTATAACTACAAATTTTACTCTATAATTTACATTACTTTAAATATAAAGATCAAAAAGAAGTCGCTAGAAAAATGAACAAAACCAAAACTTTAAGATTTTATCTCACAGAGATTTGTGATGAGTTTCACAATGAAAAAGACTGTTATTATAGGCTAAAATTCGCAAAGGAAACCGTCGGTCTTTTTAACTCTCTAGTTGATGTTTTTCTAAAAATTGAAAGTCTTAAAACACCAGTTCGACTTTGAGTTTTACGTAATAAGAAATTTGGATCTGTAATTTCCTTTCCTTTAGCGATTAATTTTAGGTCACTTAGTCAAGAAAAAAAAGAACAATTTATAGCTAAAATTTTGGCTGATGACCCAAATTTCAACCTAAATGAATCAACTCAGCCAAATCAAAAAACTAGCCAACCTAAAAATTTAACTTCGGACCAATCAAAACATTTTGATTTACAAAGTTTAAAATCTAAAACAAACAAAGAAAAACAAAAAACCGAAATTTTAATTACTGAAAACGAGAAAACTATTGAAGAAATTCTCTATGCATTAAAACAAAATGATACTGATCACCCAATTGAGTGTCCAGTTTGTGACGATGAAAATCATCTTGAAGAAATTAATAGTGAATGTCCTTGTCATTTAGTTGAGCTTGAAATTGTTGAATCAGTAGATGACTTAGACCAAAAAGATGGCACAAATTCTTCTTTAGATTTAGAAAACTCAGAAATTTCATCACAAAAGAGTGATAAATCTAATTTAGATTCTTCAGAAGATTTTGAAACTTTAGAAGAATTTGACCAAGACCATGACGAAAAAGATGACTTGAATTCATCAGTAGAAAATGAGCAAAATTTGCCTAAAACTTCGCCAAATTTAGTTTTTAATAAAGATATTTCTGATGAATTTGACAATAAATTGCTTGAAAAAGTTGACTCAGTAAGTCAAGCATTAGTTGAAAAAGTCAGTGGCCATGAATTTGAAGATGATTTGCCACAAAAAGATAATCATTCTGATCATCATGAGTCCGAAGATCAAATTTATTCATCTAGAAATACAGACAATAATTTTGATCTAGAAGAAAATTACCAAATTCATTCAGAATATTGCGACTTTTCTCCTGAAAATTCAGACTCGACTCGTTCTTGTCAGTCTTGTGTGCATAATAAAAATTGCTCTTGATGCCAAAGATATCGCACTTATTTAATTGAAGCTCAAAATTGTCCAGCTTGTCTTGATTTATTTAAGAAAAAAAATTTTAACTATCTTGAAAAACTCGCCCAATTAAGACTCCCTGTCCAAACAGGTCTTAGTTTTTCAAAAAAAGAGCCAAAAATTTGCAAAACTTGTGTTCATAATGCCCTTTGTTCTTGGTGTCAAAGATATCGCACTTATTTAAATGAGGCTCAAAATTGTCCTGGATGTAAAGCGATTTTTGAAGCTAAAAATATTAATATTAGCCAAAAAATTCGTGAACTTGCACATCCTAGTTATCCCTCTTATTTATTAAAAAACCCTTATTTTAGCAATTGTGTTGCTTGCAACCATAATGCAACTTGTCCTTGGTGTCAAAAATATCGCACCTATTTACTTGAGGCCAAAAATTGTCCAGCCTGTCTTGCTAAATTTAAACAACAAAATTTTGACATTGATGCTAAACTAAATTTACTTCGTGATAATTCATATTTTAGTCATTTAGCTTCATTAAAATCAACTATAAATTGCAAAGCCTGCAACCATAATGCAACTTGTCCTTGATGTCAAAAATATCGCACCTATTTACTTGAGGCCAAAAATTGTCCAGCATGCCTTGCTAAATTTAAGGAACAAAATTTTGACATTGATGCTAAAATAAATTTACTCCGAAGTAATTCATATTATAATAATTTAGCAAATAATACTAAATGTAAAGCTTGTTTTCATAATGCATCTTGTCAGTGATGCCAAAGATATGCAACTTATTTACTTGAGGCCAAAAATTGTCCAGCCTGCCTTGCTAAATTTAAAGCGTCAAACTTTGACCTTGAGAAAAAATTAAATGAACTTAGAACAAATGATCTCCAAAATTTAACCTCACTAATTTGACAGCAAACTTATAATTCACCTTGTCCAGCTTGCAATCATAATTTCTTCTGTCCTAAGTGCCGAAAATTAGCTGCTTTTTATCGTGAAGCTCGCAAATGTCCAGCATGCCAGGCAATCTTTAAAAAGAAAAATATTGATCTTGAGAAAAAAATTGCTGAACTTTCATTTTATCCTTATTATGAATCACGAGCACTTTTAAGATACAATTTATCCCATTCAGATTCACTTTTTAATCAAAATTGTGCCTCTTGTTTACATGTTTATTCTTGCCGTTTTTGTCAAAAATATCGCACTTTTTTACTTGAGGCCAAAAATTGTCCAGCATGTAAATACCTTTTTGCCAAAAAAGGAATTTCAATTGACTATTTACTAAAAGTAATTAATTTCTGAAACCACCCTGATAGTTTCAATCACGTCGATCCACTTTCAGTCTTAAAACATGGTCGCCCAATTGTTCATGAAAAAATTGTTGAAATAGTTGATATTCCTAAAATTGAAATAGTTGAACCCCCACAGATTGAAATAGTTGAAATTCCGCAAATAGTCGAGATCCCGCAAATAGTTGAGCCAGTTCTTGATTATTCTTGAGTCAAAATTCACCCTTATTATCCACAAATTGGGACTTTTGAACTAAATAAATTTCCAACAATTATCCCATTATTCCGCGGAATTGTTTATCAAGCCTTTCTAGATCTCAACCGTAATGAACATAATTCAATCGTTGATGATGAATTATTTAACACAAAACGTGGCTTTGGTGGTTATAATGTTCAATCTGGCGGAGTTTCTGTTGGTCTAGGTGATTTAAGTGTTGACGAGGCTACCCGTGTAATTGCCGCTTCAACTTCAAGCGTGGATGAGGATGAAGAAATAATTATCGTTGCAACCGAGAAATCAACAATTTGAGGTCTTCCTTCTTATGTTTTATGATTTATCGTTTTTGCCTTGATTGCTGTAATTCTTGTTGTTGTAATTATGTTTATTTTATACGGCGCTGGTATTATTTAAAATTTTTATTTTGTTTAACCTTTTTTATAAACTCCTTTTTTCTTAAAAAATTTTTAGGGAAAAAAGGAGTTTATATTTTTTTAAAAAGTAAAAACCGGTTAAAAAATAATTAAAAATAATTGTTTGTCGAAAATAAAAAATTAATATATAATATTTAAGTTAAATAAAGTAAAAAGGTGATGTCATGAACTTAGATATTGTAGTTTTGATAATTTCAGCATTAACCCTAGTTTTAGGTCTTTTTTTTGCAGTTTTTTTTATTTACAATCATATAAAAACATTGCATAAAAACAAGGTGAACCGTAGTTTTGTTGATTTAGGCATATCTACACAAAGAAAAATAGTTTATGAACTTTATTTTGCAGTTAAATATTTGTCAAAAAATAAAGTCGGAGCAATTATCACTTTGCAGCGTAACATTCTTCTTGATAGTCTCCGTACTGACGGGGTAAAAATTGATTCTTTAATCAATTCCTCGCTTTTAATCGCTATTTTTCAAAAAAGTTCGCCATTGCATGATGGGGCAGTTATTATTGTTGATGACCGAATTTTGTATGCCTCGACATATTTTTCGGTTTCAGAATCAACACTTGAAGACCGATATGGCGCCCGACACCGGGCTGCTTTAGGTATTTCTGAGGTTTCTGATTCAATAACAGTTGTTGTTTCAGAACAAAGTGGTGAGGTTGTGATTGTTCGTGATGCAAATTTTTTTAAGGTTACAAATCTTGAAACTTTTACTGAAGTTTTAACAAAAGAACTAAATTCAAGTCAAACAAATACTGTTAAAAAATAATATTTAATGCAAAATTTTGAGACAAAAAGTTCTTTGTTAATTGATTTAGTAAACAATAAAAAAATTAATCAAGTCCGTGAATACACAAACCAAAAACCACTTTCAGAAGTAGCAGAAGAAGTATCTAAATTTAGTCAATTTCAGCGTCTTTTATTTTTTAGAATGTTAGACACTGCCACAGCCGGAGAAATTTTTACCTTTTTTTCGCCCGAAATTCAATCAGAATTAGTTATAAGTTTGCCAAATGAGATGATGAATCAACTTCTTGATGAACTTTATGCTGATGAAATTGTCGAGCTTTTAGATGAAGTTCCTGATAATGTTGCCAAACGAATTTTGCGCAATATTGATCCAGATACAAGAAAAAGAGTTAACCAACTTTTACAATATAATTCAAATCAAATCGGCTCTTTTATGTCGGTTGATATTGTTTATCTTTCAAATGAATTAACTTGTGCCCAAGCGCTTGAAAAAATCCGTAAATATAAAGATATTTCTGAACTTGTGCATTATTACTATGTTGTTGATTCGCAAAAAAAAATTATCGGCGCGGCCACACTTGAGGATATAGTTTTTTCTGATCCTAATTTAAATATTGAAAAAATAGTGTTTCAAGTTCCTTTTTTAGTAACAACTGACAAAAAAGAAGATGCCGCTGAAGTTTTTGCTAAAAATGATTTTTCGGTTTTACCGGTTGTAAATACTGCCCAAAGATTAATTGGGATGGTTACAAGTGATGATATTATTGACATTGTTAAAGAAGAAGCAACAAGTGATATTTATAAATTAGCCGGAATTTTACCACAAGAAGTTGAGGATTCTTATCTTAAAACCACAATAATTCAAATTGTTAAATCCCGTGTTTTTTGACTAATAATTTTAATGTTTGGCTCAACTTTGTCCCAATTTATTATTCAAAAATTCACAGATGCAATTACCGAAAATGATGCAATTAAATCAATCGGGCTTTCATCTTTTATTACCACAATTGTCTCAATGATCCCGGTAATTTCTGGATCAGCCGGAAATGCTGGCTCCCAATCAGCAACAACAATTGTCCGCTCAATTTCACTAAAAGAAATTAATCGTTCTAACTTTTTTTCCAAAGTTCTTTTAAAAGAAATTGGCGTTGGAGCCGTTGTTGGCACAGTTTTAATGATTCTAAATTTTTTGCGGTTAGTAATTTATTTTACTCTCTCAGGCGAGATCAAAAACTCGCAAATTCCCGAAAATTCAATCTCAAATTTAACAATCCGCGATTATGTTTTAATTATTTCTTTTGCCTCATCATTTTCACTTTTAACAGTAATTATTTTCTCAAAAATTCTTGGTTCAATAATTCCGATGATTGCAAAAGCGACAAAAAGAGATCCTGCTGTTATGTCAGCGCCAATTTTAGCGACTGTAACAGATTCAATTTCTACTTTAATATTTTTTGGTGTAACAATTATTATTTTTTTATTATTGTAGTATAATATATTTTTTTTAAGCGGGAAATATGTCTTATATAACAATAATTGGTTGAATTGCGGCTTTTTTAACTTCGATAATCGGTTTACCTTTAGTAATAAATACTTTTTTAGCAAAAAAACCACCAAAAGTTTCACTACTAAGTTGATGAATTTATTATTTGGGAATTTTTGGATTTGCAATTTTTGGATTTGCAATCCGTGATTTACAAGTTTTTATTCCGCAAGTATTTAGCGGACTTTCAACTTTTATCTTTTTAGCTCAAGTTTATATTTTTAAAGCAAAAACAACAAGAAGACAAATAATAAATTTCACTTTTTTGTCTTTTGCACTAGCAGTTTTTCTACTGATTTTACTACTTGGAATTTTCTTTTGGGCCAAAATTTCTTTAGGCAATCTGGGTTCTTATGCTAATTATGTTGGAATTTTTGCCGGATTGTCGGTAAATATTGCCTTTTTACCACAAACTTTATTAGGTATTAAAAATAAAACAATTAAATTTATTCCACTTACCTTTTTGCTAAATTTATTCCTCTTAAACTTTGCTTGATTAATCTACTTTTTCTTGCAATTTGTTATTGAAAAAAATGGGGCTTATCTTTCGTCATTCATTTTTCAAATTATTGGGTTTTTGATTTCAACAATCCAACTTGTTGTTTATTTTTATCAAATCAAACAACAGAAAAAACCATTTAAAATTAATTGAATTTAAGATTTTTAATTATTTTAATTACAAAAAACTAACAAAATTTGACTAAAAGACTTTTTTAGTCAAATTTTGTTCGATATAAAAAGTCTTTAATTGCATAAACTAGCCCTTGTTGATCGCAAGCGCTTGTATGAAGTTTTGCTGTTTTTTTAACAATTTCATAGCCATTTGCCATTGCATAAGAAAAATTAGTTTTTTCAAGCATTGAAATATCATTAGGACTATCGCCAATTGTCATTGTTTTTTGGACATCAATTCCAAAAGTTTTTGCTACAAATTCAACAGCATTTCCTTTATTTGTTCCTTTTTTACTAATTTCAATGCTTATATTATTAATTAAAACTGCTTCAAGATCACCATCTTCTTGTAATAATTTATAAGCCTTTTCTAAATTTTGGCTTGGGCCAATTAGTTCTAATTTTATTACATCTTTTTGTGGGCCATCAACAAAAATTACCTCATTTTCAGGATCCAAAAGTGGGTAGTTAAAATAGGAATAATTTTGCTCTTTAAAATTAAAGCTAAAATATTTTTGGCTTGTTCAAAAATTTAGTTGCATATCTAAATCTTTGGCAATTTTAAAAACAAAATCTTGTGATTTTTGCGAAATTGGTCCATTAATTAAAGTATGTCTGTCCTCTTTTAAATCACTAAATAAAGAGCCATTAGAAGTTAAAAGGTAACGAATTTCTAAGAGTTTTGCTATTTGCAAAATTCTTGAACCCAAAGGATTGCCTGTATTTAAAATTAAGGTAAAGTTATCTTTATTATTTTTTAGAAAATCAATTGTTTCCTTATCAACGGAAAAATCACCGCAATAAAGAGTTCCGTCAATATCACTAAATATTAATTTTTTAATCATTTCTAAAATTATAAGGTAAAACGCCAAAAACAATAAATTATTTTAAATTAGATATTTTTTAACTAATTTTTTTTGCATTTTTGTCATAAAAAAAAAAAAAAAAAGGTTATAATGTTAGCATTTCAAAACTAAAAAAGGAGGTAAAAATGAATGCGGTTAGTCCTGAAGCTTATAGGTTAAATGCAAAACCAGCTAAAAAAGACAAGAAGAATTTAGCGCGTATTTTTCTTCGCATACTATTTATTCTGCTTTTACTTGGTTTAAGCACGGCAATTTTCTTTGATGCCCGTCGGTCATTCCTGAACATAGTAAATATTGACCAAAATGCGCCAATTTCAAGGATTTCAAGTATTTCGCTAATTTTTAATCCTATTGATGATGAAATTCGCGAATTTATTGCTCCAAGAGTTGCAAGATCAATTTTCCTGTTATTTTTTAGTATTATCTTTTTATTTAAAGGTTTAAAATTTTTACACCTGAAAAATAAGACGCACAAATACATAATTTTATCAGTATATTTTTTCCTTTCGTTAGTCAATCTAGTTGTTTATTTTGCTTGACTAACGACAGAATGGAGCCATATTCTCGGCATTTCTGCCCAAATTTTTATTTATATTTTACTTGATTATTCCCTTTGACTTTGACTAGGGCGAACAGATGACAAAATTAACTATGATTATAAAAAGCTTTTCATTTTTAAGCATATAAGTTTAGCTTCTGCTATTGTTACATCAGGTACTTTGTTTGGAATTTTTGCTTCAATGGTGTTTTCTACCCCTGAAAAATCATCAATTCCGAGCGTAACTTATGACAATCCAATTGCAGATTGAATTTATACTTTTATTACTGAAGTGGCAAAAATAACTAATTCGTTAATTTTAATTGCACTTTTAATGGGAGCTTTAGTATTAGTTTTATTATATTATAGTCCTCAAATTTATTTTTACCGTCAAAGTCTTATTCGGCTTAAAAAATATACTCCAGCGCTTTCGGCCTTAATTTTTATTGCTATTGGAATTTTTGCATATAGTGTTTATATAACAGTTTATTCCATAACTAATTTTGTTCAGTTTCTTCCTTTTGGAAACAATATTGAACCAAATTATTTGCCAACAATAATTGGTATTTCGGTTCATGTTGTTTTATTAATTCTTTATTTTGTTTTAAATCTTACGCGGTTAAAAAATAAAATTAAAGATTATCAATTAAATACGCTTCCATTCATTTTTATTCTTCTATCTTTTATTGCAAGCTTTGTTGTCTCATATTTAAGTTATTCAGTTCATGAAACAATTTGGATAAACTCAACTCAGCTAGTATTTTTCCTTACCATTTATTTTGCTCTAGTCAGAATTAAGCCCGAATTTCCGCTTTGGATGAAATTAATGGTAAGTTTTTTTATTGTCTTATATACAATTTTTAATTTCATTTATTTATTGAATATTGATATTTATACATCTACTGTTTCCCAAGTTAAGCCAGAAGACTACCAAAGAGATTTAGTATCAGTTTTTTATATTGACTATAGTTTCTATTTTCTTGGGATTTTAACTGTTTTACTTGCAATTTTTGTTTTGGCAAATTTATTTGTTGCAATTGGTAAAAATACTTTAATTCTAACAACAAAAAACAAACCATCTCAAGATCAAAAAGAAAACGTTGAAAATGAAAAAATAGGTTCGTCTTAGATCTAAAAACTTCCAAATCTAAAAGTTAAAAAATAAGGAACAAATCATGAAAATTTTAGGAAAGAAAAAGCAAGCAAATCCAAACCAACTTGATACAAAAACAGAGTTTCGCGACTATTATGATTTAATTAATCATCCCAATTTTATTAGTTTTGATGCACTAATGAATTTAACTCTACTTGTATCCTCGCAAAAAGCAAAATCCTCGATGAAAGAAAAATACCAAAAAAAAGTTATTGACTCTTATAAGTCAACCACAGAATTAGTATTTAAAAATTTCGTAATTTCTTGACAACGCTCAAGTCGTTTTGGCTCAAAAGGGCTTGTTCCTATAATTGCTCAAGTTGAATCTTCAAATGTTAGAGCAAGTAATTTTTACTCAGATAGTTCTGATTCAAGATTTTCAGCACTACTTTCCAATTTAAACACGCTTGCTTGAGATTTTATTGCCAACAAAAGCCGTTTTGTTGAAGTTGTCGAAGGATGCATTGTTTTTCTAGATCCGCAAACAAAAACACTTAAAGTTATTTTCAGCGAAGTTTCTTTAGCATCAAGTTTAGAAGATCAAAAGGATCCAAATAAAAAAGCATAAATACTTTAATTCTGAGAGTTTTAGATTATGAACATAAATGAAAAAAAGGAAAAAAGAGACAATTTTATCAAAATTTATGATTTAGTTTCGTTAAATCGAAATATTTCTCTAATCCAAATTAACCTTCTTTTAAGAACAATAAGAAATGTTTATGAATTTTTCTTAATTGGACAGTTTTTACTTGCTCAATTTAGTCCAAAAAGACCATTTAGCACAAAATTATCACTACTGACAAAAAAAGCTTTTGCCCGTCAAAATATTAATCTTTGAATTTATCCTTCATCAAATGAAAAATATACCCAAAACTTTTTTGATCAAATTGAAACTAAAATTTTAGAAAATTATACTGAAAAAGATTTTATTGTTCCTCTTGGTGTTCGGGCAATTAATTTTGCAAAGAAAAACAATATGAAAATCATAACTAGTTTTGAAAATTTAGACAATTCCTTTGAAAATTCAGTAAAAATTGGTCAAGTTATTGAATATGGACTTAAAACTCGTCAGTTTTCATCAGTAAAAATGGCCGTTTATTCAAATAAAATCCCAAATTTTATTGCAACAATTTTCCCTTTAAACCAATTTGAATTTAAAATGGAAACAAGTCAAGAAACAATTGATAAATTCAAAGCTAGCCTTGATAAAGTCCGTTTTTTCCCTAATTTTGAAGAATTTTACCAAACTCAAATTCAAACATATTTTGCTACATCCGTGCAGGTTTTACTACTTGAGTCGCAATTTATCGTCTATAAAAATAAACTTATTCACGAAAATACACTTTTAAAGGAAATTGAGGAAAAAATTTTACGTCTTAAAACAACAATTTTAAAAATTGAACGTGAGCTAGAAATTGAGGAACTAAACTTGATTAAGAGCAAACCGAAAGGAATTTTTTAAATGGAATCACAACTTTGAAATTTCCGAATTTTGACCCCTGAAAATAAAACTATAAATTTTAAAGATTGCAAAATATATATTAACATTGAACAGGAAAAATATTTTGCACCACTTGAACCATTTATTGTCTCAAATCTTGATTTTTCGCTCATAAAAATCGAAATTTCCTCAGGGGTTTTTTATTTTTTTGCCCACAAATCATTACTTTTTTCTTTAGAAAACAGTGCTTCTATTCGGCTTCATGATGATTTGATTTTTTACAAAACTGATAAAAAAGAATATTATATTCAGAAAAAATCAAATCAAAAAAGCAAAAAAACACTTTTACACAAGTTGCAAATGCAAGCAAATTTAGAGCTAAGTTCAAATTTAGAATTGTATAATAGTTATATACTTACCAAACAAGAAAATGAACAAAACCGTTTGATGCAACTGTTTTTTTTAGTTCAAACCGAGGTGAATTATGTCTAAAAAATTAAAAAATAAACTAGTTTTTGCGCCTATTTTATCAGTCTTTTCAATTTCATCTTTATTTTTTCTTTCATCAGCTTCAACTTTTAGTCCTCCTGCTGTTGAATTTCAGCAAACCGCCCCAGCTCCTTCAAGCCCAAGCCAGCCCCCTACAATTCAGCCAGTAAATCCCGGACAAAATCCCGAACAAAATCCTGGCGGACAAGCTCAACCAGGCACAAGTGAAAAAAAGGCTGAGCCAATTACTGAAGAAGATCTAAGGCAAAATAAAGCATACTGAGAAGCCCAAAAAGAATCATTAATTGACCAATTTATTGATAAGGTTGATGAAGATATTAAAATCAAACTTGCTGATATTGCTTCAAAAACTCGTGATAATCTTGAAGAAAAACTACAGCAAAGTTTTTTCTGAATACAACTTCGTGATTACTTTAAACGAAACCGTGAAGGTCTAAAAAAGAATCCAAGTGAGTTTGGTCTTAATATTATTAGTCCTTTTGCTTTTGCTAATAATCTAAAACTAAAACGTGGCGATGTTAGTTTTGACAAAGAAAACTACCAAGGTCTTGAATGAGGAACTAACAATGATGATAATTATGAAAAAATAAATAATGTTAAAACCTCAAAAGTAACAGAAGTTCCAAACACGCTCAAAGGCAAAGAATTTGAAAATCGAATTAAGACTTATTTTCAAGGACTTACATCCCAATATAAACAATATCTTTTTAAAGAAGAAGAATTTCCTGTTTATAAAAAGAATTTTAACCTTGACAAATTTGCTGACAAATCTGATACTGAAGAAAACCTTTTATTAGCAAGTAAGCCAATTGGCAAAGAAGGAATAACTTCTTGAAATGACTGAATTAAAAACTATTTTGAAAAACAGTCACTTTTACTTGATTTTACTTTAAATCAATTGCCAAATCCAAGTTCATCTCAATCAGCCCAAGAACAAATTAATTTTGCAATTAAAAAAATTACTAACCAAAATCCACCTGATGTAGCCGAAAAACCTGAATTTGAAGTGCGAATTGCCCCTGATTTGCCCCCAATTATTGCTCCTCAGTATGCAGGTAGGCCGCTTAATGAAGTAGTTCAACTCTATAATAATGCATCACCAGAAGAAAAAAATAACATTTTTTTCTTCCTAAATCCATTAAATTCACGTTTTAAATATTTTATTGAATCAATTTCACTTGATCCAGCCGGAAATAAAATTAATGCAAAAGTAAAAATTGTTGACTTTGTTAATCAAGTTCGTGATCCTGCGGATAAGTCAAAAGCCGAAAAAGTCTACGATACTCCCCATTATACTGATTTTCCTGAAGGGGCAACTCTAGCTCAAAAACAAGCAATAACAACAAATTTATACCATTCAAATTTAGGTGTAACTGCTGTAATTGACCAGTTTTTTTCAACATTGAATATTCAAGATCAGTTTAGTTTTGACCAAATTCGTTATTATTCTCCAGGTTCACAAACAACAATTTATAATTTCTTTTATTTATTAACTAAAGTTTTTTATAACCAAGATTTTCTTGATGCTCAGAAAAAATTGGCCCAAGATTATATAAATTCTTCTCATGCTAGCGTTTTTTCAGCTTCACAATTTCAGTTTTTATCTTATTTAAAAAAATCAGAAATTGACAATAATAAAGCTTGATCTCATTATTATTTAATTTATTTCTTAAATCTAATTGTTCTTCAAGATAAATTTTTCCAATATTTGGCAAAACCAAATGCAGTTGACAAAGAAGCAGCGGCTCAAAAAGAAAAACAATTTGACGAAAATCTCAAAAAATTGAATTTAACTCGCGAAGATATTAACCGTTATTTTGCTCAGGCACACGAAAAAGTTGCCCTTTTTCATAATGAGTCTTACAAATTAAGTTCTAATTTAGTTAATCAATTTTTGGCAATGACTAAACTAGGACGCCAAATCAATCTTTTAAACCAAATATTAGGACATGTTGCTTATTTTGATGAACCCCAAACAAATCAAGGATCTTCTTCAATAAATAACAATCAACAAAACTCTGATCCAATTCAGAATTTTTCAGCACTTATTGAAAAATTCAATAACGAACAGCAAGGTCAATGGTTATCAAATAATCTTGCTTATATAATAGTCGGGACACTTTCGGTAATTTTAGTCTCAATTGCTGTAATTTCAAGATTGTTAGTTTATAAAAAAAATCAATTAAAAAAAGTTGAAAATAATTCTGAAAATCAACAACAAGGAGAAAAATAATGTCATTACGTGTCGCCTCAGTTTTAGACTATGTTATTTTAGTTAAAGGACAATACAACTGAAAAGAACAGCAATTTTTTCAAATCAAAAATAAACCCGAAATTAAAGCGGTAGTAATTCAAGCCTCATATATGCAAGCTTATTTACTTTTTAACAACCAAAAAGGTAAAGTTGAAATTAATGACGAACTTGTTGAATTACCTGATTTTGATCGTGTGGCCACTTCAATGGAATTTTTTGGGAAAATTATCGATCTTTCTGGTAATATAATCGAACCAAAGTCAGCAAGACCACAAACTTTTTTAACTTATCGCCATTCAGCTTTTGCAACTGCCGCAGGTGTTTTACAACGTCAATTGCTTGATCGTCAAGTTTATACCGGAATTTTGTCAATCGATCTTTTTAACCCAATTGGATTTGGTCAGCGTGAACTTATTGTCGGGGATCGTCAAACTGGAAAAACACATATTGGAATTAATACAATTATTAACCAGAAAAATTCGCCAACAACAAAATGTATTTATGTCTCAATTGGTCAAAAACGGCAAAATTTAGTCTCTTTATACCATGATCTATTAAAAAATGGGGCAATGAATAACACAATCGTTCTTCATGCAGCTTCAACAAGTCCATTTGACCAATATTTAGCTCCTTATTTTGCAATGGCACATGCTGAAAATCTTAGTTATAATTACGATGTTGTTATTGTTTTTGATGATCTGTCAAAACATGCCAGTGTTTGACGTGAGGTTGCTCTTTTAACTAATCAGCCAATTGGAAAAGAAGCTTTTCCGGCTGATATTTTCTTTGCCCACTCAAAACTTTTAGAGCGTTCAGGTCGTTTTATTGGACGAAAATCAATTACAGCCTTACCAATTCTTCAAACTGTTGATAATGATATTACCGCACTTGTTTCTTCAAATGTAATTTCAATTACTGACGGTCAAATTATTACTTCTTCAGCACTTTTTGCCGAAGGAAAAATTCCTGCGGTAAATATCGGACTTAGTGTTTCGCGGACAGGTTCATCAGTTCAAGCAAAGAATATTCGTGCAATTTCAAAAGAAATTTCATCATTATATTATAACTATCAAAAGCAAATTAAATTAGCAAAATTAGATTATGATCTTAATAAAGAAACTTCAGATTTACTTTTTAAAGGGTCACAAGTTGAGCAGTTTTTAGTTCAAAAAGGTTATTCTTATTATTCACCAACAAGTGTTTTAATGGGAATAAAAATAATTTCTTGAGGTCTTTTAAAAGATGTGGCTGACCCTACAAAAGTCGTGAATTTTGTTCAGGCCTTAATTGAAACTGATCCGTTTGCCAAACAAATTTTTGCCAAATACACAAATAATGAATTTATTGACGATCAGCTCGCTGGTTCATATTTTGCAACAATAGTTAACCAATTTTTGGAAAAATCAACAAATACTCAACTCGAAGTTCCACTAGCGTTCCCAAAAATGGATCAGTCATTACTTGATTCAATAACACAAAAGGCCCAAAATATCGGAGGTAGATAAAAATGATTGGTTTTGTTTCCCAAATTTGAACTAATGTTGCTGAAATCAAATTTCAGACTGATCTTGATAAAATTCAACTCGAACAAGCTCTAACAATGCACCAAAACACGACAGTTTTGGTGATAAAAAAAATTTTAGATGCAAATACAGTTCGTGCAATTGTGATTGCCAAATCTCAGCCAATTGCCGTTGGTCATCAAGTCGTTAATACACTCACTTTTTTACAAGTTCCTGTTGGTGCTAGTGCTAAAAATCAAGTTTTTAACATTTTAGCCCAATCGCAAAATAATGCCCAATACAAGCCAAAAACAATTCCGATTAATTCTACAGTTAATGTTACAAAAGAAAATTTTAATGTTCGCCATAAATTGCTTGAAACCGGAATTAAAGCGCTTGATTTTTTTGTACCTATTTTTGAAGGTTATAAAATTGGAATTTTTGGTGGTGCTGGAGTTGGTAAAACTGTTTTGATGAAAGAAATAATTTTTAACGTTTCCAAACAAAGACAAAAAGTTTCATCAATTTTTGTTGGTTCAGGTGAGCGTTCCCGTGAAGGTCTTGAGTTATTTTTAGAACTTCAAGAGTCAAATTTAATGTCTAAATCAACAATGTTTGTTGCCCAAATGAACGAAACTCCTGGCGCACGTTCAATGATTGTGCCAATGGGAGTTACAGCTGCTGAATATGCTCGTGACTACGAAAAAGAAGATGTGCTTTTATTTATTGACAACATTTACCGTTTTATTCAAGCTACTAATGAAGTCTCAAGTGCGCTTGAAAAAAATGTTTCAATCGGTGGTTACCATGCGACAATGGACTCTGATGTTTCTTTTATTGAAGATCGTCTTTATAAAAATGAAAATGGTTCAATTACTTCATTCCAAACCGTTTTCTTGCCAATGGATGATCTTTCTGATCCAGCGGCTATTTCGCTCTTTACTCACCTTGATTCTTCATTTGTGCTCTCACGTGATAAAATGTCAAGAAATATTTTCCCAGCTTTTGATCCTTTAGTTTCAACCTCAAACTCAGTTTCGGTAAACGTTATTGGTGAAAGACATTTTAATGCAATTATCGCCGCTAAGTCAATTATGAAAAAATACAAAGACTTAGAAGATGTTATTTTGATTCTTGGATTTGATGAACTTGATGCTGAAAGTAAAATAATTGTCCGTAAAGCGCTTCAACTTGAAAACTTTTTCACCCAGAATTTCTTTATGGCCGCTGCCTTTACTAAAGAACCTGGAGTTTATGTTCCACTTGAAAAAACAATCGATTCAGTAATTCGAATTATTGATGGCGAATTTTTAGATATTTCCCCATCAGAATTTGCCTTTATCGGCTCAGTTGATGATCTTGCTAAAAAAGAAGCCTAAAAACTTGAAATAACAAAGTAAAATTTCACCTTAAATTTAGGTGAAATTTTTTATTTACTTATTAATCAAATAAACCAAACTAAAAAAGCTAAAATTTTACCCTAAAAAGCAAAATTATGAAATTTTTAAACTGCTTTTTTAGTTTAAAACACTAACAAAAACCATAAAAAAATACAACTACTATTTAAACTCAATGTAAATAGAAAACTCATTTTTATTTACATTGAGTCTAAAAAAATATGTGAAGTTATGAAAGAGCTATAATTAAAAGCCATAAATTTATAGATTTCTAAACGGTTAAATTTAAGGCATTCCATCATATTTAAAAAATATAATGGATAATTCGCATTTTCTGATTTTTTTAGACAAAAAACATAACTAATTCCCCCTAATTCAATATCAAAATTTATTAATTCATTCTTAGTGAGTTTAATTATAACAGAAATTTTTTTTAGACCAAGCATTTTTTTTTTTTTTTTGCAAACGGTTAATTTTAAGCCATTACACTATCTTTAAAACATAGTTCAAAATTTGCTTTATTTGAGTTTTTTAGCCAAAAAAACATAATTAAGTCCCCCTTAATTCTAATATCTAAAAAATTTATTAATTCATTCTTAGCAAGGTTAATTGTAAGAGATTTTTTTTATTTTAAAAATTGAAAATAAAAAAATAAGACTCGCACTTTTAAAAGTACAAGTCTTACAAATCAATTTACAAATAATAAAACGAAAATAATAACTTTATTTTGTCGCGTCAATGAAAATTTTCATTGATTTATTGTCAGATGCATTTAAGAAGGTATCATAAGCTTTCATGATATCAGAAAGGTTAAAGCGGTGGGTAATTAGACCTTGAACTGGTAGTTTTCCGGTTGAAACGGCGTTAATTAGCATTGGTAGTGTGTTTGTATTTACTAGTCCGGTTGTAACGGTGATGTTTTTAATTCAGAGATTTTGAAGGTTAAAGTCGACTTTTTTACCGTGAACACCAACAACAGAAATATTTCCGCCTGGTTTAACAATTTTTTGGCATGTGTCTCATGACTGCGGAAGTCCGACAGCCTCAATTGCCACATCAACACCATCAGGGCCAACAATTTCGTGTAATTTGTCTAATAGTGTTTCATCAGGAACTAATGTGTGAGTTGCTCCTAATTCTTTAGCTTTTTCTAAACGGTTTTTATCAAAGTCAATCACAATTAATTTAGCTGGTGAATATAACTGGGCAGTTAAAAGCGCTCCCATTCCAACTGGACCAGCACCAATAATTGCTACTGATTTACCAGGTGAAACTTGACCATATTGAACACCAATTTCGTGTCCAGTTGGAAGTGCGTCTGATAACATAACAGCTACTTCGTCAGAAATTGTATCAGGATATTTATATAAACTATTATCGGCAAAAGGAACTCTTACATATTCGGCTTGGGTTCCGTTGATCATGTAACCGAATTTTCAACCACCTTCTGCTTCACGGCAATGAGAATATAACTGTACACGACAGTTGTCACACTTACCACATGGAGTTATGCAGCCAATTAAAACTTTGTCACCTACTTTAACATTAGAAACACTTGAACCTATTTCTTCAACAATACCAATACCTTCGTGACCTAAAATTCTACCTGAGGCAACTTCGGGATTTTTACCTTTAAAAATTCCTAAATCTGTACCGCAAATAGTTGTTTTGGTAACTCTAACAATTGCATCTGTTGGTTTTTGTATAACTGGTTTGTCAACATCTTCGAGGGCGATACTGTGATCGCCACGATAAACTAATGCTTTCATTTTTATATAATGACCTCGTATATAATTATTTGCATAAATAATTATATAACTTTTTTTATAATAAATAAGTATTTTTATTGAAAATTTTTTTAGTCAACGTAGTGTAAAATTTCTGCCTTATTTGCCAAAGGTTTTGACATTAATTTTGTACCTAGTCACAAAAACCAATTTTTTTTTCGAGTTTTCCAGTTTGATGAGATAATCTTAAAAAAGTGTCCGGTTTTTCGGCGTTTTTAACTTAAAAAGCAAAATTACAAAATATTTAAACTACCTTTTTAGTTAAAGTGCTAACAAAAACCATAAAAAATACAACTACTATTTAAACTCAATGCAAATAGAAAACTCGTTTTTATTTACATCGAGCCTAAAAAAACATATGAAGTTTTGAAAGAACAGTAATTAAAGGCCATAAATTTGATGATTTCTAAACGTTTAAATTTAAGGCATTCCATCATATTTAAAAATATAATGGAAAATTCGCATTTTCTGATTTTTTAGACAAAAAACATAATTAATCCCCTTTAATTCAATATCAAAATTTATTAATTTATTCTTAAGTGAGCTTTATTATAACATAATTTTTTGTTAGACCAAACATTTTTTTTTTTTTTTGCAAAGGGTTAATTTTAAAATAATAAAAATTAAGATTTTAGCGTTAAAAAACACTGATCCCGAGTTTCCCAGTTTTAAGGCAAAAATTCACTTTTTAGTGAATATAAATATGAAAAAACACCCGTAAATCAGTGTTTTTTGAACGTAAAACCTTAATTTATATTAATGTC
>NZ_AFHO01000002.1 GCF_000218525.1 Mesomycoplasma ovipneumoniae SC01 | reverse complement strand
CTAAAAATACCAAGAGATCGAAATGGCACTTTTGAGAACAAATTACTCGGTAAATACGAAAAAAATTTAGGGGATATTGAAGAGCAAGTGTTTTCGCTTTTTGCATCAGGGATGTCATATGAAAATATTACTAACACAATAAAAAATATCTATAAAAACGAAATAAGTAAGGCCTGAATTTCTTCAATTACTGACAAATTATTACCTGAAATTGAAAAGTGAAAATCGAAAAAAGTTGAGAATTCCTATCCAATTTTGTACATTGATGGGATGTTTTTTAATGTCAAAGAAAACGGTGTTTTTGTCAAAAAATCACTTTATTTTATTCTCGCAATTGATTGGCAGGGGAATAAAAAAGTACTAGGATTTTGGATTAAAAATAGCGAATCAGCAAGTAATTGAGTTGATGTTTTTGGCGAACTAAAAACTGGCGGGCTGCAAGATGTTACAATAATTTCTTGCGATAATCTAAGCGGAATTAGTCAAGCAATTGAAGCGGTTTTCCCGGAAGCAGATGTTAAAATATGTTGTTCACCAAATTAGAAACTCGCTTTTAAAAGTTTCTAACAAACACAAAAAAGACTTTCTCTCTGATATGAAAAAGATTTATCAAGCGATTAATCAAGAATCAGCAATGCAAAATCTTGATTAATTTGTGAAAAAATGATGCTAAAAGTATCCTTCAATTATCAGGTTTTAGTATACAAATTTCGTTGAATTAACGACATTTTTCAAATATCCATATGAATTAAGAAAAGCAATTTATACGACAAATTCAATTGAATCAGTGAATAAATTAATTAGGAAAAATACAAAAATAGAAGACGCAATTCAAAGTGTGAATTACCTTTCAAAAATAACTTATTTAGCGCTCCAAAATGCATCTAAAAAATGACAAAGGCAGGTAAGAAATTGACATACAATTAAAAAACAATTAGAAATTATTTTCCCTAATCGATTAAATAATGTAAAATTAAATTAGATTTCTATTTGAAAAATCCATAAAAATTTAAAACACAAAATTATAAACACTCACGAAAAATCATTAAAATTCTTTAAATTATGAAAAAATATATTTATTTTTGTGTAGCTCTTAAATTAACTAGATACTCAAAACATACTTTAATAGTACTTAGGTCAAAATTAGTACTATTAAAGTAAATATTTTGTTATTAATAGGTGGATGGATGTGGTCTATTTCTATTTTGTAAGTTCGGCTTTACTTATATGCTCTTTACATGCAACGTCTACTAAATAACTTTTTTCCTACTTATTGCTTATTATTTATTATAGTCTGGGTTTCAAAATTGCATGCAATAATTAACTTGTTAGAATTTGACTTCCCTAACCCTAAAACCATTTTTTCAGTAGGGTTCTTGTTTGTCGTTAAATACTGATTTGTAAAATTTCTCTGGTGTATTTGGGAAAGTTCAAAGTTCTAGGTCCTTATTTTTAAATTGATCTTCTCAATTGTTTAGTATTGTGTTTAAAATATTAGCAATTCAATTTTCAGTAAAATCTAAGCGTTGAAGTATTTTAAAAAGTTCAATAATTTGGGTTTGCCGGGTAATTCTAAATTCAGCAATAACTCCATAAAAATAAGTGCTGCAAAGTACTATTCTAATAGGTGTACTTTGTAATTGTTGATAAGTAAGGTTGTAAGGTTTTAATACAATAACTTTTTTATCGAGTGAATACATTTGTTCATAAGCAACTTGATATGAGTCTGTAGGTTTAAGAAATTTTTCCTCGTTTATTTTAAATGTTTTCATTATTTAGTTAAGTCCTCCAAATTATGAAATTGTTCATTTTTTTACTAATTTATAGCTTAAATCTATAAGGGTTAAAATGTAACGTCAATATTATTTTGTTTCATTCTAATAATAAATTGTACAATAAAAAAAAAAAAAAAGTAAGTAAGTTAGAATACTAATTTTAGACGCATTCGAAAAAAGGTGTGTCAAAACGAAACAATACAAATTCGCAGTTGAGGAGAAACTTAAATACATTAAAATTGCTGAAACTAAAGGATTAAAAATTAAATTTTACCTTTTTAAGAAGAATTTAGACAAATTTACAAAATAAATCGAAAAATAAAAATGTGAATAAAGAATGAAATTTGCATATATATGGCAATAATTTGATAGCAAAATGGCAAAAAAGTATTATAATAATGGTATGAAAACTCCAATAAGTGCTAGTGGGAAAAACAAATCTCCACGCAAACCAAAAAGGAAATATACAATTAACGATCTTTCTGAAAATGATCGTGTAATTTATCAAGAAATAGTGGAAAATGTTCTTAGAAGATCAGGGATTAAGCACGCAATTGTTGTTGAGGAGCTTAAAAAACGAAAACAAGAACAAGAAAAATATAAAGATAAAATCGAAAATAGCACTAGAATTTCTAGTATTTTAAATGTTAATCGCAGTTCGATTTATGAAAAAATAAGGGTGAAAAAACCACCAAAGGAAATAGTTTATGATGAAAAACTACTTGAGTGAATTAGTAAAACTTTCATTTTAAATCGAAAAGCAAAAGGTCGCGACGCCCTATATAAGATTTACAAAAATGAGGGAAATTTTGTATCCACGTACGTATTTCAAAAACACTACGAATTTTTAGGAATAAAATCATCAGCTTATAAAAGGAAAGTAAAAGCGGCACCAAAAGAGTAAAAGTTTTCCGAATTTAGGCTGAAGATCATATCAAAAGTGAATTTAGCTCAGAGAATTTTGGTGGAAAATGGTTTGCTAATATTAAATTTATAAAAATTAAGGTTGAATCATAAAATGTGAGAAAAATTTTTTAATGAAATATAAATAAATGTGCTAAATTTACTTTATAATTGTGTTTAAAAATAATTTTTTCGGAGTTTTACCCCTTGATTTTATAAATTTTTTTAATAGTATAAAAATTTATAAAATTTATATAATTTTTTTTATTTTTTTAGTATAATTAAATTATTATGAGTGTACTTACTATTTCGAAAAATTTTAAATTAACACATATTGAAAAACTAATAATTCGTTTCATAGAAACAAAACCACAAAAGTTTGTGGAACTTACAATTAACGAACTTGCTGCAATTTTATTTATTAGCGTCGGAACAATTACTCAATTAACTAAAAAACTTGGTTTTAATAACTTTAAAGAACTAAAAAAATTCGTAATTGAATGACTAAAAATCGATAAAGAAAACAATTTATATAATGAAAATGATGAAATTGAGAACATAAACCTACTTTATGCTCACAGCATTGAAAAAACTTTGGCAATTTTAGATGTTAATCAAATTAATCGAATTGCTAATATGATGTTAAAAATGGATAAAATTATTATTTTTGGTGCTGGCGCATCCGTAATAGCTGCAACTGAATTTACAAATAATTTAAGAAATTTACACTTAAATGCTTTTAGGGCTAATTCAATCACAGATATAGCTGCCTGAGTTGATTCACCTATGAATACTTGTTTATTTATTTTTTCAACTTCTATGACTTCAAAAAGTGCACTTACGATTTCTAAATTATTAAAACAACAACAAATTTATACTACTTTTATTACTTCTAATATTTCAATCGAGCCAACTCAATATTCAGAAGTTGTTTATGTTGATAATTTAGAGCAAAATAATAGTCTTTTTTCGATTGGTGCAAAAATATCCCAACTTTTTGTGGCAGACTTATTAACTACAAAACTTCAAAGAGAACTAAATGTTAACCGCTCAGATTTATATACCGAATTTATGCGTGTTTGACATAGAAAAACTAAATTTGACTAATTTTTGTATGCTGTTCTTTGAATAAGTGCTTTGCATTTTCAATGTCTTGATCTTTCAAGACATTGTTTTTTTGTGAATAAATAAGGCGAATCTGCTTGATAATCTCAAGAAAACCTGAATGTGTATTTGGCTGTTCAAAAAAATGAACTTTTCCGGTTGTGCTATCAAATTCTATATGAATAATGACCGGAAATTTTATATTTTCACTTATATTAACAAAATAGCCAAGATAAATACCTGAAGCAGGACAGATTAATGCTGAGTCTCAGACAAATTTTCCTTCTGGATTAATGTACGTGCTAACTAAAAAATTTGAAGCCAAAAACTTATTTAAATTTTCAAAATCACCAAATTCAAGGAAAAGTTTTAAATTTTTTGTTGAAATTTTTTTATTGTTTTCGGCTAAATGATCAATAATTTTAGTTTTGGGGAAGAAATTTTGTAATTTCTTCGAATTTCAACTAGCGTTTTTGCCAAAACTAAAATTTTTGCCAACAACAAAAAATTTAGCACCATAATTTAAAAAAATTTCAATAAATTCTTGTCCCTCAAGTTCTTGCATTTTGGAATCAAAGTCAAAAATTAAAATATTTTCAACTCCTGAATTAGCCATCATTTGAATGCGAGCATTAAGATCAGTGAAATTTTTGCCTGTATTTTTTGGTAGTTTTGATGGATCTCTAATCAGCATTAAGATAACATTTTGCCCTAAAATTGTTGCATTTTTAAGAAGTTCAAGATGACCTAAATGAAATGATTCAAATCCACCCAGAACAAAAATAGGATCAGCAAAATCAAATTTTGAGCTTGGATAATAAAAGACTTTTGTCATTTTAATCAATTATGTTTAATTCTATTGCTTTAAGATAAACACCAAAAGAATCTACAGGTGGGGCAATATCTTTTGCAGCTTCTTTTACCTCTGGAACTGTTGAGTTTTCCATTGCAACACCAAAGCCAACATTTTTTAACATTTTAGTGTCATTTCGTGAATCACCAAAGGCTATAATTTCGTGAATTTCAACATTATTCATTTTTGCAAGAATTTCTAAAGTCTGCATTTTGTCAACGTTTTTTGCGCCAATGAAAAATCCTCATGATCACCTTGAACTGACACTAACATTTAGATTATTTTTTTCGGCAAATTCTTCAAATTTTAACTGTATTTCAGAAGTTGTATCCTGATCATCAACAACTGTAAAAATGTGGAAATTATTCTTAAAATTACACATTTTTAATGGTTTCATTTTATCAAAATACGGACTTAAAAACTTTGAAGAATGTTGCGGAAAGTAGTTTGAGGTATAAATTCACTCAGAGTCCATAATTATGTAACGAATTTTGTGTTGATCAAAAAACTCAACAATTTTTAAAAAATCACTGATTTTAATAGGGTTTTCATAAATCATTTGCTTTTTTTTGAAATCAAAAATGAAAGCACCGTTGGCTCCAATGAAGTAATCAACATTTTTTGCATTAATTAATTCCCCAATTGTCACAAAATCACGCCCAGTTACAAAAGTTGTGATAATATTTTTTTCTTTTAATTTTGAAAAAAGCAAGTTTATTTTTTCGGGAATTTCTTGACCACCATGGGGCACAATTGTATCATCAATATCTGTTGCAAAAATTTTAAATTTATTCATTATAAGCCTAAATTTTTATTAAGTTTTTAACTTTGTTACCAAAAATTTTTGTTGGTATTAGTTCATTGTTAATTATTTTGCCAAAACCAACCAAATGTTCATCAAAAACAAGCTGAATAAATTCGCTGTCTTTGGTAAAATAATTAATTTTTTTACCTTGAAAAAGTTCAATAAGTTGATCTGAATTGAGCAAAATTTGCGGAAAATCAAGAAAATTCTGTATTTTCAAAGCCAAATTAACAAATGAAAAATCAAAATTACCGATTTTAACACGCTCTAATTCGGACAAATATCCACCGGTTTTTAGCATTTTACCTAAATCATTAGCCAGTGAACGAATATAACAACCTTTTGAAACTTCTCAGAGTATTGTTGCGATTTGTTTTTTTTCATTAAATTCTAATAAAATGGTTTTAGATATTTTTATTTTAATAGGTGCTAATTCTATATCTTTACCATTTCGAGCATATTCATAAGCGCGTTTCCCGCTAATTTTTTTACTTGAATAAATTGGCGGCACCTGTAATTTTTGTTGCTCTAATTCTAACAATTTGGACTCGAGCGCTGTTTTAGTGACTCAAGTTGTGGATTTACAGGCAAAAATTTCCCCATCTATATCAAAAGTTGTTGAATAAAAACCGAAATTAACTTGCGCAATGTAAGTTTTGTTTTCTTGATCTAAATAAGGCAATAATTTTGTATCATCATCAGTAGCGACTAACAACAAACCAGATGCAAAAGGATCTAGAGTTCCTGAGTGACCTGCTTTTTTGATTGAGTTTATTTTTGCTCATTTTCTTAAAAAAGTCGCAGAACTAATATTTTTTGGCTTATAAAGGAATGTAACCATTGCTATAAAAATAAAAAAATCAACTAAAAGTTGATCTTAAGTTGGTGCGCAAGAAGGGACTTGAACCCTTACGCCCGAAGGCACTAGAGCCTAAATCTAGCGTGTCTGCCATTTCACCACTTGCGCGCATAACTTAGAAACTCTATCTAAAAAGTTGGTGCCACTTATAGGAATCGAACCTACGACCTTTCGCTTACAAGGCGACTGCTCTGCCTGCTGAGCTAAAGTGGCTAATGGTGGAAGATAAGGGACTTGAACCCCTGACCTTCGCCTTGTAAGGGCGTTGCTCTCCCAGCTGAGCTAATCTTCCAAACTTTGGTGACCCGTACGGGACTCGAACCCGTGAATCCATGGATGAAAACCATGTGTGTTAACCGCTTCACCAACGGGCCAATGGCGCCGATTGCGGGGATCGAACCTGCGACCAACTGGTTAACAGCCAGCTGCTCTACCGCTGAGCTAAATCGGCAAAATAAAACCAAAAGTAATTATACTATAAAATTTTATTTTAACAAGAAAATTTTTAAAAAATTTTCTTGTTAATGTTTATCATTGATTGCGCGGAAATTTATAACTTTACGATTCTTATAAAATCCACAAAATTGACAAACATGATGTTGTAATTGTTTATTAGAACAATTGCTGCAATTCACAAGGTTTGGCAATGTTAATGCTGAATGAGAATTTCGTTTATGTTTTCTTTGTTTTGAGGTTTTTCGCTTCGGAACTATAGCCATTTTTTTCCTTTAAAAATAGAAGAAATTATTTATAAAATTTATCTATTTCCTGACAAACCTTGTCAGTTCCAGTTACTCTGTAAGTAATTTTCTGGCGATTATTAATTATAACATAATCTTTTAATTTTATTGAAAAAATTTCTGGAATTTTTTTAATAACATCTAAATAAGTGTCAGGAATATCATTTTTTCCTAAAGATAGCGTAATATCTCGATATTTAAGTTGCGAATTATCATATGGCTCGAACTTAACAAGTTCATTTTTATGTTCAAAATCAATTTTTGAAACAATTATTTCAAGAAAATTGATGTTTTGGTAATCATATTTTTCACTTATTTGTCCAACTCAGCCAACTAAAACATTATTTCAATAAATAAATTGTGACATTGATGGATTTAGAAATTCAGATTTGGCAGGCTTAAAACTAAACTTATCACTGTATAAAATTTTTAAATGATCTTTTAGAGTTTCAAGATTATAAACTGTCGAAGCCATGGCAAAAACTTGATATTTCTCAGAGACAGTACCTGTTTCATAAAGACTAATATCATTCATTTTTCGCTTAACATTATATTTTACAATTTTTGCTAATTGTCAGGCAAGTGAATATCTAATTGTTGTATGTTCTTGAGATGTATAAGTTGATAAGGTTTGAGTTTTTAAATTTAATGGATTAAAATTTTCTGATTGGGAAATTAAAAGGAATGAATTAGCTTCAAAATAACCTAAAGTTTTTAGCTGAATTGGTTTTGGATCAATAACAGAAATCGATCTCTCTACTTTAGCTAATTTTTTGTTTCCTAATTTTTCAAGTCCATAAAATCTAAGAAAATCGGCAGCATAATCGGCAAAAAATTCAATGTCAACACGATAAAATGGTGCTAAAAAACTGTCAGAATTAAAATTATAATAGATTTTTTTGAGAATTAGGTTAATTTTTTCAAAATCTTTTTGCTCAAGTTCGATTCCTAAAATATTTTGGACTTCTTCAAGTCCAAAATTAATGCTAGGTGTTTGGTCAAATTGATTTTTGTCAAAATTAACTGGCGCAGAAAAATTAATTCCTAATTTTTCAAGGAAAAATTCTAAAAAAATCAAGCTTAAAAGTGTTGTTCCTTGACTGTAATTTTTTGCCAATTGTCTTGCTGAGAGACTGCTTAAATTAAAATTATGATTAATTTGCCTAATTTTTGCTGAGTCAAATTTAGGCATTATTAAGTATAAATTTTGATCTTTTTCTATTGGTTTTTGAAATATTTCAGGAATTAATATTAATTCATCATTGTTTCAAAATTGAAAAGTAGCAAATGAATTTTGAATTTCAGGTAATTTTGTATCTTGATAAATTAATTTAATTTGGTTTTGATCTTTATTTGTTTGTAAAAAATAAGATGGCTGACCGGTGTAAATTAAGACAAAATTTGCAAAATTTTGGCTAAAATCAGTAATTTTAATCCCAGATTTTAAAAGTAAAAAAATATCAACTAGGGCAAGATTAGGGACTTTTTCAATCTCAATAGCAGCAACTTTTGACTCATTTTTTTCAACAATAATTTCTAAATTTGATTTGTTTTTGCTATCAAAATTTAGCTTATCAAACTCAAGATCTAATTTTGTGCCAAAAAAAGCAGCAAGTTCAATTGCTATTACTAAATAAGAATTTGCATCAGGACGGTTTCATAAAAGTTTGATATCTAAAATTAGGTCAGATAATTCTAAAATTTCAAGTGGATTTTGTTTTAGATCAAAAATTGGATCAAAAACAAGAACTCCTTGGTCTAGTTCTGGACTTAAAAGTTTAGAACTAAAACCTAATTCACTAGCTGAAACTAGCATTCCTTCAGAAATGTGACCGCGCAATTTTTTAGCTTCAAAAGTTATTTTTCCATTTGTTGAACCAGGCACAAAAGCTAAAACTTGCTTGTCTTTTTGGACATTTTTTGCTGCAGTTTGAATTTGTCTTATTTTGTCGTCAAACTCAACTTGACAAATCAGTAAATTGTCAGCATTTTCATTTTTTTTAACTTCAAGAATATTTCCGAATTTTATGCCGGAGATTTCGTTTAGTTTTGAAATTTTATCAACTTCAAAACTAAGACTAATCAAAGCATCAATCACTTTTTCGTCGCTAATATGATCAATATTAGCTATTTTTTTTAATCTTCTTAATGAAAAAAGCATTTTTTTTACCTATCAAAATTGTTTTAAAAAACGTAAATCATTTTTGTAAAATTCACGAATATCACTTATTCCGAATTTAATAGCAGCTAGCCTTTCAATTCCAATTCCAGCGGCAATTCCGTAAATATTTTTATCAGTAAATCCGGCATTTTTCATAACTTTTGGGTGTAAAAGTCCACATCCTAAAACCTCAATTCAACGCCCTTGATAAAAAATATCTACTTCAAAAGAAGGTTGCGTAAATGGGAAATATGACGGGCGAAAACGGGTTTCTAATTTTGTTTCAAAAACAAATTCAAGCAAATCACTAAGCAATCCTTTGAGATGTGAGACAGTGTATTTTCCGGTTGCAACTAAATCTAATTGATTAAATTGATGAGAATGAGTTGAGTCTTCTTCGTCGTTTCGAAAAACTTTTCCAAAAGAAAAAAAAGCTCGTTCTTGATTAGGATATTTTGCAATTGCTTCAATTGAAACGCCAGTTTTATGAGTGGCCAACAAATTTTGACTATCAAAAACAAGACTTTGTGTTGGGTCAAAAGCAGGGTGTGATTTGTCAATATTTAGCTTTACAAAATTTTTCTCAAAAGTTGTCAGTTCATCAGATTTAATGTGTTCAAAACCGTAGATAGATAAAAAATCAACAATTCTTTTAGTTAAAAGTGATATTAAATTAAGTGAGTTTGGCATGATCTAAGAGTTTTTATGTTTTAAAATATTAAAATAAAAAAGAGATTTAAATTAAATAAGGTAAAATTATAGCATAACTTACTAAAGCAAAAACAAAATTTTATTTACTTTTTTAGCAAATTAAGCAAAAAAGTTGCTAATTTTCTTATTTTATGTTTGAAAAATAAATTTGCTTTTATTTTTAATCATAAAATTAATAATAGCAGCAGTTCTAGCCCAAAAAGGTAAAATATGCTATAATTTATTAAAATTTAGGAGTGGTGTATGAATTCATCAAGTTTTGTAGCCCAAGTTAAAAAAAATAAAAGAAAAGTATTAATTTTGTCTTCATTTCTCACAGGATTAGCTTTTGTTGGAATAGCAGCCGGAATTAGCTTTACATTTAAATATAACGGAAAACATCCACGCGAAGAAGTCCAACAATTTGTAAAGAAAGTAAAATATGTCGCATTTAATCCTGAAAAAATAAGCGAAAATAGCGATTTTTTGGCAATCAAAAGTTTATTATTTGACGGAAATACTCTTAAAAATACTATTAAACTTGATGATTACTTGATTCCTTATTATTTTAGCCAAGACTCAAAACAACTTGTTAAATTTGCACAGCAAAATCAAAAAACTAATTCGCCAGTTTTTGACTTTGTTGATTTAAATTTTGATGATTTAAATCAAAATTTTGTTATTAAATTTAGAGCAAGACACCAAATTACTGACCAAGAATTTGCATATTCAGATTTTGTTTTATCTCCTGTTTCTTTTTATGATTCTAGAAAGTTTTTGAAAGCAGATTTTAACTTTGCATTACAAAAAATTACAGAAAAAATAGAAGAAGCAGTCTCTAATTTTAATACTATAGTATCAAATTTTTCTGAAGAAAATTCGGATTTAGCTAAAAACAATTTATACCGAGTTTTAGATTTTGCGGCTAAAATTAATTCTAATCAAAATTCTTCGCAAGTTGAAAAAAATTTAGCTCAAATTTTTCCAAAATTTACTGATTTAATTTCTTCCGTTAGAAATTCAAAAGAAAATTTAATTCCTGATAAAAATGAGCGAATTTTCGATATAAATTTTGCAAAAGATGCCGCAACCAATCAATTTGTTAGTGTCCAAAACAATATTGCGACAATGTTTTTGCAGACCAATTTGACTCAATCGGCACTTAATCAATTAGGTGATAATTTTGAAATTAATGGAAATAAAATTATCAATATAAACCTAGAATCCAAGGATAAAAAATCAATATTTTTGGATGTTAATGAGTTTTTTGCAAATGTCAAATTAAAACCATTAATTTATAATACAGAGGAAAAAGATACAAAACTTGTTATAAGCAAACAAAATCCTTTTGATTTTTTTGCAAAAATAAAACTTGAATCCAACCCTTTTTTAAAAAATTCAAGTATTAAAGACCTGATAAATTCGTTGCTAGTTCAAGATTTATCTTTAGATTTTGGTAATTTTAATAAATCAATCCCTTCAGATAAGCAAGGTATTGATTTTATTTTTGACACATCAAAAACAAAACTAATAAATGACAACGGAAAATATATTGTCGAATTACCGTATAAAATTGTCTTAAATGAGTCTTTTTTTAATGATAATTCAAATGAAATTATTAATGAAAAGGAATTAATTTTAAGAATTGAAGGCTTTGGTTTGCCTATAAATTCTAATCTTGCTTCTAGTGGTTTTGGTAATTTTTTTGTTCCTGGAACACAAAAAGGGATAATTTATCAACAAGATCAACTTTTTGACAATAAAAGCGCCAATTTATCGCAATTTATCTCAACTTTTGGTGAACCTGTTTTTGCAAAAGTACCACTAAACAAAGAAGAATTAGACAATTTAATATTAAAACGGGATTATAAAGCCTTGGCCGATAAATTGAGTTTGCCTTCATCTTATAATTATAATTTTGATAATTTTGAGGCAAAAGTTAAGTCTTGATCAGGTAAAACTTTAGTTCCTAGCTTAGGCGATATTTCCCATTTTAAAAACCTGCAAACAACAACTAGTATAAATTCGACAAATTCATCTCAAAATTTAGCAGTTAGTTCTTTAGTTTCAAATAATTTTTTTCAAAATCCATCTGATGTAGCTGCTTTTTTTGCAAACTATATTCAGCAAGATCCTAATAAAATTGCTAAAACTTTTTTTGAATTAGCTAAATATTTTGGACTTCTTAATCAAAATCGTTCTTCTTTGCAACTTTTTGATGATGATTTGCAGGAAGATATCTTTAAAAAAGCAGCAAAAATTAATCTTGATAACAAAAACATTCAAGTTTTAAGTTTTAATAATCATTTTGAAGATGTTTTTAATCAAGGCTTTTTTTCAACATTATTTTTACCCCAATCGATACAAACTAAAATCGGTGATTTGAAAAATAAATCAGCATCAGAGGTTTTAGTCGCATTGAAAGATCAAGAAATTTTTAAGGAATCTAATACTAATTTTGATCTTAATCAAATAAAGGAAAATTACAAACAAAGTGTTAAGTTTTCTACACTTGCTGATGTTTTATTAGCTTTTTATTTAAAATCAGCCCAGTTGAGTAATTTTTTGGCATGAGAAAAAATAGATTCAAATCTACATTATCAAATAGTTTTTAGAAAAGGCAATGAAATTTCAAAGCAAACTCTTGATCAAGAAATTAAAAAAATAACAGAGCAGCCTAAATCTGAACAACAAAGTGAAGGACAGACTGAGCAATCTGGACAACCTCAACAATCTGAACAACCTGTAGAAGCTCCACAAAACTTAACAAATAGCGCAAATTATGAATATTTAACGCTAAATTTTTATTACAATATCGGGGATGAAAGGTCTAATAAATTCTCCCTTCAAACACCTGTTAGAAAAATTTTGATTAATTTATCTACCGAAAAAATTGATCCAAAAATTTCAAATCGAGAAAAACTTAATTCACTAGCAGACTCAATTCCTTCTGAATTATTGAATTTTGAAGTAAATGACGAAACATTTAACAAAATTAGTCAGGCTCAAACTAGCACAACTGGACAGGGAACTGATCAAACTTCATCATTAGAAAACGATCTTAAAAATTTGAACAATACTAAAAATTATTTTTCAAAATCATTAGGAAATGCCCAACTAAAATTTGATATATTTCCTAGCTTTGAAAATTCAATAAAAACAGACACAATAAATTTTTTACTAACAGTTTCTATTCTTGATTCTAACAAAAATTCTCAGCCTCAAAATTCTGGGCAAAATAATGCAAATCAAGCCGAAGTTTTAGCCTCACGCAGTTTAAAAATTTCAGTAAAAAAATCAATTAATTCGCAGCCATCTAATCAAAATCAACAAGCAAACTAGCGAGGTCAAAATGAAAAAGTTTTTCAATTTTAAGAATTTTACAAAAAAAACATCAAATATAGTTATTGGAATTTCATCTTTAACATTAGTTAGTGGGCTTGCTATTTCAATTCCCTTAGGAATTTATTCTTATAATCGTTCCTACTATCAACAATTAAACGAAGAAATTCAAACATTGAGTTTAGAACAAGAACAAAATCCTTTTAAAAATGGACTAGCAGGTTTGTTTGATAATTTGACAGTTAAAGATAATTTTAAAAATTTAACCGCATTCACTGCACTAAATTTAGCAAAAAGCAAAATTTATAATTTTGACCTTTTATCATTAATAGATCTTAATAAATTATATGAAAATGAATTTCAAATTAGTTATGATTTGATAAATGCGCAAGTTAGTGGAAATTCGATAAAAAATATTGTTTTATTTTTAAAGTCAAAAAGTAATAACCAAATTTTTTCAAAAGCAATTGATATTAAAAATTTTGCTGAGGAAACTAAAGTTGCTGATGATTTTTCTAAATTTGAAATTGATGAAAAAAAATCATCAATTAATATAGATTCAAAAAATTTAATTAGCTTTGCTGAATTTAAATCTAAAATTCAAGCTAATTTTAGCGCTGCTCAAGAGACAGAAAGCCAAAAATTTATTGCATTTGAAAAAGCACTTTTAGCGTTCAAGGGAAGTTATAATTTTATAAATAATTTAGGAAATCCGTCCTTTATTCGTAATGGACTGACTCTTGAACCGACAATTGTTGACAATAATCTTAGTTTTTTTTCTGAAAATGGCAAAAATTACCTTAATTTTGATTTAATTGACGGCGATAAAAAAACTCCAATCCAGCTAGAAATAAAAGGAATTGCTACTAATCAAGAAATTGAAGCGGAAATAAAATCTTGACTAAATGATGAGTTAATTCCTGAAATAGAATTAAAACCTGAAATCCAGCAAAATCTTGTTAGCAAAAATTTATCACTTGGTTCATATTTGTATTCGACTCAAGACGATAAAGAAAACAGCTCACTTCCAAAAAATTTTTCAGAATTATTTAATTACACTAGCAATGAGTTTAGTTTAAATACTAATAAATTAAAAAATTATATTGTAAATATAGATGTTATTCTTAAGGATTTGTCTGAAATTAGTGAACAAGATCGCCAAAATTTAATTAAAGATGGAAAAGTTCGTTTAAATTTAAACGGAAGCTTAACAAAAAGAGACCAACAAAAATATATAAAAGTTTTAGATTTTAAATTTGACAGTGATATCAAGCCTGATCTAAACGAATTTTCACGTATTTTTGCAAGGAATTTACCTCAAACTGAATTACAAGATTTTTCTTTGCCAAAGGCTTTAAATACGCCAGCACTTAGTTCGGATAGATTGGTTCAAATATTTAATGAAATTAAGGCATTATCTTCTAATCACATTGACACCAGAAATCCTAATGAAAAATTAGTTAGTCAGCTTTATTTGCTTGATTTTGGTAAAAATCCAACTAAAGATTTACTTGAAAAGTATAAAAATGAGTTAATTCAAATTGCAGAAAGTTCAAAATCCCAAGCAATTCAAACCCAAACTTTTTCAGATTCAAATGAAAATAAAAGTGAAAATGAATCATTAACTTTAGGAAAATCTATCTGAAAAGCTTTAAATTTACAGCATAATTTTATTTCGCTTGATGTCAAACCAGAAATAAACTTTGAAAAACAAAGCGATAATTTTGTCATTGAATTTTCACTGATTTCTACAAAAAATAACGAAAAATTAGCCTCTTCAAAAATCCAAATAAATAATGTTTTAAGTTCGCAAGAAAGCGCCTTTGATGTTGCCTCCAAATTTTATCCAACCTTTTTCCTTGATGGAAAAGCTAGTTTTTCAAAAACTTTATCAATGGCATCAGAAAAAATTCAAGACTTATCTGATAATGACATTAATTTCCAGAATAGTAGCTCTATAGAAAATAAGTCAACCCACAATGGTTTTGAAATCAAAAAAGCGTTCAAATTTATAGATAATTCACTAAAAACCGTGAATACTTCTAGTTCATCTGAAGCGCCAAAAACAAATCCTGCCCCATTTTCACGAGTCAATTCAGGAGTTGTTTATTTTGCCTTTAGACCAAAAAATATTAATGATTATAAAAAACATTATTTACTTTCAGATTCAAATGGTAGTGGACTTTTCATTCAAAAAGTTGCAAGATCTAAATATGTTGAAAAATCAAAACCAGTTAAGGCAAAAATTGAAAATAAACAAGTAGAAATTATTCCCAATTCTTCAATAGACATCAAACAGACTGATGCAAAAATTGACGAATATGTTATTGGTTTTGATTTTAAACAAGTTGAAAACTTTCAATCTTCTAATACTTATTTACGTAAGGATCAAGATTCACTACATTTAGAAATAGATACATTTTTAACTTCTTTAAAAGAAAAACAAGCTGTTGTTCTTGGACCTAGTTCTTGAAATATAAAAGATAGGATGTTATCGGCAGATATAAACGAAAATCCTACTGGATTTCCGCCTAATTCTGAATATCGGCCATCAATAGAAATTGCAAATCGTATCGATGAAAGCCGTTTTTTTTCACAAGAATTGCGAAATTCTTCACCACTTGTAGGTCAAAAAATTAATCCAATAATTGAACAAGACCAGGATATTCTCCTTGAAATTATCAAAACCCCTTGATCTTTTGAAATTACAGCTTATTCTTCGTCAAATAATCAACTAAATTCGCCATCCTCAGTTAGTTTAAACGCTAAAACAATTTTTAATACCAACCATTTAACTGGCGTGTGAACTCCATTCCCTAATTTTTTCAATCTTGATTGAACACAAATCGGTCCTAACCCTGAAAAAATGACAACCGATACTAGCTCAAATGGATCAACTTCAACTCAAAGTCAAAATTCAAATGCTTCTATAATTCTTAAAGGTCTTGCTGTTTACAACAATTCTCAATTGACCAGCCCTTTAGGAAAATCAGCTCGCGAAGAAATCAAACGTTCCTTTATTAATGCATATTTAAGATAAAATCTTTGCACCTAAGTTAGTAGAAAAAATTAACAAAAGTGGTGTAATTAAAACCATAGATAAAAAACTAGTTGTCTGAATTTTTTATACTAATTTAATCAAACTTTTATTTTAAGGGCACAAACTTATGAAAAAAAATAATAATCAAATAAAAAAATTTAAAACATTTTTAATCACTTCCGGTTCAATTGTTACACCTTTAAGTATAGTGGCCTTTCTAGTTGCTTGCCATGAAAAAGAACAACCAAAAGTAACAGAACCAAACAAACCAAAAAAAGAGATAGAACAAAAACCAAACACTTCATCAGATAGTACAAAAGAAACAATAACTACTCCATCACAAAATAACCCGCAAAATGGCCAACAGGATTTTGTTCCTCATTTCAATCCGAATTTTATACAAAGAGGAATAGAAAATGCTAAACGCTTAAGAGAACAACAAAAACAAGAATTAGCATCTAATTTAGCAAAACTAACAGATGCGCAAGCATATGAAAAGCTAAAAAACAGAACTTTTGCAATCGCTTTCAATAGCGTTGACAAAACAGATGAGAAAAATCCTGATGATGTTGTCAAATATGAGCCGACAGGAACAGGTTGATTATTAGATGCTGCTTACAATGAAAACAAGACGGAAGTAATGTTGTATATTGCTACAAATGCTCATGTTTTTGCTAGATCTTTTAACACTTTAGATTCAAAATATAAAGACACTTTCCCTGAATATTTTACTGAGCCAAACAAAGGCGAAAAAGTAGATAGCTTTATTATTGGTGTGCCAAAAAAAGAAGCTAACATCCAAGCAATTGATAATAACTCAAGACCAGATGCAAACAATACTCCCGTTTACTTTATTAACAAGCAATTAAGAGAGAGAGAGAGAGAGAGAGATTCGTATCGATGGAATTTTTGATAATCCCAAAACTGTCTTTGTGGCTTTAAATATTTTTGATAATCAAACAAATGAGCAACTAAAACAAACATCGACCACATCTCCTGGTAGTCAAAAAATAAACAATGGAATTGGTAAAGATTTTGCCGTTTTTGGCCTAAAAGTTAATTTAGCAAAATTAGATGAGCTCATTTCAAAAAATGATGCAAACAAGGAAAATCTTCAATTATTCAAAGAGCATATCGAAAAGGCAATTGTAGACATCGAGCAAGATATTGCTAAGTTTCAGACACAACAGTATCCAAATCATGACAAAAATGCAGTCCCTTATATAAGTTATGATTATACCTCAATTTATCAAAAAGGTATTGTTGAGCCAGAAAAATTAGGAATTAGCGAATCTGCCATTTTATCTCCTAATACCACAAAACTTTATTTATTAGGTTATCCAAGCCTTGATGGACAACAATTTTTGATGAGAAATTATCCAAAAAACTTAACTAACAAGGCTTTTGCAATTTCCAACGATAGTTTTAGCAATGGTTTAGCGCTAAATGACATTCTCAGCCCTAACAGAAGTTATTCCTCTTTTGGCTTTATAACCTTTATTGAAAATAGTGGATTGTATTATGGAGCCTCTGGGTCGCTCGTCATTAACGATTATGGCTTACCTGTTGGTATTTATTCTGCTGTTCAAACCAGAGGTGGTAATTTAGACATTAGTGGCAAAGCTGGTTATACTCCTTTTGTCCAAATTGCTGATTTTGACTCTTATGGACTAGCACACAACTTAATTGATGGTACAAATAAAAAACTGTTTCCCAAACAAGAAAAATCATATCGGCAAAACTTAAAAAAATTATCTGAAAATGAAGGCGAATTTAAAGATTTTCGCAAAACTTTACTATTTCCAGATGGTCCTTAATACTTAAAAAGTTAAAATAAAAAAATACAACTACTATTTAAACTCAATGTAAATAGAAAACTCGTTTTTACGTACATTGAGCCTAAAAAAATATATGAAGTTTTGAAAGAACAATAACTAAAAGCCCTAAATTTATATAGATTTTTAAACGGTTAAATTTAAGGCATTCCATCATATTTAAAAATATAATGGAAAATTCGCGCTATCTAATTTTTTAGACAAAAAGCATAACTAATTCCCCCTTAATTCAATATCAAAAATTTATTAACTATTCTTAGTGTTGTTTATTATAACATAATTTTTTCTTAGACCAAGCATTTTTTTTTTTTTTTTGCAAAGGTTAATTTTTAAAATAATAAAAATTAAGATTATAGCGTAAAAAACCCGAATTTACGGGTATTTTTGTATATTCGTATTAAATAAAAAGTTAATTTTTGCCATCAAACTGGGAAAGTCAAAAAATTAAGGTTTTTTTGCAACTAAATCCAACGGTGGTTTTTTGCCAACAAAATTTATAATCACGATGACCACACATTTTTTAACCAAAATTATTAAAAAATGTGCCTAGAATACAAATTATCATCTAAATCAAAGGGTTTTAACATCTAGTTTATTAGTAGTTGCTCTAAAATAAAAGGATAATTTTGTTGGTAAAATTACAAAATTTTATTTAAATTAAAAATTGATCAAGGGGAATTTCACCTTTAATTTCAGTGCTTTTGTAATCTGAAAATTGGAGTGTCTGATCTTGAGGACTAATCGTTGAATTTGGTAAAAGATTTGCGTATTTTAGTTTAAAACTATAAATTAACTTTTTACCTTCTAGTTTGAGTGTCATTTTTTTGTGGGGTTCATTTATCATGTCATCTCATTCTAGGGAAATAATTTGCGGATAAGGGAAAAAGTGGTTATTTTTAATATGATCTTTGACTAAAAATTCCTTTAAAAGAACCTCAGGATCGGGGTTTTTTATTTTAAAATAGAGGCTCTCAAAAATTATTTTAGCTATTAACCCTTTTTGAACCTCTGATAGTTGGCCCTTATTATGTCTATTGTTCTTGAAAATTCCTTTTTCTCTTATTTGAGGCCAAACTTTATGTTGATCAACCTCAAATTCAAATTCAGCTGTATTTTTATTATTTTTCTTTAAATTGGAAAAAGTAAAGTTTTCAACATCGCCAATTTGTTCTTTTTGTTCTTTAAATTTTGTTTTTTTCACTTGAATTTTTAAAGTCCCATTTTCATCATCAGGGGTTGCACTTATAATATCAAAGGAAAATTTTTCCTCATCATTAAGTGATTTTATCCCTAAAAATTCATCTTTAAGACCAACTGAAAGTGAAACTTCGCTAAATGCAGCATTAAAATCACCAAAAAGTACTGAATTTAAAACGGCCTCATTATCAGAATTAACTAAGGCGTATGCCAAAATTGAAGGGCTTATTTTGCTAAAAACAGGTCGTAATTCTTTTTGGTATAATTCTGGTTGTTCATTTTGTTGAATTTGCTTTGATTGTTCTAAATTTCAAAGAAGGTTCACTCGTTTTGTTACTTTTGTGTTCGAACCCTTTTTGGACACTGAAAGTTCAACATTTTCTAGCCTTCTTTGATTAACATCGCTGTTATTTTCAACAGTTTTAACCTCAAAAGGAAAACTAAAGTTAATTGTATAATTTTGGTCGTCAAAGTTATCAATTTTTTTTACAAAATTTTCATAATGAAAAGTTGAAGGTTTTGACTTGTAATGATAAAGTACGGTTGCAACATTATTTGATGATTTTTTTTCTTGTTCAGTTATTTCTAAAGAATTTGGAATTTTTGCTAAAACAGCGTTTAAATCATTGACTGTTTGAATATGAAGTCTATTTTCTTCAAGTATTATTTTTTGTTTTTCTAGTTCTTTTTGTCTTTTTTCTTCCTCAAGTTTTGAAAGCCGCTCTTTTTCTTTAAGTAGTTTTTGTTCTTGTTCTTGTTTTTGTTTTTCTAATTTTGCTTTCTCAATTTCTAGTTTTTCTTTTTCTTTCTTGATATTTTCTGAAATTTTAGCACTTTCTTGTTCATCAGTTGAAGGTTGATTTTGTTCAATTTTATCAAGTTCTTTGTTTATTTCTGCTTGTTTTTCCTCAATTTGTTTTGTTTGTTCTTCTGTTTCTTTGATTTTTTCTTTTTGTTTTTCTGTTTCTTGGATTATTTTAAAAGTATCTGATTCAATTTTGCCTTTTTGTGTTTCAAGAAAAGGCGTAGAATCTCCTTGCCCTTTAGTTTTATTTCCACCTAATTCTTCTGGCGGATTAGGATTTTGTTTAATTATTGAACCTGAACCTGGATCATTATCTTTCTCTTTATTTGGATTAATGTTTTTACTACCGTTGTTTTGCCCACAAGCAGCGGCAATAAAAAAAATTGGCATTAAACTCAAAGAGACCCCTAAAAATCATTTTTTTGGATATATTTTTTTCATAATTCACCTCACAAGTTACATTAAATTATAACACAAAAATAGCCAATTTTTTAATCTAGCTAAAATTATTGCCCTCATGGTAAAAAAACAAAATTTTTTGCTAACAAATAAGTTATATCTAAAAATAGCTAAAATATCCTTAAATTGTGACTAAAAGAAGTTGAAATATTGCATTATCATAATTTTGTTTTATTTTTCAGGTTAGCAATATTTTAATACTTTGAAGAATTGATATAAATAAATTCCCAGGTTTTGCTTGTCTTTTAAAATTTTTTGTTTATAATTAATAAATATAGTAAATCAAACAAACAGGATGAGCTAGATCATTCTTGTTTTATTTTTCAAATAATTTTATATTCTTGGTATTATTATAATTATTGGTGTTGGTTTTAGTTTCTAGGGGTGAAATATGAGAAGATCTTTAAAATTGGTTTTTGGATTAGTTCCAGTTGTTGCAGGCTCAGCAGGAACAGCTATTTATTTGACTTCTAGTAATGCTATTTCTAATTTGGATAATACAACTTTAGCGCGTCAAACACTTCAAGTTGAAACCCGTCTTTCACCACTTTCTGATTCACAAGATAATGAATTCAACCAAAATTCTGAAGAATTATCAACCCAAGAAACTGTAAAAAATGATGAAACGATTATTCTAAAAAGTCCGGAGGTCTTAGAAGATTCTCAAAAATCTGAGCCTATTAAAGTTACTAAAAACACGAAAAAACCAAAAATAATTTTTTCTAATAATCAAATTGAACTACCAAAAAATTCATCAAACACACAACCAAAAATTTTATTGCCCCAACCTGTCAAAAAACCAGTCAGTGAAACAAAAAAAGCTGTTTCAGTTAGTAAAATTCAAACTAGCGAAAGTAAAGATTCTTCTATTTCAGTTTTAGAACCCCAAAAGGAAACAAATTTAGAAAAGTCCCCATCAAAATCTTCTAAAATTGTTGAAAAAGTTGTCATAATTAATCAAAAACCGACTCAAACTGAAGAAAAAATTGAAGATTCAACCCCATTAAGTTCTCCTGTAGTTTCTAATGAAGATGTAAAACCGGTTTTAGCACCAAAAATTGTAGAAACTCCTGAAGTTATCGTTATTAGTGAAACTCCAGAAGTTGAACGCAAAGAAGATAAACCTAAACCTAAAACCCAAAGTCAAAGTGATATTTCCAAGTCAACATCATCCGGTTCAATTTCTCTTGCAACAACCGAATCAGAGCGTGAAGTTGATGAAATCATTGATAAATTACAAGAAGATTTAAAAATATTATTGAAATCTTCAGTAGGCGATAATGCTCAGAAATATCGTGAAGCAAAAAAGAATCTTTATAAATATGTTTTTAAAAAGAACTACCAAATGAGACTTTTTAAAGAAAGATTCCCAAAAACACCAATAACTGAAGAAGAAGCAGGATTTTTATATATCTTTTGGGAAAATAATTACGCTCATTTTTATCCATCGCGTGCAAGATCCCATACTGCTCGCCAAAATTGAAGAAAAGAGCTTCAAAAAGTTTTGACTATTATTAAAACTCCAGAAATAGGCGCTTTTAATAGAACAACAGGCGGTCATGTGTTTATTATCGATGAAACAAACATAAATAGCGATAAGTGAATTGAGGCTCAGCCTAATACTCCAACCCCTAAAAAATCATAGGTTTATTTACCCAAATAATGAAAAAATCTATCAAAGTAGTTCTGAGTCTTGTTACTATCGCCGCCGGTTCTGTAGGAACAACTCTTTATTTTGTTTCGCTAGATGTGAAGAAATGAGATAATTAAAAAATTACAATTAAAAACAACGGCAAATAATCAAAATATTAGTGTTATTAGTCAAACTGGCGGTCGTTTTGGATAAAATTTTATAACAATTTTTAATTTTTAGAGTTTTACAATGTGAAAATTTCTTAAATCATGCCCGGAACAATGTTATTTTGAAAATCAATTTGCTTTTATTGGTCGTTCAAATGTCGGCAAATCCTCACTTATTAATGCGCTTGCAAGGCAAAAAATTGCCCGTATTTCTTCAACTCCTGGAAAAACACAGCTTTTAAATTATTACCAAACTAGTCAAAATAAGTTAATCGTTGACCTTCCAGGTTATGGCTATGCGCGCCTTTCTCATGCGAAAAAAGATCAAATAGAATCGATGATTTTTAATTATTTTAGTAAAAATAGCAATATTTTACTAGTTTTTTTGCTAATTGATAGTCAAATCGGTTTTACTGATCTTGATTTTAGTATGATTGAGTTTTTGGTTTCATTAAATATAAAGGTGCAAATTTTAGCTAATAAAATTGATAAAACAAATCAATCACAGCGCTCAAAACTGTTAAAAGTGTGTAAAAATTTATCACTTGATTGTTTAAATGTTTCGGCAAAAACTGGTACAAATTTAGATAAAATTCACCAAATAATTAATCAAGAAAAAAATTAACCTATAAGTTCATAGGTTTTTTTAAATTTAAAAGTAATACTATTTTTAAAAAAGAGGAAAAATGGCAATTGCAATTATCGCTGAGTACAATCCTTTTCATAATGGTCATATTTATCAGCTTGAATATGTTAAAAAAAACTTTCCTAATGATAAAATTTACATAATTTTAGGGGGAAATTTCACCCAACGAGGTGAGATTAGTCTTGCTAATTTTGAAACAAAAAAGAAAATAGCACTAAAATATGGAGCTGATTTTGTAATTAGATTACCTTTTGAATATACAAGTCAAGCTGCCCATATTTTTGCCCAAGGCGCGCTAAAATTAATTTTTGACCATAAAATTGACAAAATTATTTTTGGATCAGAATCAAATGATGTTCAAAATCTATATAATTTAGCAAACTTGTGAAAAAATAACATTGATGAATATAATATTCATCTTAAAAAAGCATTAAAATTAGGCAATTCTTTTCCAAATGCAGCAGCCATTGCCCTTGAAAAAATTAGCTCGCAAAAAATTATTTACCCTAATGATATTCTTGGATTTGAATATGTTAAGCAAATTGTGCTAAATAATTACCCAATTCAGGCTTATAGTCTTAAAAGAACTATTGATTATAATGAAACAACACCAACTGGAAAGTTTGCTTCAGCAACATACTTGCGAAAATTAATTAGCCAAAATAAGTCAATTTCCCAGTTTTCACCAATGGAATTTAGACAACCAGTTTGTTCGTTAGCCTCGTTATATCCAAAATTTCAGGAAATTATTCGACAAAAGTCGCCTGAATCACTAAGAAAAATTTGACTAGTAAAAGAAGGAATTGAAAATTTATTCAAAAAACATATTGATCAACCAGACTTAGATAGTTTTTTGAGCGCCACTAATTCAAAACGTTATACTAATTCACGTATAAAACGAACAATGTTGTATATTTTGTTTAATATTGAAAATCCATCTGAATTTGATGAAACCACAGTTGATCTTGATTGTTGAAAAAACCAAAATTAATTAAAATTTTTTAAAGTACGTTTTAAAAAATTTTAAAATTTGGTCTAATACAAACGGCGCAAAAATTGTTAAAAGTAATAAATAATTATAATTATTCTTTAAAATAAGAAAGTTTGAGTTACTAAAATCATTTTGGGAAAAAACAAAATTTATTCCGGGGATAAAGGAAACAATTACAATTGAAATAAAACTAGCTAAGAAACCTAGATGTAAAAATTTTAAATCTGCAAATTTATATTTAAAAATATTCTCATCGGCCGCAAGTATATAAGAAAGACTTGAAAGACTAATGCTGATAATTAAAAAGGAAAAAGTTTGTGAATTTGTGATTCAAAAACTTAGCAATGCTAAAAATGAGATGAAAATTGCTCAAAACATTATGCTAAAAATCAGTTTTTTATTAAAAAGTGATTTATTTTCGTTTAAAAAGCCTTTATTCATAACATTTTTTGAAATATTTGTAAGACCAAGGGCGATCCCACCGAAAGTTTCAGAAACAACATTTATTCAAAGTATTTGTAGTGATGTAAAAATTTGTTCCTTAAAAAGTAAGGTTGCAAAAATAACTGATATAAGCATTGAAAAATTAGCTACAAGTAAAAAAACAAACAGTTTTTTAATATTTGCAACAATATTACGGCCAATTTGTATTGCTTGATAAAGAGTTTTAAAATTATCATCAGCTAAAACAACATTTGCAACTTGTTTTGAAACTTGTGAACCAGTTATTCCCATTGCAAAACCAACATCGGCTTTTTTTAATGATGGAGCATCGTTAACTCCGTCACCTAACATAGCAACAACATGTTTTTTTGATTGTAGTGCGCCGACAATTTCTAATTTATCTTCAGGTTGAACACGTGAATAAAGGTGAAATTTTTCAACATTTTCACGTCAAAAGTCATCTTTTTTTCAATCAGGGTTGCCTGTTGCAAGTGATTCTGGACCTAAAATTTCAACATTTTTTGCAATTGTTGCGGCAGTGTGAAAATTATCCCCTGTTATCATTATCGTTTTAATTTCTGCATCTAAAAGATCTTTAACAATCGGTTTAATTTCTTTTCGTGGTGGGTCTTGAAAACATACAAGTCCTGAAATCATTATGTTTTTTACATAATTTTCTAGATTTTCATTAGGTTGAAGTTCATTTTCAATTTCACGATATCCAAATGCAAAAATACGATATCCTAAATTTTGCATTTGGGTTAATTTCTCTTCTAAAATAGGGTCTAAATTGTCTGCCTTTTTAAAAATAATTTCAGGAGCCCCTTTGATAAAAAGAAACTTTTTGTTATCAATTTCATAAAAAGTTGCTGAAAATTTGAGTTTGGAATTAAACACAATTTTGTCTAAAAATTTGTGTTGTTTTTCAATTACTTCTTTTTGAATTTCAAAAGTTTTTGCCTTTTGTAAAATTAAAATTTCCTCAGGATCACCGTAATATTTTTCAACTGACTTATCAAAAAAACTATATGCGGTTGTGTTTAAAACAGCTTGTGTCCAGAAATTTTTTGACTCAATTTGGTGATAATAAATTTCCTTAATTTGCATTTTATTTTCAGTTATTGTCCCAGTTTTATCTGAACAGACAATTGAAACTGCTCCAAGAGTTTCAATTGTTTTTAAATCTTTGACAATTGCATTATTTTTTGCTAATTTTTTAACACCAATAATTAAATTTATAGTAACAAGCGGTATCAAACCCTCGGGAATAAAGCCAATTGCTAGTGAAAGTGATATTATAACAGCGTGTTTTGATTGGTTAAAATCGCCATTTTCAACTAAAAATATATAAATAAAAAAGAAAAAAATTGCTAAAAATGCGGCAATAAAAGTGATAATTTTTGAAAATTTAGCAATTTTTTTCTGAAGTGGGGATTCTAATTCGGCTGTTTTTGTTACAAGTGAAGCAATTTTTCCAAGTTCAGTATTCTGACCAACATCTGAGACCAAAATTTTTGCCTGTCCATTTAAGACGCTTGTTCCGCTGTAAACTTTTGAGGCTTTATCGTCTCAATTTTTAAATTCATCTTTAAAAACTGATGTTGACTCACCAGTAAGAATTGCTTCAGATACGGATAATTCTTTATTTTCAATGACAAATCCATCGGCGCTAATTAAATCGCCAGAACTAACTTCAAGAATATCTCCTACTAAAATCTCATCAGATTTTAGGCTTATTTTTTTCCCATCACGAATTATTGTCGAAACTGGCGAGTTAAGATCTGAAATTGCATCTATTGCTTTTTTTGATTTAGTTTCTTGGACTAAAGAGAAAAAAACATTAATTGCAATAATTAAAGCAATAACTGCTGGCTCAAGATAAGAAATTAATTTAGCTCAAAAAGGCAAATCATGTTCAAAAACTGAACTAATGATAACTGAAATAATAATAACAAAAATTAAAACTAAGGTAAGCGGCTCTTTTAGTTGTAACAAAATACGGAAAAATATTGATTTTTCCGGAGTTTTTGGTAGTCTATTTTCGCCAAAAAAATTTTTTGATTTTTCAATCTGTTCTTGATTCAGCCCCCTTTGTTTGTCAATTTCCTCTAAAAATGCAATTTTATCAGTATTTTTATAGTCATTTTTCTCTTTTTTTTCTTTTTTAATCATTTTCGCCCTTTTTTATATAAAATTATTTTTGAATATAATTATATAATTTTTTAGGTTCAAAAATGAAAATTTTAATTGAAAATAAAAGAGCTTATTTTGACTATGAAATAATTAGCAAATTTACAGCGGGAATTGTCTTAGAAGGATGAGAAGTTAAATCTGTTCAGGCAAAAAATATATCGCTTGTAGGTTCGTTTTGTTATTTTAAGGGTTTAGAACTTTATTTGTCAAATGCAACAATTAGCGCCTATAAAGGATCCCGAGGTCAAACTGATCGCTCAAGAAAACTTTTATTACACAAACACGAGTTAAAAAAAATTTTTAAAGAAAAAGTTACAAAAAAATTAACTATTATTCCACTTTTTGTTGGTCTGAAAAATCGTAGAATCAAAATAGAAATTGCCCTTGCAAAAGGAAAAACTAAGGTTGACAAAAGAAATGCTATAAAAGAACGAGATCAAAAAAGGGAGGCACAAAAATTTTTAAAAAATTACTATTAGTTCCCGGATTTTTGCCACTTTTTTCACTGACAAGTTGTTATGATTATCTTTCAGAAATTGTTTCAGAAAAAATAGTTCCAACTGATGGCTTAAATCCAATAGAAAAACTACCTATTTTTCTTAAAAATTCACGAATTAAACAAGGTTTAACTTATACAACATTTATAAAAAGTGTCTATGATGGCGACACTTTTACTGATAAAAACGGTATTCGTTTTCGGATTTTTGGTATTGATACTCCCGAACTTGAACTTAGCCGGCCAAATCGTTTGATTAATGTAAAAACTATGAAATTTCACGGTTTAAGAGCTAAAAAACGTCTAGAACAGCTAATTTTAAATCGTTGAATTTCATTTGAAATTGTCGGCCATGACCCGTATGAGCGGATTATTGTTGTTCTAAAAAATGAAATGGGTGAGATAATTAATATTAAAATGGTTAGCGAAGGTCTTGCAATTCATCGTTATGGCCAATATCAAAATCCTAAAAAAACCTATTATTATCCTGAATATAAAAATTTAATTGACCAAATTTTAAAAGCCCAAGAATCTGCCAAAAAAAGTAAATTTATGCTTTGAGAAGAAGATATTTCAATAATTTATGGTCTTAAAAACTTAAAGAAGAAATAAAAATGAAAGGTGCATTAAACTAGGACAAAAAAATTAACACTAAGGTGTTGGCTTTTTTTGTCCGAGTTTAGGGAGAAAGCTAACACCCAAAGTGTTAGCTTTTTTTAAATTTTCAAATGTAACAAAACGGAGAATACTAATGTCAAGACACTTTATAAAAGACGAGTTTGATATGATTTATAAAATTTACAATGAATTTGGATTAAAACAAACAATAAATTATATAAATAATATTTCACCAGATACAAATTTTATAACCAGAAGACAACTACTTCGAAGAATCGAAAAAATTATTCGGTATTATAATAATGGTATGCAAGATCAATTATTAGATAAAAAGGGTGCGAACAGAAAGCCAGGTAGTGGCAAAAAACCTAAAAAACAAATTGAACCTGATTGAAACGAATTTACAAAAGAAGAATTAATAGTAATAGCTAAGAGATATTACGAAATCAATAAAAATAAATTAAAATCAGGAAAAATTAGTGAAGCCAAAACACTAAGCATTCCCTATAGCAAATCTGCAAAAATTTTTAATGTATGCAGACAATCAGTGGCAAAATCTAAAACTAAAGTTATAAAAGTAAAGGAGCACAAAAATGATGCAATAATTAAACAATCCTTTCTTGATAACAAAGGTAGATATGGTCGCTTAAGGTTGAGCGCTTATATTTCTATGAAACATAATATTTACATTCACCCTCGAAGTCTTGGAAGACATTTAAAAAGATTGAATTTAGTGTGCAAAATTAGGAAAAAAAGAAGAAAGAGCGAAATTAAGAACACCAAATTCGCACTGCCGGATATTGTTAAACGCGACTACAATGATAAATTAAATAGAAATATTTTTGCTACTGATGTTTCATATATAAAAGCTCCCAGAGATGTTAAGGAAAACCATGTATTTTTGTCTGTAATAATTGAGCATAAAACTAAAAAAATCAGAGATTTTAAATTATCAGTAAACAATGATCTTGATTTAGTTATGGATAATATAAAGACATTTAGTTCTATTGATAAAGATTTTGTTATTCATTCAGACCATGGATTTCAATACACTTCAAAAATCTATATTGACAAAATAAATAAAATGGGAGGAACTGTTTCGTTGTCTCGTATAGGAAATTCATTAGATAATAGGGAGGCTGAATACTGATTTTCAATTATAAAAAGTGAATGCTTAAACGAGCTAGACTACAGTAAAATAACTTTAGAAGATCTGAAAAAAATAATTGCAGATTATATATTTTGATACAACAACTATAGAATTCAATCGATTTTAAATTGAAAAACACCACAGCAATATGCTATGATGTTATAATAATATTAAACTGTTAATTTTTTTTGTCCTAGTTTACATTACCTTTCATTTTTATTTTAATAACTGTTGAGTGGTTTTTTTGTAAGTAATTAAGGACATCAAAACATAAATTAGAATAAATGCAACTGAAAGTCCGGCTCAGGACGATAATAAAATTAGGGCTAAATTTTCTTGAGATGCGGCAGGAAATTCATTGCCAACTATTAAAATATGAATCGATTCCATTGACGGGAAAATAATTACAAAACTTAAAATTAGAACAACAATCGATATCAAAACAATATTTAAGGTATGATAAAAAAGCGTTAATAAAGTCGAACCACCAAGCGATTTTAGAATTCCAATCATTCTCTGTTTTGATTCAGAAATCGTTTTGGCATAAACTAAAATGAATGAAATCAATATAATAACAAAAATTATAAACACTGCAAAAGTAACCTTGTTAACTATCGAAATGATCGCTAAAGATTGGCTAGTTACTACACGAATTAAGCTTGAAGGCGGAGTTATTTTGAGATCAAATTTAGCATTTTTTGCATCTAAATCAAGATTGTTTTGTTCGTCAGTTGTCGTTAAATAAGCAGTAAGTTTGGTTGGCTGGAAGTTGGTATAAAATTCTTGGGCATCTTCGTGATAAAATAATTCTGAATCTGGTGAGTCAAAAATTCCAACAACAAGTAAATTGAATTTTTGATTTAAAGGCGAGTTTGTTTGAATTATATCGCCTACTTTTAATTTATATTTAGCATTTAAATCAATTGCTGTTGTTGAAAGTAGAATTTCATCGACTTTTCTTGGAAATGTTCCAGTTATTAATTCTAAATTGTTTTGCGGGAAAACTTTTGTATTTTTTAGCGGAATTTTAAATGGTTCAAGCGCGGAGCTTTGAGGATTTTCGCTAGGAATATAAGAATTAATTTCCTTGAACAGTTGAAAGTTCTTGTCTTTTGTTTTATCAACAGAATTTTGCTTAACTAAATTTTCAAGATCTTTAATTGATTGTGTGCTAATAAATGATGGAAAATCAATTAAATTAAAAGTATCTAATCTGGTAACAGAACTTTTAATTCCATTATTAATTCCGACAATTTTTAGCGGAATTTTATTTTGATTTTTTTCAATTTCTTTATTAGAATCATAAGCAAGATAAATTGTCTTGTCTAATGGATTTTCAATTTTAAGTTTTTCAATTGTTGATTTTGAAAGAATAATTTCCTGAGGATTTTCAATGAATTTTCCTTCAAAATTAACAAGATCATTTTCGATTCTGTCTTTGAAAAAGGTATTAATTTCAATTTGATCAACATCAACTTGACTAAGATTAATTTTTCGATTTTCATAGTGCAAGTTTATATTTGTGGTTGGTCTGTTTGCAACAAGCGAGTTGATTGATTCAAACTCACTAATTTTTTTAATTTCATCTTGGTTAAAAGCTACTTTTGATTTTTTTTCAATTGAATTTCTATCGAGTGAGAGCGTATATTTTTGCTGCCGTTCGACTTTTGCTGTTCCAAGATTTAATTCAAAAGCAAAACTGATTGAAAATACGGCCGCTAAAAAAGCAATTATAATTAAAATAGTAAGGGTTAATTTTTTACTAATATCAGCAATGACGAAAATCGGTGAAATATTTAATTTGTTCTTAAATTGAACTACTTTTGCAACTTTTTTATGTTTAGTTTCGCTAGTTTGTTCAGAATTTTTGTCTTCTAATATATTAGTATCATTAATTTTAATAATTGGTGGTTTGTCTTTTTGTAAAAAAATTATTTGATCAGCATATTTGTGAACCATTTCAGTATTATGGCTAATGACCACAACTGTGTGATTTTTTGACATTTGCTTAATTTTTTCAAAGATAATTTGCTCATTTTCTTTATCAAGGGCGGCAGTTGGCTCATCAAACAAAATAAATTCTGAACCTCGATTTAGAGAACGAAGAATTGCAATTCTTTGTTTCTCACCACCAGAGAGATTTTCCATTTTTGTTTTAAAAACACTTTGATCAAGATTTAAAAAATTTGCATTTTTACTAAATTCATCTTGCTTAAATTTATAACCTAAAATGCTTGTCCCAATTCGAACATTATCAATAGCTGAAATATTTTCAATAAGATTCACATCTTGAAAAAAAATATCAACATTTGGGTTTTTTAAGACTTGTTGTTTTTTATCAAAAAAGGAAATTTGCCCGCTGTCAGCTTTGGCAATTTTGGCAATTATATGCAAAAGTGTCGTTTTTCCAACACCTGATTGACCAGAAATAAACGTTAATTTATTAGTTGGAATATCAAAACTAATGTTATTTAAAATTATTTTTGTTCCGAGCCTTTTTGTGATGTTACGAATTTGAATCATTTTTGCACCTAAATAGCTTTTTTAATATTGTGTATATTTTAATATAAAATATTTTTTTCAATCAAATTATTTTACTATTTTCTTAAAATTTAGTTCAAAATTTTCTTCTAATTTTAAAGTACAGTTGAATTCAATTTTTAATTTTAGTCCAAATTCCCTTTTTTTCCGAGTTTTGCAGTTTGATGAGATAATCCTAACAAAGCGTCGGGTTTTAGGTACTTTTTTAACTTTTTTGGTAAACTCAGGAGAAATAACTATCAAACCAAAAACACTAAATTTTAAATCTAACACTCCGAAAGAAAAATCTACTTATCAATCAAATAAAGCAAACTAAAAAAGCTAAAATTTTAACTTAAAAAGTAAAATTATAAAATATTTAAACAACCTTTTTTAGTTAAAACACTGGCGAAAATCAATTTATGGTAAAACAACAAAAATCATAAAAAATACAACTACTATTTAAACTCAATGCAAATAGAAAACTCATTTCGATTTAAATTGAGCCTAAAAAAATATATGAAGTTTTGAAAGAGCCATAATTAAAAGCCTTAAATTTGTAGATTTCTAAACGGTTAAATTTAAGGCATTCCATCATATTTAAAAATATAAGGAAAATTCGCATTTTCTGATTTTTTTATGACAAAAACATAACTAATTCCCCCTTAATTCAATATCAAAATTTATTAATTATTCTTAAGTGAGTCTTATTATAACACAATTTTATTTCAAGCCAAGCATTTTTTTTTTTTTTTTTGTAAAAAGTTAATTTTAAAACAATTAAAATTAAGACTTTAAGTCAAAAAACACGGATTTACCGGTATTTTTACATATTTATATTCACAAAAAAGTGAATTTTTGCCATCGAACTGGTAAAATCAGGAAATAATTTTTTTCAACTAAATTATTTTATTATTTCCTTAAAATTTAGCTCAAAATTTTCTTCTAATTTTAAAGGACACTTAAATTCAATTTTTAATTTTAGCCCAAATTCTTTTTTTTCAATTGTACATCCATTTTTCTTTATTAATTGAAGTACCCAGTTCATTTTTTCCAAGTCAATTTCACATAAATAACGATAAGAAATTTTAAAATCGCTAACCAAACTAAGATTTAATACTTCAATTGCTGCTTTTTTGTAACTATTTTGCAATAAACCTAGCCCTAATTTGGATCCGTACATGTGCCTGACAACAATAATTAATGAATTAGTAATTTTTTTTGTTCGCAAAATGTTAAAAATTTGCCATCCTGCTGAACCTTTTGGCTCATTTGCATCACTGAATTTACAATTATATAAATCAAAACAAACGGCATAAACAATATGACTTGCATGCTTGTTTTCTTGTTGAATTTTTGTCAGTAGCGCTTCTGAATGTTCCTTTGATTTTATTATGAAACTATAAGAAATAAATTTAGATTTTTTGATTTCTAATTCAAAAACAGCTTCTTTTGTGATAATTTTTTGCATTTTTCAAAATTATTTAATATTGTTTGCCGTTGCATTATTAATAAATTTGGAAAAAATTATGTAAAAAAACAATGGAACAGCTATTGTAAAAAGTGAGCCTGCAGCTTGTATGTTTTGCAAAAATCCAAGGCTAGTTTGGCCTGAATACTGAAATCAAGTTGAAATTGTCTGGTATGATCGGTTTGAAAAAATGTAATTTGGTCATAAAAAGTCGTTTCAAGCTTGAATTGTTGTAAAAATAATTAATAAATAATAGGAAATTTTTATTTTTGGAAAAATTATCAATTTAATCTTTGAAAAAGTTGATAAATTATCAATTCTTGCAAGTAAAAGCTGCTTTTTATCAATTTTGTTAATACTTTTATAAAGATAGAAAAAGTTAAAAAAGGAAAAAATTTGGTTAACTGTGAGGGCAAAAACCGGCGAATTTGTTATTAATTGATTGTTATTTAAAATTCTTGCAAGTGGAATATAAATGCTAATTTCTGGAATAAAAGAAATTGCCACAAAAAGAGAAATAAACGTTAATTTCAGTCTTTTTTTTGCCATTCAAAGTCCAAAAGATGCTAGTGAATACAGGATAATTCTAAAAAAATTAATGAGCATAATTACAAAAATTGAAGTGGTAATTCCAATTCAAAAATTATCATTAATGGAATTTTGAAAGTTTTCAAGTAAATTTGAGCCTATTTTCAAAGTCAAATTAGGATTATCTTGTAATTCATTAGGCAAGGAAGCATTTACAATTAAATAATATAAAGGAAACAGGAAAAAAATAAGCACTATTATTAAAAAGGAAAATAGCAAAAATTGTAGAAAAAAACTATTTAAATTAAATTTTAATGACATTTTTACCCCTTTTATTTTTAATAAGTTTTGATATTTTTTTCCATGTTTTTGGTCTAAAAATAATAAAGGTTGAAAAAACCGCTGAAAGATAAAAGAAAGTAATTAAACTCACGGCAGATTGGAGTCCTGAATTATCACTTGAAGATAAAATATATGAAGCAAGAGTGTGGCCTTTATTTAGATCTAAATTTATGTCGCCTGTAATAACATTTGGGTATAGCATTGTTGCAAAAATGAAGTTTGTGTATGAAATAACTAAAAATTGATTACCAATTTCTTTAAAATAAAGGTTAAAAATTTTATCTTTTAGGTTAATTCTGTCAATTTGTAAATTTTTTTTATATTTTGTATGAATGCTAGAAATTGCAAAAAAGAAAAGCACTGAATTAAAAGGGATTGCCCTTCAAAGTTGATAAATTAAATATAGTCAAATTAAATCAATTTTATTGTCTCCACCGACAAATGAAAAATTTAGATTAAGCATTTTTGCAAAAACATTTTTATTACCAAAAAGGAACGAAAAAGCAGTTCCAATTGCAAAAGATGAAATAAAAAACTGGGAATAAAGTCCACTTATTATTAACATTCTAAGAAATTTACTTTTAAGTTTTGAGAGCAAAATTGCAATAACAAATCCTAGAAAAAGTGCAATCGGAGAGCTAATAAAAAATAATAAAGTGCTGTTTCTTAGTGCATCATTAAAATTTGATTTTGCAAACAGTTCTCTAAAATTGTCAAATCCAGTATGTTTGTTTGCGCCATTCCCAACATTAAAAGAGTTAAATAAGGAATCCAGAATTGGGTAGATTGAAAAAACAAAAAGAAAAATAAAAAGTGGACTTATAAGCAAGATTGCTTTTGTATTTCTGTGAAAAAACACTGTTGTTATGGATTCTTTATTAACCTTTAACACGATTTCCGCCTTTATCAAAAGCAAAAATTTTATCTTTATTATATTCTATTTCTACATTTTCACCTTGAATATCAATAGGACTTATAATTTCAAGGTCAATATTTTTTTCTGTATCACGAATTTGGTAATAAAAATTATCGGCAATATTTTTTTTATAAAAAACTTTTCCATTTGCTGTTTCAGTTGGGCTTGAAATTTTAATGTATTTAGAACGGATATAATATTCAATTTCTCCCTTTTTTTCAATAAAATTGATTTCAGGCATTCCAATAAATTTTGCGGCAAAAATAGACTGAGGGTTTTCAAAAAGTTCTTCTGGATTAGAGTATTGCAAAATTTCCCCTTTATTTAAAAGAATAATTTTGTCGCTAATTTTCATTGCATCAGTTTGGTCGTGAGTTACTAAAACTATTGTCATGTTAAATTCTTGTTTGATTTTAAGTAATAATTTAATAGTTGATTCCTTAATTTTAGCATCAAGTGATGAAAAAGGTTCATCCATTAAAACTAAATTATCCCCTTTTATAATTGATTTGGCAAAAGCCACGCGCTGTTGTTGACCCCCACTAATATTTTTGGCTTTTTTTAAGAAAATATCGTCAATTTCTAGTGCTTTTAAGACATTTAGGACTTCTTTTTCGAAATATTTTTTTCTAAATTTAAGGAAAAAAATATAAAATTTTATATTTTTCAATATATAAAAGTAAAATTTGAATTTTTTTATAACCTTTTCTACGCCTAAAGTAGATTTGTTTGAAAGTAAATTTCCAATAGAGCCGCTAAAATCTTGACTATTTTTATCTTTTTTGAAATTTTCCGAGCTCAATTTTCATACTTTAGAAGTTCATTCAGGCGAATTTTTAGCACTAATCCAAAGATTTTTTTTTACCGAAATTTCTTCATATAAGTTGTTTTTTTGCATTATATAGCCAAAGTTTTTGAATTTTTCATGATATTCAATACCTGACTTTACTGGCAAAAAACCGGCTAAAATGTTAAGGAAAGTGGACTTTCCCGCACCCGAAGGCCCCAAAATTGTAATAATATTATTTGCTGGTATTTCAAGCTCATTAATTTTAATAAAAGCCTTTTTCTCGTAGGAAAATACTAGGTTTTTAATACTTATAGCAATTGTTAAGTGGTTCATATTAAAAAATTTTACCTTTTTTTAAAAATTTTTTTCTAAATGTTGTATAGTTATTTTTATTAAAATTATAAATAACTAATATTTAATTATTAATATTTCTGAAAAAAATTTCATAAAATTAGAAAAAGTGAGAAATATATGAATTTTAAAAAATTTTTTAAACCTTTTTTAGTTCTCTCACCAAGCCTTTTCTTAATTGCGACCGCTTGTGGAGTAAGTGAAAATACAATTGATCCAAAAACTCAAGTTGTTATGACAACAAGTCAAGGTCCTTTTTGACCATTAATTTTTGGACTTAATGTTTATGGTAAAAATGAAAAGGGATTAATCCCTTATTACAACCAAAAGTTTAAAAATGACCCTGATTTTGCGCCAGTTAGACTTGTTTTGAGTGATGAAGCAAAAGCAAATACTCAACAAGAAACAACCGAAAATATTAAAAAATTACTGGACACAAATTCAGATCAACTTCCTTCAATTGTTTTAGGTGACTCTTCAACAGCGAGTGTTTTACAAGAACGTAATCGACTTTTAGAAATAAAAAGCGATAAATTGAAGCCAGGAATATTCACTGATCAAATTGTAGAAAAATACAATTCATTTAATTTTGGTGAAAATAAGTTTTATAACATTCCTTTTAACGTAAATGATGTTGATGCACTTGGATTTAACCTTGATAATTTACGAATTATTTTTGATTTAGTAAAAAAAGGTGGCGGAAAAGTTGATGAGTCGACCGAAATTTACAAAAAAGCACAAGAATCAGCTCAGAAAGGAAATTCGACTCCTGAAAACAGTTTTTTTAGCAATCTTGAAGTAAAATCTGCCGATGTTTTCAAAGATTTGAACGTAAATTATGATACTTTTTCCAATATTGAAGAAGCGCTTGAATTTTCAACTAAATTTATTGACGGTGCCAAATTAAAAGCAGATGCAAAACTTGATGAAAATACAGAAAATGCGTCTATTTTTGATATTGATTATTCAGGTCTAATTTTCCACAAAAATATTATTTCAAAATCAGGTAAAAAATTCTGAGAGCCAAAAGGTAAAGATTTAACTTTTAATATTGCTACAGATACATCCTTACAAGATGAATTTAAAAAAACTTACGATAAACTTACAAAAACTAACAAAAAAATCGAACAAAAAGTAGGTCAAGCAACCAAAATTTTGCAAGCATTTCAATTTAAAAACTTTAAAGCAAAAAACAGCATTGGTGAATGAGGAAGTCATGATATTCTTCAATACCGTACCGTTTTTGGATACGTTCCTGGAGTTGGAATTAAGCAATCAATTGATACAGCAACAACCCGTAATTTATTTGCAGATAAAAACCCTGAACTTGCCAAAGGTTTTGCAACATTTAATGACGTCTTTACAACAAACCAACCATTAAAGTCACGCAAAGATTCTCCATTTTTTGTTTATAACTCAGGTGGATCGTCATTAATTCCAATTAAAACTGATACAGAGAAAATCAATAAAGCGGCAGTTAAATTTTTAGAATGACTCTTTACTGGTCAAAACGATATTGACACACCCGGAAAAATGGTCGATAATGTTGATTATTTAATGGAAAATACTGGTTATTTCCTTCCTACAAAAGCGGTTGTAACTCAAGAAAAATTGGAACAAGTAAAGAAAAAATATCAAGAATACTATGATAAAATTGTTGACTTTGAATCTAAAAACAAAAAAAGTATTGAACTAGTTGGTGAAGATGCCAAAAAAATCGACTGAAGTTTGTATGAAAAAATGGCAAACCTCAGATCAGTTATAATTTCAATGGAATCAATGCTTAATGCTTTTAAAGAAGATGCATCCAAAGTTAAAATTCTAAGTGATAATGGTAATTTTAAAGAAGCAAAAATTTCGGCAATAATTACAGATTCACTAATTCAATCAACAAGATTTGAAAACAGTGAAACCAAAAGTTCTGATAATTTACTAAAATTAATTAACGAATAAAAACTTAAATTAGCGGTAATTTTAAAAAATTAAAAATTCTGCTGTTTGTAAAAACTAAAAATTCGCAAAATTTTTAGTTTTTATTTTTTTCTTTAAATAATACGCACTTTATATATTTTTCCGAGTTTCTCAATTTGCCGAGATAATCTTAAAAATTGTCCGGTTTTTCGTGCTTTTTAACTTTTTTGGCAAAAGTTAATTACCTATTATAAAACACTGACAAAATCAATTTATGGATAAAAAAACAACTACTATTTAAACTCAATGCAAATAGAAAACTCGTTTTTATTTGCATTGAGCCTAAAAAAAATATGAAGTTTTGAAAGAACAATAATTAAAAGCCATAAATTTATAGATTTCTAAACGGTTAAATTTAAGGCATTCCATTATATTAAAAACATAATGGAAAATTCGCATTTTCTGATTTTTTTAGACAAAAAAACATAACTAATTCCCCCTTAATTCAATATCAAAATTTATTAATTATTCTTAAGTGAGATCCATTATAACATAATTTTTTCTTAGACCAAGCATTTTTTTTTTTTTTTTGCAAAAGCTTATTTTAAAATAATAAAAATTAAGATTTTAACGTCAAAAAACCCGGATTTACCGGTATTTTTACGTATTTATATTCACTAAAAGTGAATTTTTGGCATCAAACTGGGAAACTCAGAAAAAATTCGCAAAATTTTTATTTTTTATTTTTTATTTTTTTGTTAAAATAATACGGAATTTATATCTTTTCAAAGAAGCTTAACGAAGCTTAATATAGTTATTTATAATCGCAAAACATTTTTTGTTTTGCTTTTTTCACATTCATTTAAAAAAATGGTATAATTAAATCATAATTAAATTATTAAAAACAAATTTTATTTGTTAAGTGTTTGACTTTAAAACTAAAGAAAGGAAAAAAAATTTTTAATGCAAAAAACGGAAAAATTTTCAAGAACTGTCTTAGGTGATATTCACCCCTCAGAGTTAGGTATTGTTGATTGTCATGATCATTTAATTAAAAATTATGGTCCTGAAGCTCACGAACACCCTGATTTTGTGATGCTTTCAAACGAAGCTGCAATTGCTGAATCGCTCGAATTTGCAGCTCGCGGCGGAAAAACATTGGTAACAATGGATCCGCCAAATGTTGGTAGAGATGTTTATCGCATGCTCGAAATCGCCCAGGAATTAGCTGGTAAAGTGCATATTATTATGTCCACCGGTTTCCACAAGGCCGCTTTTTATGACAAAGGCGCTTCTTGACTTGCTCTTGTTCCAACTGATGAAATTACAAAAATGGTCGTTGCTGAAATAACCCAAGGAATGGATGAGTATAATTATTCTGGCCCAGTTGTTAAACGTTCAAAGGCAAAAGCGGGAATAATTAAAGCCGGAACAGGTTATGGTGCAATTGATCGCCTCGAATTAAAATCACTTGAAGTTGCCGCAAGAGCCTCAATTGAAACCGGTGCACCAATTTTGGTTCACACCCAACTAGGAACAATGGCTTATGAGGCTGCTAAATATTTAATTGATTTTGGTGCTAATCCTCGAAAAATTCAACTTTCACACTTAAATAAAAATCCTGATAAATATTATTATGCAAAAATAATTAAGGAATTAGGTGTAACTTTATGTTTTGATGGTCCTGATCGTGTTAAATATTATACTGATGCAACCTTAGCTGAAAATATTAAATATCTAGTTGATCTTGGACTCCAAAAACATATTACTTTATCACTTGATGCAGGTCGGGTTTTATACCAGAGAAACTACGGGATGCTAAAAGGGAAAATGAGCTTTGGATTTACCTATCTTTTTGATCGATTTATTCCACTTTTAAGACAAGTTGGTGTTAGTCAAGAAGCAATTGATGATATTCTAGTTAACAATCCTGCTGAAATATTGACCTTTGATGAGCCGCGAAAATTTGACCCGTCAATTCTTCCTGAGTACGTACTAGAACTCAAAAAAACTTTTAAAATCTAGCGATTTTAAATTCTAATTACTATTTATTAGTTTAAACTTTAAAAAATTTTAAGAAAGGAAATAAAATGTCACTTAGTAAAAAAAATAAATTACTTTTTGGCCTGCTTATTTTCTTGGCAGTTAACCTTTTAATTATCGGGATCACGCTCGGTGTGCGAATGGGACATAACCGCGAGAGTTTTTCAGACGCCCTTGTTTTTCTTGTTCGAAGAGTTTATCTTGATAACTATTTAAGACAAAATGCACTTTTGCTTGGCTCATTAGTGCTTGTTGGTTATCTTGTTTTAGGTCGGGGTGCCAGAGATGCAATTCTTGGGGCGCTAAAAACAGCTATCGGAATTTTCCTTTTATCAATTGGAGCTAGTGCTCTAATTCGACTAGCTGCTCCAGTTTTTGGCGCAATTAGTGGTATTAAATCCGGTGGTGTTGTTCCGCTTGATCCTTATTTAGGGTGGACTTCTGCAAGCAATTTTCTTCAAACAAGCTTTGGAAAGGCAAATGACTTTCTTTCCTTAGCATCATTCACCTTTATTGCTGCCTTTATTGTTAATATTTTAATGGTTTTAGCAAAAAGGTTCACTAACACAAATTCAATTGTTATTACTGGACATATTATGCTTCAGCAATCAACAGTTGTAACTGCACTTTTATATGTAATTTTATTCCGTTCAATTCCATTGCTTGATGATGGGGCAATTTCTGCTGGATCTCAAGCCGGACTTGTGATAATTTCGGGTCTATTTTTAGGAATTTACTGAGCAACTTCATCGGTTGCAACCTTGAAAATAACTAACCTAGTTACCCAAAATGCTGGTTTTGCCGTTGGGCACCAACAAATGCTTACTTTATTTACTAGCTACAAAATGGGTCGCTTTTTTGGAAATAAAGAACATAGTGCTGAAAATCGTAAATTACCTCAATCACTCAAAATTTTTGAAGACAACATTTTTACCCAAACAATAATTATTCTCATTCTCTTTGTAGTTTTATTTGCGATAATTATTGGTTACCATGGATTAGAAAAAACTGTTAATGATACATACAGTGGATTTACTGGGGAAGCCGAAAAAATCGGTGCTACCTGAAATGGAACATTTGGTGGGGCAAACTTTGTCTTCCTAATTTTAGGAGGAACACTCAACATAATTGCTTCCTTAATTGCAATTATGACTGGTGTTAGAATGTTTGTTACTGAATTACAACAGTCATTCCACGGAATTTCTGAAAAAGTAATTCCTGGTGCTGTTGTTGCTGTTGACATTGCCGCAACTTATGGATTTTCAATTAATGCCGTTACTTACGGATTCCTTGGTGGAGTTTTCGGGCAATTTTTGGCTGTCTTTATCGCAGTTGGACTTGCTGCAATCCCTGGAAACAATTATTCTTTGGTCGCAATTCCACTCTTTATTACACTCTTTTTCAACTCAGGAGCAATGGGAGTTTATGCTAATGCCTCAGGAGGTTGAAAAGCTGCATTTATTGTTCCAGCAATAATTGGATTCTTTGAAATTATTGTAATTTCATTTGGTCTAAAATTAATCCAAAATATTGCTGATGTTGGAATTCCAGTTGGTCAAAATCCAGTTACAACCGGATTTTTAGGAATGGGTGACTGAAACCTCTTCTTCGGACTTAGTCTAATTATTGGTCAATTCCACTATATTTTAGGTTGAATTACTGTTTTTGTTGGAATGATTGGTCTAATTCTTTTAGGTCAAGGAGTTGATTCAACAAAACAAACTAAAAAAACATGACTACAAAAATTACTCAAAGTTAATGTTGATTTAGTGCAAAAAGAAGCCTAATTTATTAAGTTTTTCAAATTTTTATATTTTTAGTATAAAAAATCTTGGTTCTTGCAAAAACCAGGATTTTTTTATTTGTTTTTTGCAAAATTGTTATATAATTTTAAAATTATAGTAAAAATTATTTTTGTTTGCTGCATTAAATAAAGGAGTAATTATGTCATTAAAAATTGTCGCTGCATGTGGAAATGGAATGGGAACTTCAATGATAATTAAGTTGAAAGTTCAAAAAATAGTAAAAGAATTAGGGGTTGATGCTTCTGTAGAAGCCCTTTCAATGGGTCAGTCAAAAGGACTTACAAATTCAGTAGATATAATTATCGCCTCAAAACACCTTGTTAGCGAGTTTAATCAAAACCAAAAAGCTAAAATTGTTGGCGTAACTAATTTAATGGACGAAAATGAAATTAAAACCGCATTAAGTCCAGTTCTTGAGCAACTTGTTTAGATTTATCTTTTTTTGATTTAGGAGAAAATCTTATGTCAGTTAATTTACTCACAAATTTAATTGAAAATGACTCAATTTTAATTAATCAAAGAGCCCAAACCTGGCAAGAAGCAATTGAAGTCTCATGTAAACCGCTTGTTGAAAAAAAATTAATAAGCCCAAATTACATTGACTCGATAATCAACTCAACAATTGAACACGGACCTTATTATATACTTGGACCTTTTCTTGCAATGCCTCATGCTGAAGCTGGAAAAGACGTATTTAAAGACTGTTTTTCACTTGTTGTCTTTGATAAACCTTTTTATTTTGACCAAGATAGCCGTCCAGTTCAAATTTTAATAACTCTTGGTGCAACAAGTGCAGATATTCACACCGCAGTTGCCTTGCCCCAAATAGTTGCCGCTTTTGAAAATTCTGAAAATATTGACAAAATTATTAAAGCTACATCAAAAGAAGAAATAATCGCCGTTTTGGAAAAAGTTGATTTTTCAAAATACCTTAATTCATAACTTTTTCTTTAAAATTTGAACCTAAAAACTGATAAATTTGTTGGTTTTTAGGTAAAAAACCCCTTTGAGTTTTAGCCAGAGGGGTTTTTTATTATTTTAAAATTAACCTTTTGAAAAAAAAAAAAAAAAAATGCTTGGTTTAAAAAAATTTTGAGTTATAATAAAACTCACGCTAAGAATAAAAGAATAAATTTTTTTGATATTAGAATTAAGGAGGACTTGATTATGTTTTTGGTGCAATAAACTCAGATAATGCCATTTTTTCCATTATGGCTTTAAATATAATGGAATGCCTTAAATTTAACCGTTTAGAAATCTATAAATTTAAGGCTTTTAATTACTGTTCTTTCAAAACTTCATATATTTTTTTAGGCTCAATTTAAATAAAAACGAGTTTTCTTTTTACATTGAGTTTAAATAGTAGTTGTATATTTTTATGATCTTTGTCAGTGTTTTAACTAAAAAAGGTAGTTTAGATATTTTATAATTTTGCTTTTTAAGCTAAAATTTTAGCTTTTTTAGTTTTCTTTATTTGATTAATAATTAGTTTTTGCTTTAATAGTTATTTTTTCCGAGTTTGCCAAAAAAAGTTTAAACCGGACACTTTTTAAGATTTTATCATTAAACTTGGAAACTCGGGATAAAAATTCAACAGCGAACTTTGTGTTTTTTTATCTTTTGGTTTTTAACTATTTTGTTTAGCTTTTGTAAATAAGTTATCCAGTCTTACTCGCGAGGATTTATCATCACGAAATTGGAAAAATATATTTGGATCTAATGCCTGATTTCTAATAAATAAATCCTCGACTGATTTTGTGTAATCTCTGTTTTTATAACCCTTAAATTGTGTGTCAAGCTTTTTAGTATCTTTCCCGCTATTATCAACTAAGTTAATGTCTTTGCTTTGATCAATTTGTACACCCGCAGCTTTAAGACTGGTTAAGTTTATAATTTGCTTATTTTGTTCGTCTACATTGATATATTTATTAATACGGTTTGGTGCTATTCTAATATTTCTTTGTTGTTCAAGCAAATATTTCTGATTTAAAAATTTTTCCGCAAATACTTTTTTACCATTTTTGATTTCATATCGAATTGGATAAGCTTCGATGTGAACGTGTGGTGATCAACCACCATTGTTAGTCATCTGTCCAATTGTACCAAAAGTAGTATTTTTTTCTAATTCTTTTGGATTAATCGGACTAGCATCTTTTAGATAGGTTGCTATTCTTGAGCTATTTTTATTACCTTGTTCAACTTGCGCTGTTTGGCCTAAAAGTGAAAGTGTATTATTGTCTAAGTGGATAAAAAAGAAAACAACAGCATCTACATTACGCAAATATTTGTCTTTAGTTTCTTGGCTAATTTCTAAGTCCTTAATATCAACTTGTAATGCAACGGTAGTTCCAATTCCTTCAGCGGCCCCTTGATTTGGTAAGTAGTAAGCCCCTAGTAATTTTGATTTAGAAAAAGTTTTTAGTGGTAGACCGCTTGGCACTAAGACATCTTCACCATAGTGAACGGCCTGAGTTAATTTATTATCAGTGTAGAAAGTACGAAATTCTTTGTAACCACCAGAAGTCACAAAAGATTTGCTCTCTTCATTAACACTATTGCTAATTTCGCCAATATTTCTTCTTTCTAATTCTGGTATATAAACTGAAGCATTATAAGGTGAAAAAATTTGGTTTTTATTTAATAATGAGGTTGAAGAATCAAATAAAGAAACAAATTTTGGTACTCCAATTTCAAAATCCTCAATTTCAAAATCTTTGAAAATAGAACTTTTTGATTTAAAGCTAATTTTAGCCTTAGTTGTGTATGGAGCTAAACTAGTATCGTTAGTTTTTTCTGAAATATTAATTTTAATATCAAAAAAGCTATTTTGATCAAAGTTAGTTACAAAATCATCTTTATTGACATTGGCAAAATCATAGTTAAAAAAACTAATTCCACCTTTAACTTGAACTTTTAAATATTTTTTAAATAGTTGCTGGACTTCCTGTTGTTCTAGTTGCTTAAAGCCTTCAATTTTATAGACTTTTTCTGTACTGTAAGCATTTTGTCCACTACCTGTGGTTGTGACAACAGTCACTAAAATAGATTTTAGATCACCGCCTAGCCTAGCATCTTTTAAATAATATTGACTTTTGCTATCTTGAGGAATTTCTACTGTAAACAAATCAATATCTTTTAGTTGTTTATCAAGATATTTAGTTCTAATTAAAGTATCAGTCTCACCATTGATTTCTTCTTTAGAATTTAAATTTTCTAGAGCACCATAAATAGAAACATTAGTCTTATTTTTATAGTCAATTTTGCTAATCATTTTGGTTTTGTTAATATTATCTTGCTTTGCTTTATTTGGGGCAAAACCGCTAATTTGTTTATAAATTGTAATAAAATTTTCTCGCTTGTAAGGGTTTTGTTTGTCATCAGCATTATAATATCTAATAGTAATTGGAACATCTAAAATTCTTGTGTCATCATTATTTTCCTGAATTTGATTATAGTTTATTTCATAATAGAAATTATTTAGGTTCAAGTTGATTTGTTTAGCTTTGGATTCTAAGCCTTGTGCATCTAAATTTAATTTGATGAAGCGATTTGCCAATTTATTTTGCTTGAAATTTTTGATTTCAACTTTAGGTTGATCTAAAGTTAAAGTATTATTTTCAACTGTTGGTTGAACTATTTGATTGTTAGAATTAATTTGTTGTAAGTCTGCAATATGTGATACTTGAAAGTCTTGATTAATGTTAATTAATTTGGAGTTAGAATTTTGGACTTGATAAGGTACTTTAGCAAACTCTGCTGTTAAAAATTGTTCTAAATTATTAGTTTTAAATAAATCAATATTAAATTGTGGTTCATAAATTGAATAGTAAGGGTGGCTTTTATTTAATTCTAAATTAGTAGAACTTGTAAATAAATTAGCGCTGTTAGTTATTCCGCAAGAAACCACCACAGAGACGGACAAAGCAGAAGTCAGTACACCTAAAAATAGTTTTTTGTATTTTTTTCTAAACATTTTCTTTCCTTTGTTAGATTTTATAAATTAAAACTTAAGTTTGAAGAACTGGCAATACCTAAAAAGATTAGACTTAAAATCGCGGGTATTAAAATAGTTGTGAGTATGTTAATAATGATTTGCCACAAATAAAGTCTAATACTAAAATTATTAATTTTTCTTATTGCTAAATAAGGTATGATCACTAAAGTTGACCATAAATTAAAATTGATAAAACCGGTATTAGTGTTAATAATAAAGAAAAAGACCAACAAAATAAATAAAACAATCTGATGATCAAATAAAGTTAAATTTGCACTAAAAGGAATTCTTGGAATACTCATTAAAATAAAGACAAATAATGAACCAAAAAAGATTTCTTTTTGCAAATAAGTGCTAATTTTAGGGGCCTTTTTAACCATAACTATTTTGTGAAAATCTTCTTTATATTTTGTGATATTTTTTACCATTTTTGTATACAAGAAGAAGGTCAAATAACCAAAAATAACACCTAAAATTTGACTGCCAAAAATGTAAAAATAACCTTGATAAAGTAATGTTCCTGTAAATGAATTTGTCAGACCTTTGATAATTGATTCAAATATGACAATTTGTGGTATTAAAAACGGTTTGATATCTGAATTTGATAAAAATCCAGAAGCTGCCTGAGCAATAAAAAGTGCTGAAAAAAATGAAAGAGTATAGAGAAAACTTGAAACAAAAATATTTGACTTTAGTTGATGTACAATATGTTTTGATGTCAAAAAGAAAAATATTAAAAGCACTGATCCTAAAAACTCAATAAAGGCAACTCTAGTATCTCAAAAGACAGAAAGGATTTCAAATTTTGTCATTAGCTAACCTTATAAGTTAATCATTTTTATAAAAAGTGTCTATTTTTATAGACTTTTTTGACTAATTAGTAGATTTTATGCTACCGTCAATTGTTCTAGAATTTTATTGGCTTCAGTAATCATTGGATTTTTAAGAGCAGTATTTTGAACTAATACATCTTTAATTTTTTTAGAAATTTGTGCTATACTTTTGTTTTTAGTTTTCCAAACAAGCCTAGTATTTTGTGATTTAAGAAAATTCAACATTGATTTCAGCCAAATAATTACTGAATTTGCTAAATTCAGCGCTTTTAAATAAGGATCTCAGTGAATCTTACTACTGTCTGTTTGTTTTACACTGATTCCTTTTTTGTTTTCTTGATGATTAATTTCTTGCAAGTATTTTTGCTCTAATTGTTTTAGTTTGTTAAGATTTTCTTGGTTAACTTGAGATTTAAGTCGAACAAAATCTTGATTATTTTTCAAGATTTTATTATAATATGTTACCAATTGATTTTCTCCCGTCAAAGCTTGCATAAGTGGTCCTGGCAAACCTTGAGAAGTTCTAAAAAGGATTTCATCATCATTACTTTGAAATCCACAGTCAACCAAAAAAGACATAGGAGCTAGTCTCATGCTAGAGCCTATGAAAATTTTTAATTTTACTTTCAAATATTCTCCTATTTTTTATTAGAGTAAGTAGTAAGCAAATAAAATTATAGCAAAATAATTATGCAAGTATTACTATATTTTTCTATTAAAATTTCATTTTGTTAACCAAAAAGTAAAAAATAATCACTTTTTAATATTATATACTCTCAAGTAGAGATTTTTTTATCACCTGCAAGAATCTTCTCTATCTAAATCCACGATAAAAATTTGATAGTTGCCTTATCAATTTGATCATAATTTTTTTTAGTTACAATTAAAAAAGAACAGCCGCTAATTAATAAAGGTTACTTAAGGAATTTTGACTGGATTTTACTAATTTGGGTTTGTAAAAATGTTGTTGTTGCAAAAATTTGAATTTTTGCCAAATCATGACCGTTATTTTTCAGCAATTAGCAATTCAATTTGATTATTTTTTATTCAAAAACCCACAAATTTGCGGGTTTTTATTTGTTTTAGAAGCCTTTATTCATTAACCCGCAAAATTGCTGTAAAAAAAAAAAAAAAAATTATTTTTGAAATTTAAGAAATAATGTATAATTACCTTTGAGCTACCTTTTAGGTATGTTATGCTTTGGTTATGTTCAAACCGCTCAAATGAACTTCTCTGACTTTGCAGTTGTAGTTAAAGCAAAAAACTGTACCACCAAAACTTTTTTTGGTGGTTTTTCTATTAAGGAGCTTATTTAACGTTTAAAATCTTTTTCAAATAAGCGCCAGTGTAGGATTTTTCTACCTTTGCAACAGCCTCCGGAGTTCCTTTTGCAACAATATTTCCTCCCTCTTGTCCGCCTTCAGGTCCTAGGTCAATAATATAATCTGCAACTTTAATTACATCCAAGTTGTGCTCTATAATCACGACACTATCGCCATTATCCACTATTCTATCAAGCACTTTAATTAAATTTGCAACGTCATAATTATGCAGCCCTGTTGTTGGCTCATCGAGAACAAAAAGTGACTTTCCTGTTGGTTTTTTTTGTAAAAATGTCGCTAATTTAATTCTTTGAGCTTCACCACCTGAAAGTGTTGTTGCTGATTGACCTAATTTTATATATCCAAGACCAACGTCAACCAAAGTTTGCAATTTTGTAACAATTTTTGGCCAGTTATGAAAAAACTCAAGTGCCGCTGAGACTGTTAATTCGAGAATATCTGCGATAGTTTTACCGTGAAAACGAATTTGCAGAACATCAGGCTTATACCTTTTCCCTTGACAGTTATCACATAAAACATATATATCGGGCATAAAATGCATTTCAATTTTTATTTGCCCATCGCCTTGACATTTATCACACCTTCCAGATTGCAAGTTAAATGAGAATTTTGACTTAGAAAATCCAAGCGATCTTGCTTGCTCGGTGTTTGCAAAAATCTCGCGAATATCGTCAAAAACAGATGTATATGTCGCTGGATTTGAGCGAGGCGTCCTTCCAATTGGGCTTTGATTGACCGCAACTAATTTGTCAATATTAAAAAGTCCCCTAATTTCATCACATTTCCCAACACGAATATTTGTTCCGCCCAGGTGTTTTGCAATCCCATTAACCAAAATTTGATTTACCAATGTTGATTTACCCGAACCTGATACCCCTGTTATAACGACAAATTTACCTAAAGGAATGTTTATACTGATTTTTTTTAAATTATTTTCTCTTGCTTTTTCGATAATTATAAATTTACCATTACCACTGCGACGTTTTTTAGGGACTGGAATTGCTAATTTATTAGTTAAAAATTGCCCTGTAATCGATTTTGGTTCGTTTTCAATGTCCTCAATTTTTCCGGCAGCAACTAAATACCCACCGTTTTCACCAGCATTAGCGCCTATATCAACTAAATAATCAGCAGCTAAAATAGTCTCAAGATCATGCTCTACAACTATTAAACTGTTACCAATTTCAACCATTTTTTTCAAAGTTGCAATTAATCTGTCATTATCCTTTTGATGTAATCCAATTGAAGGTTCATCAAGAACATAAAGTACCCCAGTTAATTGCGATCCTACTTGACTTGCAAGCCGAATTCTTTGCGATTCTCCTCCAGAAAGTGTTGCTGCTGATCTGCTTAAATTCAAATATGAAAGTCCAACATTGTCTAAAAAAGAAAGTCGATCGCGAATTTCTGAAAGAATCAATTTAGAAACTTGTTGATCAAAGTCAGATAAATTTAAATTCTTAAAAAACTCAATAAGATTTTTAATAGACAGCTGCGATAATTCAAAAATATTATAATTTTCAATTTTTACTGCAAGAGCATAATTATTTAATCTAGCGCCTTGACATGTGCTACACAAAAATTCGGACATCATTTTTTTAAATCAGAGACGAAGATCTTCGCTAGTTGTGTCCCAAAATTTACGCTGGATTCGACTTAAAATACCTTCAATTGGCCGAAAATAATCATATCTTTTTCCACTTTCGGAAACTAACGAGTAATTTATTGATTCTTTTGAGCCATAATTGATAATTTCAAGCTCTTTTTTAGTAAGCTCGTTGATTTTTTTATCAGGCGAAATTTCAAAATACTCAAGCAAAATTTGCAGCTCTTGCCATTCTAATGATTTTGTATTTATTGATTTTCCAAAATATTTAATGGCACCTTGATTAATAGATAAATTTTTATCAGGAACAACAAGATCAAAATCAGCCTCTAAATTTGTCCCTAATCCTTTACAAGTTTTGCACATTCCATAAGGTGAATTAAATGAAAAAAGTCGATTTTCTAGACTTGGCATTTCAAAATCTCCAAAAGGACAAGCCTGTAATTTTGAAAATCTAACTACTTCAGAATTGTCAAACTCACAAAGAGCAATTCCTTTTCCCATTTGAAATGCTAATTCAAGTGAAGATTGAAGTCTAGTTTCTTCATCATCATCAAGAATAAATCTATCAATAATAACAGAAATTGTGTGTCTTTGCTTTGGATCAAGGTTAATTTCATCTGCGAGATAATATGTAACATCATTAATTTTAAGCCGTAAAAAACCTTGATTTTTAAGATTTTCAATTAAATTTCGGTGAGATCCGCGCTCAGATTGAACAACAGGAGCCATAATCACAATTCTAGTACCTTTTGGCCGTGACAAAATTGAATTCAAAATGTTAACAATTTTTTGAGGAACAATTTCAGCTTTATGATTAGGACAAAAAGGTTTACCAATTTTGGCAAATAAAAGCCGAAAATAGTCATAAATTTCGGTAATTGTTCCAACAGTTGAGCGGGGATTGTTATGACTTGTTTTTTGCTCAACAGAAATTGTTGGCAAAAGTCCGTAAATAGCTTCAACTTTTGGTTTTTTAGTCCCGCCTAAAAATTGTCGCGCATATGAACTTAAAGAGTCTATATAACGTCGTTTTCCTTCTTCATAAATCGTATTAAATGCTAAAGATGACTTTCCTGATCCTGAAACCCCAGTAAAGACAACTAATTTATTTTTAGGAATTACAAGGTCAAAATTCTTTAAATTGTTCTCACTTGCACCTTTGATGTAAATAAAATTATGCGTGTCTTTATTTTTTAACATTTCTTAATTGCTTTCTGTTGTTTGTTTAGGTTTTGAATTTTCAGATTTGCCAATTTTATCATTCAAATTTTGGCTTTTATAATTTTTTTTGCTTGTTATTGGCTTTTTATGAAAAGTTACATGCGTAGAATCAGGGCTTTTAGGGTAAAAAACCGGGCATATTTTAGTGTTTTTAAGGTGAGACGCTTGCTTTTTAACAAAATTTGGATTTAAATTTTTACTGTTTTTATTATATTTTTTATTACGATAATTTAAGTTTTCAAAATTATCATTATCAGCATTTTTTGAAAAAGCAACAGGATTTTGCTTTATATTTTTTGGAAAAAGTTGTTTAAAATTTGCTGTATTTTGATTTTTTCTAGATTTTGGATGAATATTTTTACTATTTAAATTATCCCCAGAACTGGCTGAATTTGTTGTCAAATAATCAGGTTTTTTTGATTGAATCCGTGTTCTTTTATTTAGAGAAGACTCACTATTAGCAAAAGTTTTTTCGTGGTTTGAGTTAGCTTGAGCCTCATTTTTTAGAATATTTTGCGAATTTAGTGATTTTTTTGCTATTTTATTTGGAATATTTTTTTTACTTGATTTGGCTAATTTTTCATTTGTACTTTCTTGCTTATTATAATAATTTAGATTTTTTTTGTCTAAATTGTTCGGCTTAACAGCTACATTTTCGCTTGAATTGCCATTTTTTTGCTGATTTGTGTTAGAAGACTTATTATTTAAACTTGGTTTGTTAACTTTTTTATTAACTGGGTTTGCTAATTTTGTCTGCACTGATTTATAATCAACAAATTTTTCTGCTTCTTTTTGTTCATAGTTGGCTAAAAAATCAAATTTTTCATCAACAAAAATAAATTTTGACAAAACAACTGGATTTCAACGTTTTGACCGATGGAAATATGAACCCAATCGATTTTTTAAGAGTTGCTTTAATTGTGGCATTGATCAGTTTGGATCTTTTTGCACAAAAAAGCGAATTGATGAATAGCTAATTCGCCTAATGTCGGCAATAATTGGACTTCCTGTTCGAATTGAAAAGACACCTTTTGTAATAATCGAGATTCTACCTTTAATTTCATTATTTTTTTTATCAAAAGGGACAAAAATAAAAACAACACCGTTTTCACGCATGTATTGACGTTCATTTATAATCCGCGAATTATCACGTGAAATTGTATCTCCATCAATGTAAATAGGCTCGCACGGAATTTTTCTCTTGGTTTTACGAACTTCTTGATTAACAATTTCAAAAACTTCACCATTATCCGGGATTATTACATTTTTTGGATTAACCCCAGATTCAATTGCCGTCTGAGAGTGAGCAAGAGCCATTCGGTATTCGCCATGATAAGGGAAAAAATATTTTGGTTTTGTTAGTTGGAAAATTTTTTCATGTTCAGATTTATAAGCATGCCCTGAAGTATGAAGATAACCATCAGGCCCGTTTTCTTTAATAATTGCGCCTAATTTATAAAGTCGGTTAATTAAATGCTCAATTTTAATTTTGTTTCCTGGAATTGGCGATGAAGAAAAAATAACCATATCACGAGGTTCAATACTGATTTTAGGGTGTTTTTTGTTTGACATTCGATCAAGAGCAGCTAGTTGTTCACCTTGAGAACCGGTTGTTAAAATTAGCATTTGATTTTCTTCAACACCTGATAAATTTTTACCAAGAAAAGCCTCATCAGGAGCATTAATATAGCCAGAACGCCGACCAATATTAATCCCATTTACCATTGATCTCCCAAAGACAAGAATTTTCTTATCTAATTTAATTCCAATTTCAATTAGTGCCTTAATTCTTGTTAAATTTGAGGCAAATGCGGTAATGATAATTTTTCTTGTTGCCGCACGCATATGCATTTCAATATCAGCAAGAATGTCACGCTCAGAGGGTGAGTGGTTTGGCCGCATTGCATTTGTTGAATCTGAAAAAAGTACTGTGAGATTGTTTTTCCCGATTTGTTTTAACTTATCAAAATCAGTGTAATTTCCAATTGGTGTATAGTCAAAACGGAAATCACCAGTACACATAATTGAGCCATGTTTTGAAGTTACTCGAACACCAAAGGCATCAGGAATTGAGTGCTGAGCGGTTCAAAAGTCGACTTTAAAACTTTCAAAATAATAGACATCGTCCTTTTTTATTTCAACAAACTCAATTTCCTTTTTAATTTTATGGTCAACAAATTTGGCTTTTAAATATTCAATTGCAATTTTTGGGGCAAAAATTTTTTTAATTTGAACTTCTTGAACAAGATAAACAATTCCGCCAATATGATCTTCATGACCATGGGTGATAAAAATACCGCGAATTTTTGCTTGATTTTTTAAAAGATATTGGTAATTTGGAACCATTCCTTTGATTCCTGTCGAAAAAAGGTTAGCAAACTTAATACCAGCATCAATAATTACAATATCATAATTATCTTCAATTATAAGCGTTGATTTCCCAATTTCTTGCATTCCGCCAAGACCAAAAAAACGGGTTGGGTTAGTAGTTAGTGGCATATTTTTCCTGTCATAATTATCAAATATTATATTTTTTAAAAGATAATAAATTCTAAATTTATAAAAATGAATTATTTATTATAAAAATGATTTTCAAACTAACAATAATTTTTAGTGACAACTGCTAGACTAAAAATTAGATTGCTTTCATTTGAATTTAAATAAAAACAAATTTTAACAAAATTTTAGTTTTTTCGAAAATTTACTTTTTGCAAACACGAATTAGACCTTGATTTTCAAACCCAATTACAAATTCGTTAGAATAAAATGATAAACTATCCAAAATTTGCTCACGAACATGTCCTAAACCAACACCAGAAATTAGATTTATACATTTTTTATTGGATTTTCTAAATTCAAACATTAAATTTTCAACAATTGCTACTGTTTTTTGAGTGTCTAAACCATGAAAGTCAAAACTTATTTTATCATCAAAATCAAAATTTGAAAAAATATTATTTTTTTGACTCTGAGTTAAATTTAATATTTGATCTCATTCACCAAAGTGAATTTCTTTTGATTTCTTTTTATTTTTCATTTTAAGATAATTAGCTTGACTGTTTTAATTTAAGGTCGTTCTTAAATTAACTAAGATTTAATTATACCACATTTTTAATTTTTTTATCTAATTTGAAAAATTTGCCTATTTTTAAATATGTGTTAAAATTAATTATGCTATGGAAATAAAGAAAAACAATGAAATAAAAGTCAAATTAATTAATAAAGAAACACTAACATACCAACTTCTAGAGGATGCCAAGAAAGGTGATTGATTTTCCCTTGTAAGTGAAGTACAAAATTATATAGACGATCAAACAAAAAATAAATTAAGTGAATATACTATCCAAATTCGCAACGATATTTATGCAAATGATGTTGAAATTAAAAAAATAAAAGAGGAAAATAAAAATCTTAGAGAGGAAATTGGAAAATTAAAAGGCCAAAATGATAAGGTAAAATCAGACTTAAGTTTAAAACATTCGGAAGAAATTGGTCAAAAAGATATTACAATCGCTGAAATGCAAGGAACAATTAAAGAACTGCAAGAAAAAATTAATGGTATGGAAAAATACCAAGATAGCACAATTAATAGCGCTATTAAAGAAAAGGAAGCGAAATTTTTATCTGTTCAATCTAAAGAATACGAGCAATTTAAGCAAGATACCGAGAAAAAATGGCTGGAACAAATAGCTGAAGTGCGTGAAAAAACAACCGCTGATGTAAAAGCAGGATTTGAACATTCTCTTAACGAAAAAGATACCAAAATAAATGACCTAGAAGAGGAATTAAATAAATATAAATATAAAAATATTAGTTCAAAACAAATAGGAGAAAATCTAGAAAACTGAATTTTAGAAAGGTATAGAGATGTTTTTCCTTTTGGTAAAGATGACAATGATTCAGTTGTTGTTGAACTAAAAAAAGATACCGTAAATATTAAGGGTGAACCAGGAGAAAAAGCAACAAAATCCGACTTTATTTTTACAATTAATGATCAAAGTCGAAATGTTGAAACAAAAATCATTTTAGAAGCAAAATCTGAATCAAAAGAAAAATCTGGAAAACAAAAAAACAAAGATTTCTTCAAAAAAATTGAGGAAGACCGTAAAAAGAAAAATGCTAGCTATGCTATTTTAGTAACAGAACTTGAACCTGAAAAATACTTTACAATTGATGTCGCCCCTAATTATGAAAAAATTTTCATTTGCCGTCCACATTTTTATTTAGCGCTTTTAATGCTTTTAAAATCAATAATTCTAAAAGAAAATAAATTAGAGATTCAAAGTCAAAGTCTTGAAGATGCAAGTAAAATCATTCAAAAGTTTGATGACTGAAAAGAAAAAACACTAAAAGCATCAATAAACAAAATTAACACTAAAGCAGAAAAAAGTAGATCATTAGCAGAAAGAATTATCAAGGATGCTGGCGAAATTCAAGAGAACCTTAATAAAATTGTCGAAGGCTATTTAAATAATTTAACACAAAAAATTGATGCATTTAAAATTACTAAAATAACTGAAAAAATTGACAAAATTAATAAAAATAATCCCAATTTATAATTTAAAAACCGATTATTGATATTAATTTCGAATCCATGTAGTTAAAATATTTTTTTTTTTTTTTTTTAATACCAATTAAAAAATATGTTATAATGTGTCATAGCTATTTCTATAAATACTTTGAAATAGCTATAACATAAATGGGGGTGACTCTGGTTTTGACAATTAAAAAAATTTTTTGGATGCAGTGGTTTGGTAGACCATAATACTAATGTAAATCTAAACGCAAAAGATTCAATTAAAGCTAATGATGATGCAACATTTAATCACTCATTAATGAATACCCAATTAAATTTTGCAACACTTTAATTCATAATAAAACCTATAAGTTTTTTATTTCGATAATATATCTTCCTTAATTCAATATATTAAGTTTTCCCTGTAAGTACTAAAATAGTTAGTAAATATATGTTTTTGGTTTTCAAATACATTTTTAAAATACAGGACTATTTAACTCCTTTGATTTATTAATTCTTAATTCTTATTCTTAACTTATTCTTTATTCTTAATTCTTATTATTCTTATTCTTTTTTATTAACATATTCTTATTCTTTTTTATAAATTATTATATTTTTATACCTTTATAAATACCTTTTTATAATGAAATTTAAACTGTCGACTCCAATAAATTATTTTAATTGGATCGGGGTTCGAATCCCCGCACCTCCACCATATGAAAAAACTCCGTTAACCGCGGAGTTTTTTCATATAAAATAATAATTAAAATATTTGATAAATTAATATATTAATTTCAGACACAATCAAAAAGCTGTGTTAAAATCAAATAATAGAAATTGACAGTTAAAAAAACTAAATAGATCAAAATTGCTGAATTTAAGGCTTAAAATCCCAATTTTGCATTTTGCAAGGAATTTAGATGAATTTAAGACGTATATGATAATAATTTAATAAGAAATTCACAAAAAAACCTTATAAAATGGATAAAAAGTTTGACAAGCACTGCGGGAAAATAAATCTCCGTACAAACAAAAAATACACAATTAAGGATCTTTCTGAAAAAAATTAACATATTATGAAAAAATAACAGTGAAATTCAAAATAAAATATAGAAAAATGATAATTATCTGCGTTTTTACATTAATTTAGTGTATAATTTAATTTAATTTTTCTAGTTTGCTCCTAATCTAATTGGACCAATCTAATATCGATTTGTATTAAAAAAATCTGGAATAACAAAAAGAAGTGGGGTAAAATATTGAAAAAAAATATCTCCAAACCTGATTTTTCAAAAGCATTCAAAATCTTTTTAAGTTTTGGTACTTTATCTTTGGCCA
>NZ_AFHO01000003.1 GCF_000218525.1 Mesomycoplasma ovipneumoniae SC01 | reverse complement strand
AAAACATGGAAGCAAAATTTTTAAAGTTTTACTCTAGTAAGAAATTGTACAGCACAAAAACTCAGCATTTTGAGACGTTGAGATTGTAAAAGTTTTACTCTAGTAAGAAATTGTACAGCACAAAAACAAAATAGGGACAAAGTCCCTTTATTTTTTAGTTTTACTCTAGTAAGAAATTGTACAGCACAAAAACAAGAAGTCTATAAACAAGAAAGAAGTTGAGGTTTTACTCTAGTAAGAAATTGTACAGCACAAAAACAATAGCGAGCGTTATTTAAAATTTAAAGAGGTTTTACTCTAGTAAGAAATTGTACAGCACAAAAACAATATTCAGGTGCAAGATGTTCGCTTTTTAGTTTTACTCTAGTAAGAAATTGTACAGCACAAAAACCAACAGTTCGCCAACAGAATTAAATAAATTGTTTTACTCTAGTAAGAAATTGTACAGCACAAAAACATCGGAGTTTTGAAGATATCTCAAAACTAGGTTTTACTCTAGTAAGAAATTGTACAGCACAAAAACGTACAATGGGTAGGAGGCAAACACCAACTCGTTTTACTCTAGTAAGAAATTGTACAGCACAAAAACTTAATAAATGCTTATAAATATATAAAAGAGGTTTTACTCTAGTAAGAAATTGTACAGCACAAAAACCAATATCAGTGTAAGACAATTTAGTATTTTGTTTTACTCTAGTAAGAAATTGTACAGCACAAAAACTTTAACTCGAACATTTAATAAAAAAGAATTGTTTTACTCTAGTAAGAAATTGTACAGCACAAAAACACTGTCTGCCGCCTTTGCCAGGGTTCTGCAGTTTTACTCTAGTAAGAAATTGTACAGCACAAAAACAAGTAGAAAGGAGGTCTTCAATCTCAAAATGTTTTACTCTAGTAAGAAATTGTACAGCACAAAAACCTCATTTCCAAGAAAAAAAGGTATTTTTTTAATTTTTAAACTAAAAAAATCAATTATAAAAGGGTTTTTAGTTTAAAAAACTTGTTTTTATTTTGTAAAAATGCATTTTTGCTGCCATTTTCTCTTCTTCAGAAGTGTATATTAGCTCATCTTCATTAACAGGACGATTTTTGAGATTTTCAAAATAACGTATAATCGGCAAATTATCAATTACATCAATTACAGTTTTCTGTGAATAAAAAGCAACTAATTCAAGTTCACTAAATTTGGAAATATATTTTGTAAAATCATTTGTCAAAATTAGGAAAGTTACATTATTATATTTAAACAGTTTTTCAAATTTTATATAATCAAGATCTTTCAGAATTACAATTGTCTGTTTCATTGTACTAAAAATAATTTCGGCTAGATTCTCAAAGTTTTCTTCATTTATTAATATATCATTTTCGATGTTAAAAATTGCTTTAATTAGTTTTACATTATCAATTTCATAATTTAAAAATTCAAATCCTAGTTTTTGATTGATTTTGTCAACAATTCCATCGATTTTTTCATTCCGAAAAAAGATACTTTCGCTTCAATATTCATCATTAATTATGGAATCTCCAAGTCAGTTTTTAGCGCTTAAACTTAAAAATTCTGAAAATTTTGTCAAATTAGTGATTAAAACTGAATCTTTTAGCGATATTTTTCTTGACATAAGTTCAAATGCCTTTGATTCACTTTCATATTCATAATTAAAAAGATGACTCAAAAATAGATCTGTATTTTCAGTTTCAATGATTTTTACGTTAGTTTTAAGTTGGACTGTGTTGTTAAGGTTATTAAAAAATTTTAGCATTATAGTTTGATATAATCCTCCTCTAGGTTATAGATTTCATTTTTAGACTTTGTGCCATTAAGAATTTCGATGTTTTGATATTGTTTTTCTGTTAACATCGCAATTCTAATATTTGAATTTTTGGGAATAATTCTTAAAAGCTTCTTTTTCTCACTATTATATTGAAGATGAGTTGGAATTATTTTTGAATAAATCGAGTATTGAAGCCTGACATAGCCAAGTTTATAAAGTTCCTTAATGAATTTGTTATAAAGTTTATTATCATCTTCATTAATATAATAAATGTCATACATTAATAAAATACGCATCTCTCTAGTATTAACTTTGATCACTTTCTGTAGTAATTTCCTTATAATTTTCTTTTAAATTAAGAATGTCCATAATTTCAAATTCCATATATTTGCTAAATTTAATATGTTTGCCTTTATATTCAATATGATTGCTAAAAGATTTAAAAAGTGCTTCTTTAAAATCTTGAAAATTAAGAAATTCAGCATTGATATGATTATAAACAATCTGGTCAACCCAATAGCGATAGGGTTCCATTAAATCACAAGCAAGCGGAAAATTGTTATTAAAACTTTTATGGTAAATTCCGAGCCGATTGTCAAGTCCTTTGCCACAAATAATCCGGGCAACATAACTAAGTAAGACAATATAACCGTAATTTAATAGAATGTTAATATTGTCATCACCGTTTTGGTCACGAATAAAACCTTTGCCAAACAAAAGTTTAAAATATAACTTTGCCGCATGGCCTTCGCGATTGTTAGTATCATAAGGTTGAACATCGTGGAAATAGTCTCACATTTTTGCTTCATCTTCTGAATTAATTTTCTGAATTGACTTTAAAACACTTATGGATCTTTGAATTTTTAGTTTAATTATTTCTTGTCAAGTTTTAGTTTTATACGGAATATCTCATTTTATTTGCTCTTGAAAAATCTTATTATTATAGTAGCCACTGTAAGGGATGATTAATGATTGCGGTAAATGATTTTTGCAAATAATAATGTTTACCTTTTTTTCAACAAGTTCATTGATGACTGGAATTGATATAGTTGCTCTGTCGTTTTCAAAAATTAAGACATCGACTGTATCAATGGGGAAAACAAATTTTTCACTGTCTTTTTTGATAACAATGTTGTTTAGAAAAAGATAAACGTATTCTGATTCGCTAATTTCAATGATTTTTTTCATAGTAATGCTCGTTTTTTTACAGGAATAAAAAAAATAAAAAAAAATAAATAAAAAAATAAAAAATGGTGTATAATTAGTTTTGCATACATAAGTATGCGCATTAAATTTTACTCTAGTAAGAAATTGTCGCACAAAAATAAGACGCATTATGCTGTCGAATTTCCCCACCTAGTGGGGTTTTTTTATTTTTTTAATAAAGGTTAATGCTTAAATTTTTGGTAAAATTTAATAAATGGCGAATTATAGTTATTTAATAATCAACAATAAAAAATGCAAAAATTAATATTTTGAGCAGAAAGGTTAAAAATATGCATAATAAAAAAAATATTACTATTGGCTTTGACCTCGGGATTGCATCTATTGGATGAGCAATTATTGATAGTACCACAAGCAAAATACTTGATTGAGGTACACGAACTTTTGAAGAAAGAAAAACCGCCAATGAAAGACGTGCTTTTCGTTCAACTAGAAGGAATATTCGTCGAAAAGCATACCGAAATCAAAGATTTATTAACCTAATATTAAAATATAAAGATTTATTTGAACTTAAAAATATTAGTGATATTCAACGCGCTAATAAAAAAGATACGGAAAATTACGAAAAAATAATTTCATTTTTCACAGAAATATATAAAAAATGTGCGGCAAAACATTCAAATATTTTAGAAGTAAAAGTTAAAGCTCTTGATTCTAAGATTGAAAAATTAGATTTAATCTGAATATTACATGATTACCTTGAAAATCGTGGCTTTTTTTATGATTTAGAAGAAGAAAATGTTGCTGATAAGTATGAAGGAATAGAACATCCTAGCATTTTATTGTATGATTTTTTCAAAAAAAATGGCTTTTTTAAATCAAACAGTTCTATTCCAAAAGATTTGGGTGGTTATAGTTTTTCTAACTTGCAATGAGTTAATGAAATTAAAAAACTTTTTGAAGTTCAAGAAATTAATCCAGAATTTAGCGAAAAATTTTTAAATCTTTTTACTTCGGTTAGAGATTATGCAAAAGGTCCAGGATCTGAACACAGTGCTAGTGAATATGGTATTTTTCAAAAAGATGAAAAGGGAAAAGTTTTTAAAAAATACGATAATATTTGAGATAAAACTATAGGAAAATGCTCATTTTTTGTCGAAGAAAATAGATCTCCAGTTAATTACCCATCTTATGAAATTTTCAACCTGTTAAACCAATTAATTAATTTAAGTACCGATTTAAAAACTACAAATAAAAAAATATGACAATTAAGTTCTAATGATAGAAACGAACTTCTTGATGAATTATTAAAAGTAAAAGAAAAAGCAAAAATTATATCAATTTCACTCAAAAAAAATGAAATTAAAAAAATAATTCTTAAGGATTTTGGGTTTGAAAAATCAGACATTGATGATCAAGATACAATTGAAGGTAGAAAAATAATCAAAGAAGAGCCAACTACAAAATTGGAAGTAACAAAACATTTATTGGCAACAATTTATTCCCATTCTTCTGATTCTAACTGAATAAATATTAATAATATATTGGAATTTTTGCCATATTTAGATGCAATTTGCATAATTCTTGACCGGGAAAAAAGTCGTGGTCAAGACGAAGTTTTAAAAAAATTAACTGAGAAAAATATTTTTGAAGTATTAAAGATTGATAGGGAAAAACAGCTAGATTTTGTTAAATCCATTTTTAGTAATACAAAATTTAATTTTAAGAAAATTGGTAATTTTTCACTTAAAGCAATAAGAGAATTTTTGCCAAAAATGTTTGAACAAAATAAGAACTCAGAATATTTGAAGTGAAAAGATGAAGAAATAAGAAGAAAATGGGAAGAGCAAAAATCTAAACTAGGAAAAACTGATAAAAAAACCAAATATTTAAATCCGAGAATTTTTCAAGATGAAATTATTTCGCCTGGAACAAAAAACACATTCGAACAAGCAGTTTTAGTTTTAAACCAAATTATCAAAAAATATTCAAAAGAAAATATAATTGATGCAATTATCATCGAGAGTCCACGTGAAAAAAATGATAAAAAAACAATCGAAGAAATAAAAAAGAGAAATAAGAAGGGTAAAGGCAAAACTCTTGAAAAATTATTTCAAATTTTGAATTTAGAAAATAAAGGTTATAAACTTTCCGATTTAGAAACAAAGCCTGCTAAACTTCTGGATAGATTAAGATTTTACCACCAACAAGATGGCATAGATCTTTATACATTGGACAAAATTAACATAGATCAATTGATTAATGGCAGCCAAAAATATGAAATTGAACATATAATCCCATATTCAATGTCTTATGACAATTCGCAAGCAAACAAAATATTAACTGAAAAAGCAGAAAACCTAAAAAAAGGAAAATTAATTGCTAGCGAATATATAAAAAGAAATGGTGATGAATTTTATAACAAATACTATGAAAAAGCAAAAGAATTATTCATTAACAAGTATAAAAAAAATAAAAAATTAGATTCTTATGTCGATTTGGACGAAGATTCTGCAAAAAATAGATTTCGATTTTTAACACTACAAGATTACGATGAATTTCAAGTTGAATTTTTAGCCAGAAACTTGAATGACACAAGGTATTCAACAAAATTATTCTATCACGCGCTTGTAGAGCATTTTGAAAATAATGAGTTTTTCACATATATTGATGAAAATTCTAGCAAGCACAAAGTAAAAATATCAACAATTAAAGGTCATGTTACCAAATATTTTAGAGCAAAACCTGTGCAAAAAAACAACGGGCCAAATGAAAATCTTAACAACAATAAGCCAGAAAAAATTGAAAAAAATCGTGAAAATAACGAGCATCATGCTGTTGATGCGGCAATTGTTGCAATTATAGGTAACAAAAATCCTCAAATTGCCAATCTTTTAACACTTGCAGATAATAAAACTGATAAAAAATTTCTTCTTCATGACGAAAACTATAAGGAAAACATTGAAACTGGTGAGTTAGTTAAAATTCCAAAGTTTGAAGTTGATAAGCTAGCAAAAGTTGAAGATTTAAAGAAAATAATTCAAGAAAAATATGAAGAAGCAAAAAAGCATACCGCTATAAAATTTTCGCGTAAAACTCGCACTATTTTAAATGGAGGTCTGTCAGATGAGACGTTATATGGATTTAAATATGACGAAAAGGAAGATAAATACTTTAAAATTATTAAGAAAAAACTTGTTACAAGCAAAAATGAAGAATTAAAAAAATATTTCGAAAATCCTTTTGGCAAAAAAGCTGATGGAAAAAGTGAATATACAGTTTTAATGGCGCAGTCACATTTGTCGGAATTTAATAAATTAAAGGAAATTTTTGAAAAATATAATGGCTTTAGCAACAAAACTGGAAATGCTTTTGTTGAATATATGAATGATTTGGCGCTAAAAGAACCAACTTTAAAAGCTGAAATTGAATCAGCAAAATCAGTCGAAAAATTGCTATATTATAATTTCAAGCCCTCTGATCAGTTTACTTATCATGATAATATTAATAATAAAAGCTTTAAGCGCTTCTACAAAAACATTAGAATTATTGAGTACAAATCTATTCCGATAAAATTCAAAATTTTAAGCAAGCATGATGGCGGGAAGTCTTTCAAGGATACGCTATTTTCGCTTTATTCGCTGGTTTATAAAGTTTACGAAAACGGCAAGGAAAGCTATAAATCTATTCCAGTTACTTCACAAATGAGAAATTTTGGAATTGATGAATTTGATTTTCTTGATGAAAATTTGTACAATAAGGAAAAACTCGATATTTACAAATCTGATTTCGCAAAACCGATACCTGTTAATTGCAAGCCAGTTTTTGTACTTAAAAAAGGGTCAATTTTAAAGAAAAAAAGTTTAGATATAGACGATTTCAAAGAAACAAAAGAGACCGAAGAAGGAAATTATTATTTCATTTCAACAATATCCAAAAGATTTAACAGAGATACAGCGTATGGACTAAAGCCGCTTAAATTAAGTGTTGTTAAACCTGTTGCCGAACCGTCAACAAATCCAATTTTTAAAGAATATATTCCTATACATCTTGATGAATTAGGAAATGAATATCCTGTAAAAATAAAAGAGCACACTGATGATGAGAAGCTAATGTGTACAATTAAATAACTATTTTTCCCATTTTAATAGTAAAAGTTTATACAAAACACTAAATATTTAATATTCCCGTTTTTGCTTTTTTAGTTATTCTTTTGTTGTCTATTTTTGTAAATTTGCCTGAAATCTTGTCTAAAATGTAAAATTTTGGTTTTAAAACATTTAAATTCAGCAATTTTAATGTATTTTTTTTGTCTACAATTGTCAATTTCAATTGTTTATTTTAACTTGCCTTTTTAATGCGTCAAAAACTAATATACCAGTTTACCTTTATTTTATTAGTTTTCTATTTAGCACTTTGAATTTATCACAAAACCACTAATTTTGTATAACTTTGTACTCATTTTAGTCTTTTTATATTATAATTTAATATTTAGTATCATGTATGACCATAAATTAATAGAAAAAAAATGACAAAACTATTGGCAAAAAAATAACGTTTTTCAAACGAGTGAATCTTCAGATAAAAAAATCTATATTTTAGATATGTTTCCTTATCCTTCGGCGGCCGGACTCCATTTAGGGCATCCAATTGGATATACAGCATCAGATATAATTGCAAGATTTAAACGTCTTAATGGTTTTGATGTTCTTCACCCGATGGGTTGAGATGCTTTTGGTCTTCCGGCTGAACAATATGCAATTCAAACAGGCAACCACCCTGCTGAATTTACTAAAAAGAATATTGAAAATTTTAAAGAGCAAATAAATTCTTTTGGTTTTTCATATGATTGAAGCAAAGAAATTAACACAAGTGATCCAAAATTTTATGAACAAACCCAGTGAATTTTTAAACTTTTATATAAGGTCGGCCTGGCTGAAATTCGTCAGACACAAGTAAATTGATGCCCAAAATTAGGCACAGTTTTAGCAAATGAAGAAATAAGTCGTGACAAAGACGGAAATTTAGTAAGTGAACGGGGAAGTTTCCCTGTTGAAATTAAAAAAATGGATCAGTGGGTGCTAAAAATCACTGAATATGCCCAAAAATTGCTTGATGGTCTTGAGAGTATAAATTTCCCCGAATCACTAAAGTTGCTCCAACAAAAATGAATCGGCAAGTCTGACGGCGTTATTCTTAAGTTTTATCTTGAAAATAGTCAAGATTTTATTGAAATATTTACAACCAAAATTGAGACTATTTATGGTGTTAGTTTTTTAGCTATTTCGCCTTTGCATGATTTTGCAACAAATCTTGCAAAAAAAGATGCAAAAATTAGTGACTACATCGAAAAAAACAGTTTTTCTAGTCCCAAACTTCAAAGTCAAATTTCTGGTATATTTACTAATTTATACATGATTAACCCTTTAAATTCTAAAAAAATTCCGCTTTATATTGCAAATTATGTGCTAAATGACTACGGAACTTCGGCAATTATGGGAGTTCCAGCCCATAATTTAAATGATTTAGAATTTGCTAAAATTTTTGCAATTGACTATTCAGAAGTAATAAATGACAAAAAAATCCTGATAAATTCAGCAGAATTTAACAATTTTGATGTCCAAAGTGCTTCAAAATTAATCTTTGAAAAATTAGAAAAATTAGAGCTGGCAAAAAAAAGTATTTCTTATAAAATTAAGGACTGAGTTTTTTCAAGACAAAGATATTGAGGAGAGCCTTTTCCTGTTTATTTTGATCAAGATGGCAAAATCTATCTTGAAGAAAAAATTGTCGAACTGCCACATTTAGAAAAAATTGTTCCCTCAGGTGATGGTCAGTCTCCACTTGCTTTACAAAAAGATTGAGTTTTTTTTGAAAAAAGCGGCAAAATCTACCGCCGCGAAACTAACACAATGCCGCAATGAGCCGGAAGTTCATGGTATTATCTTGCTTTTATTTTAAAACAAAATGATGGCACATATTTAAAATTAGACTCAAAAGAAGCTTATAAAAAACTGCAAAAATGACTTCCAGTTGACATTTATATCGGTGGACAAGAACATGCAGTTGGACATTTACTTTATTCGCGTTTTTGACATAAAGTTTTATTTGAAGCTGGAATTGTTCCAAATTCTGAGCCTTTTGACAGAGTTATTCACCAAGGAATGTTACTTGGACCCGACGGACAAAAAATGTCTAAATCCAAAGGAAATATTATAAATCCTTATACAGTTTTAGACAAATATGGCGCTGATAGTGTTCGAATTTTTCTAATGTTTATGGGGCCAATTAATGAAAATCGCGCCTGGGATGAAAAAGGTGCAAATTCAATTTATGCTTGAATTCAAAGGGTTATTAGAATTATTTTAAAAGATTACAAAATTGATCCTGATCTCGAAAAAGATTCTGATTTTAGCTACTTTTATAATAATTTTGTCTTTGAAATTACTAATTTAGTCCAGGATTTTAAATTTAATGTGGCTATTTCGAAATTAATGGTCTATATTAATTTTTTAAGTAAACTTGAAACAATACCGTCAAAAAAATATCTTGTTGATTTTTTAGTAATTCTATCGATTTTTGCCCCTCATATTTCAGAGGAATTATTAGAAAAATTAGAGCAAAAACCTCTTCATTTTCACGCCTGGCCCCAGTTTAACAAAGCCAAAATTGTAAAAAATACTTATAATTTACCTGTTTCAATAAACGGTAAAACCAAGGCAATTCTCGAATTAAATGACGACCAAGGCGAAGATGAAATTATTGAAATTGCAAAAAAACACTATAAAATACAGCATTTTTTAGAAAATCAGTCAATACTTAAGACAATTTTTGTACCTAAAAAAATTTTAAATTTCATTGTAAAAAAATAAGCACTCATGAAAAAATTTCTTTTCCCCTTTTCAATTTCATTTATAAGTTTTTTACTTGAAATTACGACTTTATTGTTAAAAGTTATTTTTAATGACGACTTTGATTTTTACCTTTTTTTCACGTTAGCTGTCGGAATTTTCATAATTTTTATTATCTCGCTAATAGTTGGAATTGTTGTTTTTTACCAATTTGTAATTAAGCAAAATCACTTTTATTACCAAAAATTTGACCTTATTAACGAGGAAAATAATATTGGAATTGTTAATTTATCATCAACATATAAAATTACAAAAGTTTCAAAATATGTTAAAGATTTATACCCAGAAAGACTAGTAAATCGTGATATTTTTTACCTTTTTCCCCAATATAAAAAGGTTGAAGATATTCCACCAAAATTTGAGATAAAAAGGGGAAATAACTGGTTTGAAATTAATTATAATAAATTTGCATATTGAATTTCTTATCGTGATATCACACTTTTTAAGTCAATTTCACAAGGTTATGAAAATAATTCGCTTGTTTTTGCAGAGGTTGAGGTCGATAATTTTGTCTCAACTAATTTTCGCAGTAGCGATCAAGATTATCCTAAAATCAAAATTTTTATTAATGATTTTTTTGAAAAACTGTCACAAAAATATAAATTTTTGTACAAAGAATATGCAGATGGCCGGATTATGTTAGTTTTACATTATGAAACATTTGTACTTTGACAAAAAAATCATTTTTACATTTTTCGTGATGAGAGCACTAAAATTGATGATACAACTGAAGTTTGATTTTCAGTAGGCTTTGGATTTGGCACAACAAATTTAGTGGAAGTAAAAAGACTAGCAAATGAGGCCTTAATTTTTTCAAAAACTCGTGGTGGAAATCAAGTTTCAATTTATCCTTATGGAAAAAGACCTTTTTCTTATGGTTCTTATAGTGAATCTTTGAGCCTCCATTCGCTTGTTAGACTTAGAAGAATTGCTCGTCTTTTAGTTGAAAAATTGGAAAAAATTGATAATATAATAATTTATGGACACATTAATTCTGACTTAGATTCATTTGGTTCTGGTTATGTTTTGGGTAATTTTTTAAAAAGATATGCTGAAGTTATTTATAAAAGAAAAATTAATTTTTATATCCAAAACCAGACTTTTGATACTACAACAACAAGATTTTTATCTCAGGCTGATTTTATCAAGAAAAATATTTTTATATCGCGTTCAGTTGCCTCAAAAATTACAATGGCTTCAAAAAATAATGATACTTGCCTTGCCATTTTAGTTGATGTTTCTGATGTTGAGCGAATTGAAAACAAAAAAGCGCTTGATCAAATTAATTTGGAAAATGTTTTTGTCTTTGACCATCACGGAATTAATTCCAAAATGCAAGGAATTTTGGAATTAATTCATGACTATATCGATGTCTCATCTTCATCAACATGTGAAATTATTACGCATTTAATTTTGCTAACAATTCACTCAGATATAAGCATTGATCAAGAATGGGCCCAAATTTTGCTTAACGGTTTATATGTTGACTCGGCCCAGTTTAAAAAAACCGCTAGTGCTTCAACTTTTGCGGCCGTTTCAGCCCTTGTTCGCTGAGGGGCAAAAACTGCAAAAACTGGTGAATTTCTCAAACTTAATGAAAATGAGTCAAAAATTATTAAAGAAATTCTTGAAAATGTCACCGAAGTTAAGCCAGGTTTTTTTCTTGCAAGTCTTGACCGGGAAATTGAAACTGATTTAGTCTCGATTGCTTGTGAGCAAATTTTGTTAGTTAAAAATCGTCAAGCTGCCTTTGTTGTGGCAAAATTACCGCAACAAAAAAATTATAAAATGTCAGCTCGAGGTGTTGAAAATGTTAATGTTCAATATATAGCAGAGCAAGTTGGTGGAGGCGGAAACGTAACTTCAGCAGCTGCTTATTCAACAGTTGAGACTTTTTCTGAATTTGTTGAAAATATTAAACTTGCAATTCAAAGGAGAGAATATGAAAGTAATTCTACTTAAAGATACAAAAGATGGTCGTGCAAACACTGTTGTTGAGGTTTCAGCTGGTTATGCTAGCAATTATTTGTTTAAAAATAATTTAGCAGAACCTTTTAATCCAAGAACTGAAAAACTTTTAAAAGAAAGGCTAAAAAAAATTGAAGCTGAAAAAGAAAACAAAAAAAATCAAGCAATTCAACTAAAGTCTCAAATTGAAAATACTGTTTTGTGATTTAAATTAAAAGGGACACTTGATTCAGTCCATGGGGCAATTTCGGCTAAAAAAATAAAAAAAGAACTTGAGACCAAAGATATTTTTATTGATAAGCACTTAATTCAAACTGCAGGAATTTCTAATTTTGGAACAAGTTATGTTACTATTAAATTAAGCCCTGAAATTAGTGCTACTTTAAAAATAAATGTTGTAAAAGATGAATAATTCGCGCTATACTTCCCCTGATATTGAGTCATTTATAATTTCTTTTTTGCTTTCAAATCCCAGAAAAATTATCAATTATATTGATGCAATTGACCCAAATGATTTTAGCGATCTAAGACTAGTTGAAATTGCCAAAGCAATTAAAACTGTTGTTGCTAGTGTTCCTGATCCTGAAGTTAATTTAATAATTGAAGAACTGCAAAAAAATCAAAAACTGGAAAAAATTGGCGGCAAGTCATTTATAATTTGACTTTATAATAATAATTTTTCTTTGCCTTCAGAAATTACTTCGCACTTACGCATTGTCAGCGAGAAAAAAACACTACGTCAGCTCAAAAAAATTATCGAAGAATCAAGTCATGAACTGGATTTTGGTAAAAAAACATCACTAGAAATTACAAGTCAAATTGTTGACAAAATTAATCTACTTACTTTAGATAGTGCCAAGCAGTCTTTTTATTCAATTTATGAAATTGCCCAAGAAATTTTTCAATTTATTACCGAACTTCGCACAAGTCAAAATGTTATTAAAGGAATTTCGACTGGTTATGATAATTTAGATGTTGTTACTTCTGGTTTTCAAAGGGGTGAACTTGTAATTTTAGCAGCTCGTCCGTCAGTTGGGAAAACAGCTTTTGCCCTTAATTTAGCTTGAAATGTTTGCAAAGGTGGAAAATCTGTTCTATTTTTTGCACTTGAAATGTCAAACACAGATTTAGGAACCAGACTTTTATCACTTGTCTCAGGAATTGAATCAAATAAATTCAAAACACCTAAAAATTTACGCCCTGAAGATTTAATAAAAATTGAAAAAGCAATCTCAAAACGACTAAAAGAGGCAAAATTGACTATAAATGATTCAGGTTCTATCAATATCGACGACATTTTCTGAGAGGTTCAAAAACGTTATCGCAACAATATCAAATATGATTTGATTATTTTTGACTATTTACAACTAATAAATTCAAGCGCAAATAATCAAAATTACAACCGTCAAGTCGAGGTTTCAATTATTTCCCGAAAATTAAAACAACTAGCTCGAGCAGTTAATACCCCAATTATTGCTCTGTCTCAACTTTCAAGAAATGTCGAACGAAGAGAAGATAAAACTCCTTTACTTTCAGATTTACGTGAATCTGGAGCTATTGAACAAGATGCTGACCTTGTTGCTTTTTTACACCGCGACAATTATTATAATAAAAAAGAAGATGATCAGTCTAATTTTGACAGTGGACCAAATACAAAATTAATTATCGCAAAACACAGAAATGGTCCAACTGGAACGCTATTTTTTAATTTTTTGCCTGAAATTGGTCAATTTGTTGCCGCCCTTGATTTTAATGTTTCAAATAAAAATAAAAATGAAATAAATTTAGGATTAGAGGACTAATGCCGGGTTATTTTATTGCTTTAGGGATTGTTTTATTATTTTTATTTTTGATTTCGGCCATTTTTTCAGCAAGTGAAACTGTTTTTACCGCCACAAGTCGGGCAAAAGTTGATGAAAATATTTCTGATTCTTTTTGAGGAAAAAAACAAATTCTTAAATATTATGATAATTATGAAAAAACTTTAACTATCATTTTAATTTGAAATAATATTGTCAATATCGGAATTTCTATCATAATTTCGGCACTTTTTTCTAATTTAGCAATTAATGAATCTCTACAAATTTTAATTTCAATAGCAGCAACAACTCCACCTTTAATAATTTTTGGTGAAATTTATCCTAAAATTTTTGGTCGAAAAAAACCCATTTTATTTTTAAAGTCTTTTTGGATTTTTATTAGTTTTTTTTACTACTTTTTACTTCCTTTAGCGGCTTTAATGACTAAATTTGTCAAAAAAATCAATGTAACAAATACTGAAAATGAACTAAAAAAAATAATTTTACAAGCTCACCAAGAAGATGTTCTTGAAAAAGATGAATCTGATTTGGCAATTAGAGCGCTTGAATTTGACTCTTTCAAAACCGCCAAACACTTTACCAAACTCGAGGATGTTGTCTTTGTAAAATATGAAGATAGTCTTGAATCCATAAAAGAAGTAATAATTGACTCAAATTTTTCTCGAATTCCTGTTTGAAAAGACGACAATTTTGTTGGAATTTTACTTTCAAAAGACATTTTACATCTTGATAAATTTGATATTAATGATCATATAATAAAAACTCCTCTTCTTCTTGCGACATCTTTAATTAAAACAAATTATGAGATTTTGAAAAAATCAAAATCTCATTTAGGGTTTGTAGTTGAGTCAAAAAAATCACAAAAAATTGTTGGAATTCTTACATTTGAAGATATACTTGAGTGTCTTTTGGGCCCAATTTATGATGAGTATGATTATCGCGATGACCTTGATTTTTATCAAATTAGTCCAAATCAGATCACAACAAAAGCTGATACTAGTATTTTGACAATCAACAAAATTTTAGCGGTTGATCTTCCTGTTAATTTTAAAAATTTAAATCAGTGACTTTTATCCCAAAGTTCGAAAAAAAAGCTGGTTTTAGGGGCAAAATTCTATTTTCAAGGGCCAACATATCAACTTGAATTTGAAATTATTGACAAAAGTGCAAATACAATTGAGCTAAAAATAACCAAAAATGAATTCCAACAAAAAAGCTAAGTTTCGCGAACTAAAAATTGATTTAAATGGTCAAAAATATCCTATTTTTGTTGAATTCAGGCCTAAAAGTTCGCGTTTAATAGTTAAATTAGTTGATGACTATATTCTTGTTCAAACCGGACTTGTTTTAAGCGATGAAGTTTTAATTAGAAGCGTCAGAAATTCAAAATATTTTAATAAAATTATAAAAATTTTGCCACTAAGGCAAGTATTACACTTTTCTGAATCTTTTTTTTACCTTTTTGGTAAAAAAAACTATTTTAGCTTAATAAAAACAAAAAACAAACTCTATTTGCAAAGTCAGTTTGCTATTTTTTCCTTAGGTCGGCCGAAAAATATTGAGGCTAAAATTGAAAAACTGTTAATGAAATATTTTGAAGACTACCTAATACAGCGAACAAATTTTTGAACCAAAACTTTAGAAGTCCCTGATTATATAGTCAAACTATCACGAAAAAACACATCATGAGGCACCAATTATTATCGCCAAAAAATTCATTATAGCAAATATTTATTTGCATTTTCAAAGGAAATTATCGATTATGTAATTGTTCATGAGGTAGTTCACCATTTTTTTCGCAATCACGGCAAGCTTTTTTGGGAAAAAATTGGTAAAATTATACCTAATTACACTGATTTAGTTAAAAAATTAACGAATTATGAGCTCAACTAAAAGTAATTTGAATGTTTATCTTTGCGGTCCTACGGTTTATAATCACGTTCATATCGGCAATTTAAGGTCGGTAATTGTGTTTGATTTTTTAGTTTCAGTATGAAAATATTTTGGCAAAAAAGTTAATTTTGTCCAAAATATAACTGATATTGATGACAAAATTATCGAAAAAGCTATGGAATTAGGGCTAACTGAAGCTGAACTAAGTCAAAAATACATTTTTGAATATTTTAGTGTTCTTGAAACATTTAACATTAAAAAACCAGACAAAATAATAAAAGTAACGCAAATTCTTGACAAAATTATCGACTATATTGTCGAGTTAAAAGATAAAAATTTTACCTATTTTAATCAAAACGGTGACCTTGTTTTTGAGGCAAGTAAAATTGCAAATTACGGTGTAATTTCACAACAAAAAGTCCACAATTTGTATCAAAAAGATCGTCAAACTAAGTCTGTAAACGATTTTGTTTTGTGAAAAAAAACAAAAAAAGGCGTACTTTTTGACTCGCCTTTTGGCCTAGGTAGACCTGGGTGACACACTGAGTGCTCGGCAATTATTTATAATCATTTTGAGAAAAATTCAGTGGATATTCACGGAGGTGGTGTTGATTTGATTTTTCCGCATCATGAAAATGAAAATGCCCAACATTTTGCTTTAACAAATGAACCAATTTCAAAAAAATGAATTCGTGTTGGTTTTGTAAACTTTAATGGTAAAAAAATGTCTAAATCAATAGGAAATATAATTTTTGCAAAAGAATTTGCCAAAAAATATGATCCAGATGTTCTTCGCAGCATTTTTTTGTCAATAAATCCTAGTGTCCCGATTAATTTAACAGATGAATTAATCCAAAATCACCAAAAATTAATAACAAAATACAAAAAAATTTATTTTGATTGAATTCTTGATCCTAAAGAAATTGAAAAAAGCGCTGTTGAGCAAATTTTATTACTTATTGATGAACAAAAATTTTCTAATGCTATTTTTTTAATCTCTAATTTAGCAAAACAAAAAAAGAATTCAGAAATTGTTTTTATATTCAAATTACTAAGATTTAGCTTTACAAAAAAAGAAATTAACTCTGAAGATCAAGAAAATATTCAAATCTGAAAAAAACTTCTTGAACAAAAAAAATATGAAGAAGCTGATAAATATCGCGAAAAATTATGAAAAAGGTTCATTTTTTCATAATTTTTTCCACGTTTCATACGAAAGTGAAAAAATATGATTAAATATATCTGTGGCAAGAATTCGGTGATAGAAGCAATTAAAAATGGGTTTGTTTTTAAACAAATTTATTGTTTAAAACAGCCCGATAGTCCAATTTTTTCGAACCAAAAAGTACAAATAGTTAATAAAGATTTTTTAGATAAATTAGTTTTAGCAAACCACCAAGGTTTTGTTGGCGTTGTTGAAAACTTTAAATTTTTTGAAATTGATGTTTTAAACAAGGATAAACCTGAAATTGTTTTAGTTCTTGATCATATTCATGATCAAAATAATCTTGGTAACATCATTAGAACAGCAAATTGTTTTGGAATTAAGCATATAATTTTGCCCAAAAAGCGAGCAGCTAAACTAAATGAAACCACATTCAAAGTTGCATCAGGCGGTTTTATAGGTATTAAGTTTATTCTTGTTAATTCAATTGTAGCTGCAATTAATAAATTAAAAAAAATAGGTTTTTGAATTTATGCCACTAATTTAAACGAAAAAAGCAAAAAAATTAATGAAATTCAGTTTAATTTTCCCTGTGCAGTTATAGTTGGCAATGAGTCTACCGGAATTAAAAAAAGTAGTTTGTATGCTAGCGATGATTCATTTTTTATTCCGATGGAAGGTAAAATTGATTCTTTAAACGTTACAGTTGCAACGGGAATTATACTTTTTTATCTAAAAAACAAACAAAAATAAAGAACTATGAGGTTAATATTTACAAAATGTGATTAGATCGTAAGAAAAAAATAGCTAAAAATAAGAGATATTTTACCGTTTTAAACAAATATTCACATATTTTATTAGCTTGTTCAAAACAAGTAATGAAAACTTTCGCCCTCACACCGATAACTTATCATGATCTATTTAATGCTTCAATCGACAAATTTGTACAGTTATATGAAGAATTTGACCCTAGTTTAGGTATCCCGCTTGAAAATTATCTTGTTCACAAAATTAAATTATTTATGTTGGGATATGCAACTTCTTTTACCACAAAAAACTATCAAATAGCAAATTTTTCAGTTTCACTTGATGAATTACCTGAAAATATTGAATTTGCTGTTGAATCCGAGCTTCACAAATTAGAAATTCAAGATATTTACAACCGAATTACCGAATCTTTTGATGAACTTGAGATGGAAATGTTTGAAATGTTTTTTATTCAGGATATTCCAACTAATGTTATTGCTAAAAAAATTGGCATCACCACACAAAAGGTTAATGATTTTATTCGAGCTACAAGTAATAAATTAAGAAGTTTTTTCCTAAATTAATATATAATTATAGACTGTAATGTTAAATTTTTAGGATTTATATGAAGAAAAAAATTAGTCTAAGCTGCTTTGTTTGTAAAAATCGGAACTATAAAACAAATAAATCCCTTCAAACTCGCCTTCAGATTAATAAATTTTGCAAAATATGTCGCAAATCTACTTTACACCAAGAGGAAAAATAATGTGAAAAAAACAAGCAAAAAATATTAAAATTCCCGATGGAATAAAAAAAAGGAAAAAAAAATTTTTCTTTCGCCTTTTTATTAAAGAGATGAAAAGGGTAAAATGACCAACAAGTCGAGTCGCTTTTCAAAGTTTTGGGCAAACAATAATTTTTTCACTTATTTTTATGGCTGTTTTTTTCACAATTACAATTATTGCTGCCTATATTTGAAATCAAGCCGGAGTAGGAATTTAGAAAGGAGCAAAAAATATTATGAAAATATATAAGTGATATATGATTTCAACTATTTCATCAAAAGAAGATGTTGCAATTACTTTACTTAAAAATCGAATAAAATACGAAAATTTAGAGGAGCACTTTCAGGAAATAATAAAATTTGATGTCCCTTATTATGAGGAAAGCACAAATGGAAAAGCTGAAAAAAAACTCAAATATCGTAATTTATATAAAGGCTACTTTTTTATCAAGATGAATATGGTTGATAAAGCCTGATTTGTTGTTAGAAATACTCAATATGTAACAGGGCTTGTAGGTTCTCACGGTAGAGGAACTAAACCAACGCCAATTTCAATACGCCAATTTGAGCGAATGAAAGAAAATTGAAATCAAAAAATTCTTAGTTTTCAAGAAACTAATGATACTACTGCAATAAGTTGACAAATTGGTGATTGGGTAAAAGTGACTCAAGGACCTTTTTCTGACGATATTGGTAAAATTATTGAGATGAATGAGACTAAAACCTTAATAACAGTTGAACTTGAAAATGTTTTTGGGCGTAAAGCTCCTGCAACTTTTGAATATAAAAATTTAAAAAAGGTCAATAACTAAAATTTAAATTTTAGTGTTGAATTTTAAATATTTTTTAAATTCGACTCTATCTATCAAGGCTAAAATTTTTCTTCTTAGTTGATAAAACTTATCTAAAACAACTATTATTTTGTTTTTTGAAAAAATTTTTGAAAAATCTGAAAACTCCTTTCTGAAACAAAGTCTAACAAAAAATAGTTTTATTTTTAGTCAACAAATTAATTTAAATTTATAAATAAAAAAAGTCTTTTATTCACGTAAAAGACTTTTTTTATTTACTATTTGTGATTTTCCCGAGTTTGGTAGTTTAATGGCCAAAATTCATTTTTAGTGAATACAAATATGCAAAAATACCGGTAAATCCGTGTTTTTCGACGCTAAATCCTTAATTTTTATAGTTTTGAAATTAAACTTTTGCAAAAAAAAAAAAAAAATGTTTGGTCTAAGAAAAAATTCTGTTATAATTACACTTACCAAGAATGAATTAATAAATTTCGATATTGAATTAAGGGGGAATTAGTTATGTTTTTTGTCGTATTAAAATAAGAAAATGCGAATTATCCATTATATTTTAAATATGATGGAATGCCTTAAATTTGACCGTTTAGAAATCTACAAATTTATGGCTTTTAATTATTGTTCTTTCAAAACTTCATATGTTTTTTAGGCTCAATTTAAATAAAAACGAGTTTTATATTTACATTGAGTTTAAATAGTAGTTGTATTTTTTTATGATTTTTTGCTGTTTTATCCATAAATTGATTTTTGCCAGTGTTTTAAAATAGGTAATTAACTTTTGCCAAAAAAGTTAAAAAAGCGCCCAAAAACCAGACACTTTTTTAAGATTGTCTCATCAAACTGGGAAACTCGGGAATTTAATATTTGGGATTTTGATTTATATATTTTTCTGGGCTACTAATTTTTAAACTTTGCAATAAATTTGTTATAAATCCAAAAACCAAAAAACAGTAATCCTATTATTGAAAAAATAATTAACGGAATTAGTCAATAAGCTGTGGATTTTTCAATATTGGACTTAGTAGTGTCAGAATTTTTTTCTAAACCGACAAAATTTAAATCACCTAAAGGTGAAAAATCTGAATTAAAAATAGTGAGTTCTTTTTTTCCGTTTAGCTGAGGCGTTCCAGGTTTTAAAACAAGTGTTGCCTTTTCCAATTTTGGATTAGTTCGAAAATTATTTACAATTTGTGAAATATTCTGTAGGTATAAATATTTTTTTGAATCAATTTCCTCAGGTAAAAGAAGATTATAGACATGATCTTTAATAGCATTTTCCAAATTATCACTATTTTTCGAGATAGAAAGACTAAATTCTTTGGCTTTGATTTGGCTTAAATTGTTAATTTTAGGGTTATTTAGACTTCCTACAATATTAACAAGTTTAATAGTTTTTGATCCATAAAATTTATTAATTTGATTTTCCTTGACTTTTAGAGTCAAATTTCAAATTTTGTGAGGTATTTGTTCACTTTCTTCGATATTTTTTATCGCATTTTCAACGACATTATCAAAATTTTCAATTACAAAGTCAAAATTATAATTGTATTTAACGTCTTTTCAACTCGCCTGGATTTGCTCCAATATAAAATTTTTGGCATTTTGTAAATTTTCAATACCAGTAAGATTAATTCGCTCTAACAAAAGTTCATCAAAAATATTTCTTGATTCCTGAAAAATATCACTATTTTTTGTGCTTTTTTCCACAACAATAAAGGGGGTTTGTAAATGAAAGAGCTCCTTAAATTCTGGTTTTAGATTAAAATTGGCGATTATATTTTCGTCATACTCTTCTAAAAATAGATTCACTTTATCAAAATTTTCTTGATTTGAAAAGTAATCAATTATTTGAGATGAATTTTGCAAATTTTGGTTTACTGTGTGTTTGTCGTTTTTCAAATTAAACTTAATTTTAGTTTTATTTTTATTTTGCTCAGAATCTTTAATTTCAATATCAGAAAAACTTAAGATACCTAAAACTTCTTCAAAATTTTCTGTTTTTTCATTATCTTTTTTAACTATCTTAATGTCAAAATCAAATTTATTATCTTGACTCTGAACAATATTTTCAATTCTTATATCAATATTACTAGAATTTTCATTGTCATTTATAAAAAATTTAGATATTTCAGAAATCATTTCTGGGTTAATTTCAAGAGCTTTGTTGCCTGTCGAGTTCGCAAAATCCTGATTTGAACTTGTGTTTTGGTTAATTGTCTGTTCTAAATTTTCAAAATTTAAATTTTTTTGAACTAATAAAACAATTTTGTTTTTAATTTCGATATTTTCGTCTAATTTTTGATTAATTCTGTTAATTTGCTGTTTTTTTACAACGTTATCAATAAAATTTCTTCAATATAATAAAATTTGCTCATAGGTTAATTTTTTGATATTTTCATTTGTTATTTTTTCTAGAAGTAAGTATTGCTCTAAAATTTGACCTGCTTTTGATTCCCAAAAAGGGATAATTGATTTATTTGGAAAAACATCATTAAAAAGCTGTGAACTTGAATTTTCACCAATAGAAACAATTTTATATGATGAAAGTCCTTTGTCAAATTTAGATGAAAAAAGTCAAACTCCCCCAATCGAAAAATATTTATTTGCACTATTAGTGATGTCAAATTTTTCTGATTTTTGACCATTTTTGCTTAAAATTTCAAAATTTTCGCTGTTATCTGAATCAATTAAATATCTAAATGATGAAACTTTATCATTCTCAGGATTTGAATTTAAAACTATATTGGCGCCTTTTCCACTAACACTTGCTTCTGCAATGAATCCAAATTCTGATTCAAGACCTAAATTAAAACGCGAAACTTCGCTTGGAAGTTGAGCAAAATTGCTGTTTTCAGGTATAGAATTAGGATTTTTACCGGTTGATACTCAAACAATTTGTTTTTTAGTCCCAGTTTTTACATCAATTAACGGGTCATATTCAGGATTCTTAACCTTAACTCCAAATTGATCATAAATTGTTTGCCCATTTTTATCTTTTAAGTAAGGTTCAATTAATTTTTGCTGATCCTTGTTATTTTTTGGATCTCAAGCAAATCACTTTATATCCATAATTGAATTTGCAGCTTTAATTACAAATTCAATTTCATAAATGGCAACTAATTCTGAATTATCCTGTATTTTATTGTCTTTTTGAAATTTTTTAATTTCAACTTTATAACTATTTGTTGAATTTTGCTGTTTTTTTTGCTCAAGTCTCAAGTCCTCAAGATCATAATCAAAACTAAGATCTAAAACATCGACAGGATTTCCGTTAACATATAAAATTTCATTTTCATCTGGATTAGTAATGAAATTTAACTTTATTTTATTATGATATTCTCATTTTCCGCCGTATATTTTCCGAACTCCACCTTCGATTGTTTGAGTTTTTGGTTCAGAAATTTGCACTGGTTCGTCTATTTTTGACTGATAAGTGTTGGGATCATAAATATTACCCGGAATAATTGTTAGTCTTTTTCAAAATTTATCTTTATCTTCAAAAAATAAGTTTACATTCACCTTGCTATTTAACTGGAAATTGTAAAAATTTTTGTCCTGAGGGTGCTTAAATCTTATAAAAAATTCAATTTGCCTGTCGCCAATAACGTTAAAATGTAGATCTTCGCTGTATTTTTTCCCTTCTTTAAAAAGTTTTTTTGAAAATTCTGCAACTTTTTTTTCAATTTCTTTTAGACCTTTTTGAGATGAAGTTAGTAAAAAACTTTGAATTTCATTATTTTTTTGTTGATCTGTTTCAATACTTATTGAAATTTGGTTATTCTTGATAATTGAATTATTAAAATTTTGCCTTAAATCAGACAAATATTTTTCAAGTTCTAGATCCTTATTTAGAACCCTTTTTTGGTAAGAATATCGATATTGTAAATTTACAGTAAATTTTTTAATTTTATCTTTTTGTAATTCAAATCCCACTCTATAAATCAAATGATTAATTTTTATGTTTTTAAGATTAAAATTCTTTTCAAGTTCTGTAATTTTATTTTTTGCATATTCATTTAAAATGTTTGATATGTTAATTTTATTATATTTTTTTGATGTAATTGATAATGAATTTCGATCAAAAATTGACTTATCATATTCGCCATAAATGCTAAAAATTGTTTCTTCTTTTCAATTTCTGAATGTCGATTCATTTAAATAAAATTGTCAATTTCGACAATTTTCAAGTTGATTGCAATATTCAGGTGCAAAATTTTCACTTTTTATTTCAGGTCTTGTGCCTGGTTGGTAAAATTTTTCTTTGATCTCTCGATCAAATCAATATGAATTTAGTTTCCTTATTTCACTTTTTGAGTCAATATTTTTATCTTTTATTCATTCAAAACTAAATGAATCAGGTTGTCTTTCAATTTCTAAGTCAAATTGAGCACTAAAATTTGCAAATTCAGATTTTATCTCATAATTATCATAATTATTTAATTTAAAATAAGTTGTGTTTTGGAAACCTGCTGACAAAAAAAGCACAGGAATAAGGCCAGAAATTAAAAAAAATGGTATTTTTTTGCTCATTAATCCCCTTTGTTAATTAGTTTATCGCCTTTATCGAAAAATAATTTTTTCTCGGCATTGTTAAAATAGCCTGAACAAATATATCGATCATTTAAATTTGCAGAAAAAATGAACTCACCTATTTGGGCCAGTGCAATAAATTTTTTTTCTTCATCAGTAAGTCCACCCGAAGATGAAAAAAGTTTGTCTACTTTATTTATATCGTTACTTTTTAAATTAAAAAAGAAAGCATACTGGCAGTTTTCAATAATAGCTTCACTTTTTCGGGCAGCTTCGCCACTAATTGCAAAATCGCCGGGATTTTGTGTTGTTATTATCAAGCCACCATTATATTTACGAATAGTTTTAGCAATTTTAAACAAAAAATCTAGCGCGATTGTGTTTGATTCATCAATAAATCGGTGTGCTTCGTCGACAATTAGGGTAATTTTTTTATTTTTGTAAAAATTTGTAGCAATTTTTCCTTCTATAAATGACAGAATTAAAAAAAATGCTGCTTGGTAAATACGTTTTTCTAGATGCATCAATGTTGAAACATTAAATATTACAAGACCATTTTCAATATTAAAATTCGAGTTTTGACCATTAAAAAGTCTATTAAGTTTCCCGTATTTACTAAATTCGTACTCCAAAGTTGATGAGACAATCATTTTTTCATGCTGACTGATGTAGGAAAAAGTCATTGATTTGTAACTAGCAATTAAGTCATCAATAGTTGGAAATTCACGGGGTTCTAGAAGGCTAACATCATTAAAAAGTGTATAAAAATTCTTATTTTTATAAATTTCATTAACACATTCAATGATAGACATTAGCATTTTGTGATCTAAATTTGGAAGCAAAATACCGAAAAATCGCTCTAAATTTTGTAGGTGAAGTGAAATAGTTTCGGCGTTGTTATAAATAGTTTCATCAATAATTTTTGACTGAGGATTAAAAACTTTTTGAATTTGTAAAGGGTTAAAAATTGTTGATGATCCGCTGGCAAAATTAATTGTATTTGCTTTTAGTTCTTCACCTATTTTTCAATATTCATTTTGTGGATCTAAAATAATCACTGAATTTCCGACAGCTTTATTATAAGTTAGCAATTTTTTTGTCAATGTCGACTTACCAGCACCAGAAGTTCCTAAAATAAAACAATTTGAATTTTTTCGATCTTGATTTTGCAAAAAAAGATCGAAAAAAATAGGAGTATAATCAGTTTTACTAATCCCAATTATATTATAATTTCCGTCATTAAAATTTCGAGATGTAAAAGGAATTCCAAATGCAACATTACTTGCCTGCATTTCAATTTCTTCCTTTAAAAGGTTGCTAAAACGGAAAAAAAGTGAAGCAAAACCCTGTAATTGACGGTATTTTAGTGGATTTATTGTTCCGCCAATATTCCTTAAATTATTTCGATTTTTACTTTCAATTTCTTTAAGTTGAGACTTTGTTTCCCCTCAATTCAAAAAAATGAATGTCGAATAAAATATTTCTTCATTTGAAGAGCCAGCGATGTTAATTATTTCTTCAAGAGCTGCTCGCTCAGTAGCGGTTTTAGATTTTTGGACAACATTTTTTTGGTCATTCAAATTAGATTCTAAATTTTTTGCACCTCGGTTAAAACTTGTTTCTTTTTCGGCGCTTGTTAGTCGATTCAAATGCCAAACAACGCTGCTATTTGTTGAAAAAAGTTGTGCTGCTCACCCAAGAGGAAGATTGAATGGATATTCATTAATTGTTTGGACTGAAAAATAAATGTCATTAATTTTAAAATATTCTGGATGTCATTCAATTCGGTCTTGTGCCAAATATTTGCTAATATCATCACCTTCTTGAATTTTTTTATATTCTTGATCACTTAAAAAATCACTAAAATTAATTATTTTCAAATTTAAATCAAGTAAATTTCTAAGTGTGCAAGTTTTAGCGCGAAAACCTGTTGATGAAATGTTCGATCTAAGCAAATTAAGTTGCTGAAGCAAACTAACATCATTTTTTTCATAAATAATAATAAAATAACGATGATGTAGATAAGTGTCAAAATTCGCAATATCATTTTTGTAAAACTGGCAAAAATTCTCGTTCAAATTAGCTTTACATTCTTCTTGATTTTGTAAAAAAAATAGTTTATTTTTCGTTAAATCATTAGGGTGAGCAATTTTTACAATCGAAATTCGACTATTAACAGCATTAAGACTTGTTGTAAATTGTTCAAGAATTTGTTCAATTTTTTGACTTCCAATGCTAAAAATATCTTGACCATAAATTTCAATTCCAGCTATAAATCCGCCTGAAATTTTAATAAAATCTTGTTTAGCGCGGCTATATGGTAATAAATTTCGTGTATTTGCACTTGTAGAGGAAATTTTGCTATAAACTTTAGGTCTTGTAATGTAAAGAGCGATATACCAGATAATTTTATATCCTTTTAGCCCCCAATTTTTGTAGTATTTTATTAATGGAACTGTTCAAGCTAGAAAAAAGGCAGTAGAAATTAACATTTTTAGCAAAATAAATAAATTTTCAGGCAGCGCAAAACTAATAGAGGCAGAAACTAAAAACATAACTATAATTATTGGAATGTCAATTAGCGTAATGTGTCGAAAAATTTGGATTTGAACATTTTTAATTCGTTTATTTTGTAATTTCATAATTTCCCTATCCAAAATACAAAAAGTTTGTATTAATTGTTTTAATTATCTTTTTCTTGTTTTTCAGCGCCATTAGTGTTTGGTTTATCTGATTGACCCTCAATTTGCTCATCTTTTTTAGTATTATTTTCGTTTAATTCATCTTTAACTGGTTTTAAATTTTGCTTAGATTCAGCAGTTTTTAACTCAGAATTTAAAATTATTTCAGTATTATTTTGGGCTTGATTGTCAACATTAATTTCATCTTTTTTCTTTCTAGTTCGTGTTTTTTTGGGCACAATATTGTCAATTTTTTCATCATTTTGTTCAATTTGTGGACCAACTTTTTCAATGGTTTTTGAGTTTTCTTCTTTAGCTATGGATGATTTTTTATCTGATGTTACAGAGTCACCGCTACTTTTTTCACTAGTTTTTATTTTTCTTGTTTTTTCTTTTTTGTCAGTAGTTTTTTCATCTAATTTTGAATCAGACTTGTCAATTTTTACCTTTTTTTCTTTAGGTTCACTTGCTTTTTCTGCTTTAGTTTCCTTCTTTTTTACTGCTTTTTTAACTTTTTTAGTTTCTTTTTCAACGGTTGTATCTTTTGTTTTAGAAGATTTTCTTCGCGTTTTTTTAGTCTCTTCTTCAGGTCACTCACCTCAAAATCTAGCCCAAAAACCTTGTTTTTTTGCAGGTTTTTCTACTATTTCTGGATTTTCAGTTTGATTTTTTTCATCAGTTTTATTTTCAGGATTCTCTTGTTGATCTGAATTTGGTCTAATTTCAACATCATTTTTTTCCATTTTTAGTTGTTTTTCACCACTAGATTCATTTTTAGATTGGCTTAATGAATCAGTTTGTTGTAGTTTATCTTCAGAAGTTGCACTTTTTTCAGTCAATAATGAATCATTTTGATTTATTATTGGCGCTTCGTCGATTTTATTTTGAGATGACGGATTTTCTGATGTTTTTTCAATAGTTGAGCGTGTATTTTTTGGCTTTTGCTTTAAATTTTGACTTGAATCGCCTCTTTTAAATTTCGAGAATAAACTATTAATTTTTTTGTTAAAAAAATTTTTTAATCCTTTTTGCTCCCCATTTAAAGCCCGATTAGCTCTGTAATTTCGTCATTTTCGAATCAAAGGTTTAGCTTGTGTCGCGGCAAAAGCAACTCCAGTCCCAATTCCCACTAGGTTCATTGCATTTCTTCAAGGACTTTGTTTTTGATTTGGAAGAATTGAATTATCAATAATATCAAAAGGTTTTTTTTGATTTCATTTTGAAGGCAAACCTGTTAAATCGGTAGCATTTTTGTGATTATTTTGGTTTAATCTAAACATTGTCCCGGTAGCTCCAGCAAGAGCAACCCCCCCAACTTTTAGAGTAGAGGAAGCCAATCTTTGGTGATGTTCAACAGCTCTAGCCTGTCCATAATTAGCCGCAATTTGGCGAGTAAAGGTAGAAATTGCCAGTCCGCCGCCGATTATAAAAGATATTTTTAGCAAAAAACGGAAGATAAATATCCCTTTTGCTCCTTCAAAATCAATTGAGTCTGCAATTTTATAGGTCGAAGCTACTCAAATTAGGAACAAATTAAAGCTGACTTGGTAAATAATAATTACTGCAAATTGGCCAAAAAATGTTCTTGTTCAAGTTTTTAGTTTTCGACCATCGTCCCAAATGCTACTTACTGCTCAAAGTGGCATGGTTATAAAATTCATAAAAAGTTGCGCTGATGCCGTGAATAGCGAAATAAAACTAATTCCTAAAATATAAGCAACAACAATTGAAGATGCTGAAAGTGTTATAATTAAAATTATTCCCTCACCGGATTCCATTGAAGTAAAAGTTGAATAAGATGGAACACTAAAATCTTGACTAATTGTTTGAATTTCGCTATCAGGAATTTTGTTTGATGCCGATTTTAACATTAATTCAATTAAATTTTGGTCGCCACTAATATAATTATTTATTATTGTTAAGGTCGACTGAATAGCAATTAGTAAAGCAAAAAAAATAACTGGAAAAGTAAAAATAAAAATAAAAGAGCCAACACTAACTTTAGACATTGCCGCAATTTCTATATCTGCGGAATTACGGCGAATAATTAAAAATTTAACATATCGTAAAATAAGAACAATAAAACCCATTGAAATCGAGGCAATTGCAAAAATTCAAAAACCGATTGGAAGACTTTCAAAGGAAAAAGTTTGTCTATGAAAAATTGCATGAACAATAATGTTTATCCCAATTTTTTCGAAAATATAATTAAAAAAGGCAATAACTGAAAAAGGTAAATAAACAAGTAAATACCATCCCAAAGTAAAAAATGGGTAAGTAATAATATTGATTAAACCATTAAAAAGTCAACCAAACATTACCCTTTAACCCCGCCAGTTGCGGCTGAACTTGCAACAGAGATTATTACTGTTGATAATCCAAGGGCAACTAGAATGATCACAAATCCAATTGAGGACCAAATTAATGCTTTTTTTCATTTATCCCGCTTTTCAACATCGTGGGTAATTGCAAGCATTGTTGCGAAAAAAACAATTGCGGCAACTAAAATTCCACCAACAACAGGCATTCCTATTTGAGTCAGATATTTTATTCAATTTTGCAGCGTAGTTGCAAGAGTCGATAACTCGCCTCCAACTTTGGCTTCTTGAAATAAACTTAAAAAATACATTATTTTTCACCCATTCCTATTTTGTAATACACATCTTTGATTTCAGTTATCCAATTTGCTCCTTGATAAATTAAATCAAAAGAACCTTTAAAATCATTTAGATTCTCATAATCATCATCATAAAAGCAATAAATTTCCTTACCAAGATCGAGAAAAAAATTAACTAGATTTTGTGATCCACCTTTTTGTCTGAGTGAATAAACCACTAAAAAATTACTAAGGGCAGCAACTATTCGATTCCGTTGGATTAGCCGTTTTTTATTAATGTTAACCCCCTTAGGGTATTCGGAAATTATCAATAATTTATCGTAATCTTTAAAATTTTCAAACATTCAAGGATTTTCAACTCCATTTACTGAAACGCCAATAATTGGTATTTCATGTAAACGAAAAAATTCCATTACTTTTTGTTCTACTCCTTTATATCCATTTGTTACTAAAACGTGTCTTTTTATTATTTGATCAAGTGAACGATTAAAAAAATTTTGAATTTGGGGAATGTAATTTTCACCAATTAGTGAAGCTTTTGGCTGTAAGTCATTTAAAACTTCGATATTGCCACTATAAAATATCACATATGGTGGGTTTTTAAGAATCCGTAAGGATTCAGGGTAATTTTTATCTGTAATTGTAATTGCCCTAACTTCTCCTGAATTAATTAATTGTTCAATTCTTTCTATTTGCTCATCTGTTACCTCTTCGTTTTGTTGAATTGCCTTTTGGATTGAAAAATAATCCCCTTTATATTTGATTGCATAGTGAATTAATTTTTTATTCATACGTCCTCCTTCTGCTCTAAATTAAGAAAAAAGCCCAAGAAAACATTTAAAAAAAACTTTTTAGCTAAAAAGTCTTTTTATTATCCTTTTTTAGTAAATAAACTTAAATCTGGCTTAACTTATTGTCTTTATTTTTTTGGAAAAATTTTTAGAATTATAAAAGCTAAAACATAAAAAAAGCTATGAATTCATAGCTTTTTTTATGTTTTGATGAACCTTAAAAGAATAATTAACTAAGTTTTTTATTCATTTTTCTCTTTTTTTGCCAATTAGTTAAAAATTTAACAATATATCCAATTAAAATTGCGCCAACATAACTTATTAAAGGTATAAACTGCTCAAAAGTTACTTTTTCAGTACTAATAAAAGGTAACTGAGAAACAATAAGTGTAAATAAAATAACAATCATACCTAAAATATAAATTACAATTTCTCAAATTGGTATTTGTTCGTTTTTTCGTCATTTTCAAATTAAAACTGTAAAAAGTGTGAGAAAATACTGAATTAAAAAGGAGATATTTCCTGCCTTTAAAATCGTACCAAAAGTGTCTGTAACACCGGCAATTCGAGGAATAATTGTAAAAATTATACTTGAAGTAATTGCCAGCGAAACTGAAAGATAAATAGCATGTTGGTATTCGTTGTGCTTATTTTTTTTGGCAAAAACTGAAGGCAAAAAACCGTCTTCAGCAAGTGGGGCAATATATCTTGCATAAGGTTGGACTGATCCCATTGTTGCTGACATTCGATTAAAGAATAACCCGATTGTAAAAAGTGATACTCCTGAGGCACCTCAAAGAGTTTCGTAGACTTTTTCAAGTCCAAAGTTTGAAAGATATTCGTTACCAAGTCCTAAAAAAATTATATAAAATAAAAAATAGGCGGAAATTACTATAAGAAACATTAGAATTATTACTTTTTTAAATCGTTTTGTTTCGACATTTTGTGAAATTGTCGCTAATGATTCAAAACCACCATAAGAATAAATAAAGGATAAAATTGTACTAGCAAATAATGTAACACTAAAAGGTTGGATTTGGCTAAAACTATGTCCATATGTATTTGATTGAATAATTAAATAAATAATTAAACCAAAACCAATAAAAAGAGTTGCCCATTTAAAAATGGCAGTAAATAAAATTATTTGTTTTGAGAGCTTAAACCCAAAGCTACCGGCAAGAATTAAAATTATATAAACTACTAATGAAATTGCAACATAAAGTCATTGGCGATCAGGATCAAATTCTGTTAGCAGAGTTGAAAAAAATAGCGGACTTGTTGCCGAAAAAAGCATAATTCGGGCAACTTGATTTCAACCTAAGAAAAAAACAAGTCCATTTTTAAAGGTTTTTTTAGCATATGCATATGAACCACCAACTTCATTTTGGTATTTCTGTCCAGCTCGCGCAAAAGCAAAAATAACCGCTAAAGTAATTAAAGATGTTAGAATAAAGACAAAAACACCCCAAATTCCTTGATTAATTACTCTCGAAATAGTGGCTATGAAGCCAAATCCTACAACATAATTTAGCCCATAAAAAATAAATTGTCGTTCTGTAAGTGAGTTTTTTGATTTCGTTTTCATTATTTTGGCCTTTAATTTTCAAAATTGTATTAAATTGTACCACTAGAAAAATAATTAATTAAAAAAATTTACTTGAAATTTTTTTAATTAATTTCAAGAACACCACTAATTTTGTGAATTTTTTCCTTGCCTAGCAAAAATTCGCCATTAGGGGTCAAAATTTGATTATTATTTAGTAAAACTGTTTTTAAATCTAAGGTTCAAGTAATTTTTTTATCATTTCTTTCCAAAGTCAAATCATTTATTAATTGAGTGGGAATTAAATTTGCAAATTGAATTTGCGGGAAAATCAGTCATCTGTTATGTTGAACTTCAGATAATTTAATCCACTTATTATTAATTTCAGTATTAACTCTTATATATAAGTGTTCTAGTAAAAGTTTTAAAAACTCATGTTTTCTAAAGTTAGATTTTAAATCTCTTTCTAATAATGTTTTTTTAACTTTACTTTTTAAAGTTTCAATTTCTAAAGTATTTTCTGCTAATTCGATTTGGTAAATATTGTCTGAATTTTTAGCTAAACCTGAAAATTCAAGACTTTTATTATCTGGTAAAAACGTTTTTATCTCAGTATTTTGTTCTATTTTTCAAATTTGTAAATTAAGTTTTAATTTTCCATTTTCGTCATCGGGTTGAGCACTAACAACATCAAATCCATATTTTTCCTTTTCATCATCGCTAATTTCAGGGCTAAATTTGGCAAAAGTATCTTTAAGTCCAACCCCAAAATTTCGATTATTTAAAACATGACCAATTTGATTAAAAAATGGGTTGGATATAACATCATTGTTTGAGTTTATCAAGGAAAAAGCTAAAAATGAAGGAAAAATGTTTTTAAAATCATCAGGTAATTGTTTAGCTACTAAACTTATTTGCGATGTTTGTTCTTGTTCATAAAAAAGACTGACTGTTTTTGAGGATTTAATCGAGGAATTATCTTTACGATATAAAACTAAAAGCACGTTATTTATAGGTTTTTTTTCGTTTGATGCGCCTGTAGAAGCAACAACAGCGCTGGAAAAATCTAATTTAATATCATACTCATTTTTCAAATCATGGATTGGGTCAACAAAATTTACATAAGAAAAATTTTTATAATCAGTGTTACCTTTGTAAATTATCGTTTGGGGGTATGAACTTTGCATGTTATTTGTAATGTGAAATGAATTAGGTAATGTTGAAAGATAACCTTTTAATTGAGCTAATTGGACATCAGTTTCTTTTTCTTGTTTTTTTGGCTCAAAAGGTTGAGCAATTATTTCTTCTTCATCACTTGGTTTTTGTGGTTTAAAAGATGGAATTTTTGGCTGTTCTGGATCTTTTTTATCATCTATTTTTTTAATTATACTAGATTTTTCTTTACCTTCATCAGGCTTTTTTATAATAGTGGGTGGCAAATTAGGTTTTTGACTAATCACTGAACTCTTATTTTTTTCGTGATTTTTATCGTTATCAATTTGGGTATCTTTTTTAATTTCAGGAGTTGATGGATTTTGATTTGGATTTGATGGCTGAGGTGGTTGAGGTGGTTGAGGTGGATTTGATGGTTGAGACGGTTGAGGTGGATTTGATGGTTGAGGTGGTGGTTCAATTTTTGGTGAATCATCAATATTTTTATTTATTTTACCAGCAGGATTTTTTATTTCAGGCACACTTGACTTAACTGAACAACTTGATAAAAATAAAAAAATTACTGAAAAAAATAAAAAGTTTAATTTTGATTTTCTTAGTAATTTCATGATTTAAAATTTTACAATATTTATTATTAAAAATAATACTTTTTCTTATTTTTATTTTAAATAAAATTTAGTCAAAGTATTTTAAAAGGTGTTCTAGATTATTGCTTTTTAATTCATTTTTAGGAATAAATTTAAGGGCAGCCGAATTAATGCAATAACGTCTTCCTCCCTGTTCTTTAGGTCCATCATTAAAAACGTGGCCTAAATGGGAATCAGCATTTTTTGACCGAACCTCAACTCTAGTCATTGAGTGGCTAAAATCAAGAACTTCAACAATCGAGTCCTCGTTTAAAGGTTTTCAAAAAGACGGTCAACCAGATCCTGAATTATACTTAGTTGAAGATAAAAAAAGCGGAGTTCCGTCGATAATATCAACATAAACACCTTCTTCATAATTATTGTTATAAAGATTATCGAAAGGTGGTTCTGTAAAATTTTCTTGGGTAACTTTGTATTGTAATTCGTTCAAATGATCAAGTTTTTTCTTGTTATTTTCCATGTTTTCTCCAAAATAAAGTTTAATTTAATAATTATACCATTTTTAAAATTATTTTTTAAAAATCTATTTAAAATATAAAAAATAGTACTTTTTTATTAAAATTTTAAAAAAAGCGTTATTTTAAGCAAAATGAGCAAAAATGCAAAGACCTTAATTAACAAAACAATTTTATTACAATAATGAAAATTTATCAAAAATTTGATCAAATCATCTAACCTCATTTAAGGTTAAAAATAAGAATTTTAAACCTAATTATCAAATTTTGCTAGGAAATGCTGAAAAAATTTGGCTTTATAGCTTCATTATATTAATAAAATCAATATATCAACTTTTATTTGGTTCAAAATAACCAAATTTATAATAAAAACTTAAGGTTTTACGAAATAAAAAGAACACAAATTTTACATTTTTTAATAGTTTTTGCTCAAAATACTAGGGAATCTTGATCCAACACTTCGCAAATTTTTCCAAAAAATTCAAAATAAAATATCTAAAAAAGCCGCCAAAAACTGCTAAACCAAAAAATTAGTTAAGATAATTTTTAGGATTTTGGATTAATCTTGACTGTATATAAGCCATCTTTTTGTAATTTTTTCTTAAAATCCTCGCGAATATTGCCATTAAATCCATTAAGATAAGTAGACTGACCCTCCATTAATGAAATTGCATTTGAAAAAGTGTTGCTTTCTGAGTCAGTTGAATAGGAATAATTTATACCAATTAAATTAAAACTTGAATCAATAGCCATCGATCCTGAAGATCCAGGACCAAGAGCGTCTAATTTATTTTTAGGATTTACTTTTGTATACAAATTTGAATGCTGATTTAAAACCCTTTTTAGCATTCCGTGCTTTAAATTGTCAAGAAATGGTTTTTGGTAGTTTTTTCACTTTTCATGTTTACCATTTCAGTCTTTATTTTCAGCATCATTATAAGGAACTCAAAGGCTATGAAAAAGACTATCATTAATTACACGTGATCGGGTGTTAATTATTCCGCCTGTTGATTTATTAGATTTAAAATTTACGCCTTTATCTCAATCACCATTTTCATTGTCTTTAGTAGCAACTGGATATCCGCCATAAAATTGTGTTTTTATTGGGCTAAATTTTTCATTGCGACCTAGACCAATATGTCAATCTTTTTCATTACCAGAATCAATAACTTTTTTTAATTCAGGTAAAATATGTCCTAAATCAGTTTTTTTAATTTTAAGTCGTAGAATAACAAAGTCTGAACCGCCGTTTTTGGTTGTTCCAACTCGAGTAGCTTCATTATAATTATCTAAATATTTATAGCCAACATCGACATCATGGCCCATTATTCCGTCAACTTTGTAGCGCGGAGTGTAATATGGAGCGCTTAAATAGCTATCATAGGCATCAAAAACTGGGTATTCTTTAATTTTTTCGTATGTATTTTCGTATTTATTGTCAGAAATTAAATTACCTGAACGAGCTGCGGTAAAAAAAGGTCTTGATTTATTGGCATTTTTTATATCTTGCTCAGAAATGAATTTATAGTTTTGGTCAACAAAGCCAGCATTCCATTTTTTTGATTTTTCATTTTGGCTATCTACATCAAAAAAATACATGCTTTTGTCAAAAATTTGTGCCATATTTCAAACATGGATGTTTGTTCCAACTAAAAGTTCATAACTATCAGAATTATCATCATTATTTGTTATTCTATCTAAAACTCAGGCAGTACCGTATTCTTTAAAAGGATGAGTGCCATAGTCATTTCAAATATAAGGATTTTGAAAATATTTAAATCCGTAAATTCCAAGACTAAATGATCGATCATAAATGAACTTTTCATAGTCAATATCTTTTTTTAAATTAGAATTAGCTGAGCTTGATTTTCAAATTTGTTTTTTGCCATCGCCACTTTCAAACAAAATACTAATTTCACCTTTTTTGTCATCAAAATTAGCGCTAACTTTTTTTAAATTGGAAATTTTAAAAATTTTGCCAATTTCTTCGATTTTCATGTAATAAAATAACTGACTTAAATTAGATGGCAAAAAACCAAAAGGATTTTTCTTTACAATTTCTGTCAGATTTTCAGAATTACTTGAAGCCCCAGAAGATTGAGCCTCAGAAAACTTTGGAAGATATACTTGTTCAGCCATTCCATTATAGGAAATTCCACGATTATAAAACATCAATTTTTCATCATTGTTTTTACCAAAATCGCCGTAATGACCGACATTTTTTGCTAACTCTCAGAATCTTTTACTTCTATTTGGATCGTTTGGATCAAGAAAATTAATTGGCTGATTATTATCACCATTGTACAAAAAAGTGTATAAATTATGCACTCCAGTTTGATATTTTGGTGTATTTTGAATAATTTGCATCACTGAATGATTTAGTAAAAAATCTTGGTCAAAATAATGATCATCTTTAAAATATTCAGGATTTTGTGATTCGCTGTAAATTCTATTTGTATATTTTAACTTTGGAGTTGCTTCAAAAAGTGGATTATAAGCTTTTGTATTGTAATTTACGCTTTGAAATTGGTTTGTGTTTATTTTATTAATAGGCGAATTATTAATTGGAACATTATTGATTGTTGGGCTAGGATTATTTATAATTTGTGATTTTGGTTTTTCTTGAGGTCTAATAATTCTTGTGATTTCAGGTTTACTAGCGCTAGGTGGTTTTAAAATTCTCTCTCTTTTAATCTTAGAAATATTAGGTTGAGGATTAGTGATTTTTTCAACTTTTTTTGGTTCTTCTTTAATTGGTTTTTCAGGTTTATCTAAATTTTGTTCTTGTATCTTGTCTTTTACTTTTAAAAACGAAGTAAAAACAAACTCTTTTGGTATTGAAAGTTGCTTTTCATTATCAACGAGCAAAACGCTAACTGTTAGCAAATTTTGTTCAAAATTTTTATTTAAATTCAATTTTTGCAAATTGTATTTTTTGCTGTCATATTCAAAGTTAATGTTTTTCCAATCCACGTCATCAAGACTGGTTTGTTGTTGGTTTTCAATTTTTGCATGAACTTTCGGACTAATTTGTTCTTTAGAGCCCAATTTATCGCTATTTACATTGCATGCTGAAAATAAAATTATTGATAAAGACCCTAAAAACAGATTAGAAAAAATAAGTTTACTAAGTTTTTTCATAAACCAACCATTTCGCTTTTTACAAACTTAAATTCAAATCTTAAAGATTTTTATTAAGTTTTGTTAACCAAATTATAGCATAAAGATGGCTAAATTTTAAGCTAAACCATTTATGTAATTAACAATTTTAAGCATTATCAAAAAAATGTAATAAAAAAAATGACAAATCAATCAAAAAAAATTAATTTGTGGTATAATTATATTTTATAACTAAAATATTTTAGAAATTAATTTTTTACCTTAAAATAAATTTCATCTTAATAGAATTAACTAAATTTAGATCTTTAAACCTAAATACCATAAATAAGTTTTAATGAAAAAATGGCTGAAAAAATCATTAAAGGGATAGTTGTCGAGAGATTTAACTTTAGGGACTTTGATTTAATAGTTAAATTAGTAACAAATTTTGGGATTCTTAAGATGGTTGCCCTTGGCGTACGTCGCCCAACTAGTAAAAATATTTATATATTAAATCCCGGCTGCCTTGGTGAGTTTGAGATTTTTTTGGCCAAAAATCCTAATAAATTATCCAAACTAAAAAAGGGTGAATGCCTTGTTCGGTTGGATTTAACTAACGAAAATATTTATAAGTTTTGAAAAGTCATTTATCAATTTAGTGATGAAAAAAACTATGATTCTAAAATTTTTGATATTTTTCAAAGTGCATTTTCCAAAATAAACGACAAAAATGTAAATGCAATAATAGTATATGTAATTATCAACTGAATTAAAATTAACGGTTGAATCGGCAATTTAACTAGTTGTAAAGTTTGCAAAACCAATAAAAGGCTTGTAAATTTTGATTTTTATGGCGGAATGGAATGTGTTTATCATCGCACTTTAAAACCTTTTTTTAGATTTAATGTTAAGGAATTGGAAATTTTGTATTGAGCCAATTTTTCCCTTGATGAATATTTGGAAAAAATCAATTTTGACCATGTTTATTCTATTTTTGAAATTTTAAAGATGTTTTTAAAAAAAAATTCATATATTATTTTTTAATTTTTTGGTATAATTTTATAAATATTTATGATTAGAATAATTTCTGGTAATTATAGGCGAGCTGTAATAAAAAATCCTGAATTTTCAGTAGTTAGGCCTATGTCTGATCGTTGTCGTGAGTCGATTTTTTCACAGTTACAATTTGAAATTCCAAATTCAAAAGTTTTAGATTTGTTTGCTGGAACAGGCGCAATCGGTCTTGAAGCAGCTTCACGTGGTGCAAAAAAAGTTGTAGCTTCAGAATTAAATCAGCAGGCATACAAAAATATTGTTGATTTTTGTAAAAAATATAACGTAAAAAAATACGAAATATTTAATAAAAACGCAATATTTTTGCTTAACGATCTTATTGGACAAAAGTTTGACTTTATTTTTTTAGATCCGCCACATGCTGAAGAAGAAATTACCAAAAAATGTTTTTTAAAAATTGCAAGAAATAATTTATTAGAAGAATCTGGAATTATAATTTACAAAACTAATTTAGGTTCTAAATTAATTCCCAATTTTTTTTCAATTGAAAAAACAAAAAAATACGCTAAAAATACTGTTTTTTTCCTAAGATTTGATAATGAAGCAAAAGATGAATAAACTAATTGTAATTTCTGGTCCTTCAGGTGTTGGCAAAGGGACGATTGAGTCGATTTTATTAAAAAATAACAAATTGCCTATAAAACTTGCAATTTCGGCAACAACCAGGCCAAAACGCGTTAATGAAATTGACGGAGTGAGTTATTTTTTTTTAGACCATGCAACTTTTAAAGAAAAAATCAAAAATAATGAATTTATTGAGTGAAGTTGTCATCTTGATAACTATTATGGAACTCTAGAGTCACAAATTCAATATATTCAAGATCAAAATTTCATTCCGTTACTAGAAATTGACACAAATGGCGCTAAAAATATTATTGAAAACTATAAGAAAAATAACCAATTAGATAAAATTTTAACTATTTTTATTTTACCCCCCTCGCTTGAAGTTCTGAAAAAAAGAATTGAAAATAGACTCACAGAGACATCAAGCCAAATCGATCTTCGACTTAAAAAGGCTGAATCTGAAATTAAAATTAAGGATTTATTCAAATTTCAAGTTGTAAATGACAATTTAAAACAATGTGTCGATGAAATTGAAAAAATTATAACAACAGAAATAAAAGAGCTGTAGATGAAGGGACAAATTGTTAGAGTTATAGCGGGTTTTTATGATGTTTTTGAACCATCAACCCAAAAACTCTATCCACTTTTGAGAGGATCTGGATCACTTAGGCAAAAACAAATATCTCCTTTAGTTGGAGATTTTGTTGAGTTTGATCCTAGTGGATTTATTAAAGAAATTTTTCCAAGAAAAAACTGACTAAATCGTCCAAAAGTCGCTAATATAGACCAGGCACTTATTTTTGTTTCCCTCAAGGAACCAAATTTTTCGCCTTTATTACTTGACACTTTTTTGTTAATGATTGAATTTAAAAATATTAGTCCAATTTTGATAGTTACCAAAGTTGATCTTGAACCAGATTATAAAAATTTGTTGCTTGATTATCAAAAAATGGGATATTCTATTTTTTTTATTAATAATAATGAAAAAAAAATTCCTAGCGATTTGCAAGAAAAAATTAAAAATAAACTTAATTTTGTTATCGGCCAAAGCGGAGTTGGAAAAACAAGTTTTATCAATAATTTGTTTGGCACACAATTTCAGGTTCAGCAAATTTCTTTTTCATTAAATCGCGGAAAACACACAACGCGAGTTGTTCAAATTATAAGAAAAGGAGACTTTCAGATAGTAGATACGCCTGGATTTTCTAGCTTTCATTATGATGAAATTCCCAAAGATCAAATTAAAAGTTCGTTTGAAATTTTTCGCCAGTTTTTGCCTAAATGCAAATTTAGAACATGCTTTCATTTTCATGAGCCAATAGAAAACTGTGCAGTAAAAAATGCTGTAAAACACGGCATAATTTCAGAAACTAGGTATAAAAATTATCTCTATCTTTTAGAAAAATATGAAAAAAAAGATTATTAGCCCCTCACTTTTGAATGTTAGTAAAAATAACCGTCTAAAATTAGTTAGAACTTTTTTGAATCTTGGAATAAAATGATTTCATTTTGATTTTATGGATGGAAAATTTGTTGAAAATACAGCAATTTCTCTTTCAGAAATTAAAAAAATTGTGACTAAATCCAAAAAATTTATTTCTGATGCTCATTTAATGTCGAGTGATCCTGAAAATCAAATTGAAGAACTAATTGGCTATGTTGATTTTGTGACAATTCATTTTGAAAGTAAAAATTATGACGAAATTCATAGGATAATTTTAAAATATTCTGAAAAAATTAAAATAGGACTTGCGATAAAACCTTCTACAAAAATTGAAGAAATTTTAGACTTATTACCCAAAATTGATCTGATTTTGGTAATGTCAGTTGAACCTGGAAAAGGCGGGCAGGATTTTATCCAAGAAACATACCAAAAAATTAGCAACTTATCAAAAATAATTCGTGAGTCAAATTACAACATTTTAATCCAGGTTGACGGTGGAATTAAGGATTACAACGCAAAAAAAGTCTTTGAAACAGGGGCTGATGTAATTGTTGTAGGAACTTTTCTTGCTCAAAAACCCAATAAAACAAAAATCCAAAAGTTACTAAATTAACACTAAAATAACAAGTAAAAATTACTATTTAAGAATTTGCTAAATTCATAGTTTATGATATAATTTTTAGCATGTTATTATTTTTGATCTTTACTTAGCATAATAATACATTCAATAAATTTAAACTATAAATAACAAATTCGAGGTGTTTTATGTCAAAAATTACAAGAATTTTTGCAAGAGAAATTCTTGATTCACGGGGAAATCCTACAATTCAAGTTGAGGTTCACACCCAAGCTGGCGGTTTTGGGTCTGCAATTGTTCCATCAGGAGCTTCAACTGGATCAAGAGAAGCGCTTGAATTACGTGATTCAAATACAGAGTATGCTTATAACTGATTTGGTCAAAAAGGTGTAATGACCGCAGTTAATAATGTAAATAATATTATTGGTCCTGAAATTATTGGACTTTGTGTTAAAAACCAAAGACTAATTGATCAAAAAATGATCGATTTAGACGGAACTCCAAATAAAGAAAGACTTGGTGCAAATGCTATTTTAGGTGTTTCTTTAGCAGTTGCAAAAGCAGCCGCAAGTGAGTTGAGACTTCCGCTTTTTCGTTATTTAGGTGGTCCAAACCCAACTTTAATGCCAGTTCCAATGCTTAATGTGATAAACGGAGGTGAGCATGCTTCAAATACACTTGATTTTCAAGAGTTTATGATTATGCCACTCGGTTTTTCAACATTTAGAAAAGCTTTGCAGGCATCAAATAAAGTATTTCACACTTTAGCCAAACTTCTTAAAAAATCAGGATTTGGAACTCAAGTTGGTGATGAAGGTGGATTTGCTCCTAATTTAACTTCTCACGAACATGCACTTGATTTTTTAGTTGAAGCAATCAAGGAAGCAGGATTTAATCCGGCTGTTGATGGTGAAAATGCTATTGCAATTTCAATTGATGCTGCTGCTAGTGAATTTTATGATGGCCAAAAATATGTCTTTAAAAAATTAAAAGCAGCTTCTACTGATCAAGAAAATCACCAAAAATATGAATTTACATCAGAAGAATTGCTTGATTATTACGGACAACTTTTTGATAAATATCCAATAATTTCAGTCGAAGATGGTTTTGCTGAATCAGATTGAGATGGCTTTATTGCTTTTACCAAAAGATTTGGACAAACACACCAAATTGTCGGTGATGATTTAACTGTTACAAATGTACAAATTTTAAAAGAAGCTATCAAAACAAAGGCAATTAATTCCATTTTAATTAAATTAAATCAAATTGGAACTCTAACTGAAACACTTGATGCAATTCAACTTGCTCAAAAATCAGGACTAACTGCCGTTATTTCACACCGTTCTGGTGAATCTGAAGATACTACAATTTCTGATCTTGCAATCGCAGTTTCATCTGGTCAAATCAAAACAGGATCACTTTCAAGAACTGACCGAATTGCCAAATATAATCGACTTCTAGTAATTGAAGAATTTTTAGACACATATTCAAAAAGTGAATATACTGGAAGAGATGTTTTTTATAATCTAAAAAAATAATTTAATTTAAAATATGGATATTCGTTTAATTTTAAACAATAAAGCTTTTGTTGAAAAAAAATTATCAGACCGTGGTTTTGATATTTCTATAATTGCAGACTTATATGAAAAAGCCCAAAAACGTAACTTTTTGCGTCAGGAAATTGATGAATTATTAGCGCAAAAAAATAAAACTAGCAAACAAATTGGCCTTTTTGTCCGTGAAAATAAAGACTCTGAAGATTTGAAAAACCAAGTAAGTCAAATTAAAGATAAACTTGCAAATTTAGAAACAGAGTGACAAAAACTTGATAACTGAGTTAGTCAAAAAATTCTTGAAGTGCCAAATCTTCCTGATGATTCAGTTCCTTTTGGAAATTCTGAACTTGATAATCAAGTAATTTATCACTGAGGAAAACCAAAAAAAATCGATCCTAAAATCAAACCTCACTATGAATTTGGCAAATCTAAAGACATTTTAGATTTTAAACGAGCTGTAAAAATTTCAGGAAATCGCTTTGTAATTTATAAAAATTTAGCCGCAAAATTAGTTCGAGCTTTGATAAATTTTATGATCGATACTCATGTAAATTCAGGTTATGAGGAAATTATTCCAAATACTTTAGTTCTCGAAAATTCGCTATATGGAACAGGTCAACTTCCGAAATTTTCAGAAGATTTGTATTCTTTAAAAAATTCTGATCTTTGATTAATTCCGACAGCCGAAGTTCCTTTGACAAATTATTACCAAGACGAAATTATTGACCTAGAAAAACCAATTTCGCTTGTTGGCTATAGTAAATGTTATCGTTCCGAGGCTGGAAGTGGTGGTAAAGACACAAGAGGTTTGATTCGACTTCATGAATTTCATAAAGTTGAACTTGTTAAAATAACAAATGAAGTTAATGGAATAAAAGAATTTGACAATGTTGTTCAAGATGCTGCTAAAATTTTGAAATTACTAAACATTCCTTATCGTGCTGTGCTTTTGTGTACTGGTGATCTTGGATTTTCAAGTAAAAAAACTATTGATTTAGAAGCATGACTTCCATCAGAACAGACATATCGTGAAGTTTCATCAATTAGTTATTGTGGCGATTTTCAAGCTAGAAGAGCAAAAATTCGCTATCGTGATGAAAAAAATAACATTTATGCACACACAATTAACGGATCTGGGCTTGCAATTGATAGAATTGTCGCGATTTTACTCGAGCAAAATCAAAACCCTGATGGTAGTTGAACAGTTCCAGAAGTTTTAAAACCTTATTTTAATTAGATTTTATATATAAATTTTTAACGAATAAAATTGTGCCATAAAAATTTATGGTACAATTTTATTTTATTTTATTTAATGAGGAGTAATAATGAAAAAATTATTGGTAGTTTTGCTTGATAAATTTCAGGATATAGAGTTTACAACTTTTGTTTCGTTAATAAAAAAGGCCAATTTATACGATAAAATTGAATTTTATAACCCTGAAAACAAAATTGTAACAGGGCAATTCGGGGTTGTTCAAATTGAAGCCAAAAGCAATTGAAAATCTAATGAATTTGATGCAATTTTTATACCAGGCGGAGTTGCGGCACAACATCTTCGAACTTGTGAGCCAGCACTCAAATTAATTAGTGAATTTTTTGCACAAAACAAGGATATTTTTGCAATTTGTGATGCGCCAAATGCTATTTTTGAGCGTAATTTAGCCCCAAATTATGAATTTAGTTCATACCCTGATGAAACAAATTCAAACACACCAACAAGAAAAAACGATTTAGTTACAGTTGATCGAAATTATATTTCAGCTAGAAATGCCTCATCTTCAGCTGAATTTGCATTTAAAGTCATTGAAAAATTAGCTTCAAAAGAAATTGCTGAAAAAATAAGAGACGGATTTCAAGCTTAAATTTCTAGAATTTTCCAGTTTGATGAGATAATCTTAAGAAAGTGTCCTAGTTTATTATTTTGGGCACTTTCTTAACTTTTTTCGCAAAAGTTAATTACCTATTTTAAAACACTGGCAAAATCAATTTATGGATAAAATAACAAAAATCATAAAAAATACAACTACTATTTAAACTCAATGCAAATAAAAAACTCATTTTTATTTAAATTGAGCCTAAAAAAACATGTGAAGTTTTGAAAGAACAACAATTAAAAGCCACAAATTTGTAGATTTCTAAACGGGTAAATTTAAGGCATTCCATCATATTTAAAAATATAATGGATAATTCGCAGTGTCTGATTTTTTTAGACAAAAAACATAACTAAGTCCCCCTTAATTCAATATCAAAATTTATTAATTATTCTTAAGTAGGATTTATTATAACATATTTTTTTCTTGGGCAAAGCATTTTTTTTTTTTTTTTGGAGAAGATTAATTTTAAAATAATAAAAATTAAGATTTTAGGTCAAAAAACACGGATTTACCGTTATTTTTCGTATTTATATTCACTAAAAAGTGAATTTCTGCCAACAAATAGGGAAGCTCAGCAAAAGAAATTGCTGAAAAAATAAGAGCCGGATTACAGGCTTAAATTTCTAGAATTTTTTCAATTTCAGTATTAATTTCATCACTTCTTTCGAAAAAAACTGCATGACCAGTTTGTTCAAATTTTATAAGATTTTTATTAAAATTTGAACAAACTTTTTGAAGACTTTCTAATGGCACAAAATGATCTTCAACACCAGCAATTAAAAAATAATTATTATTTTGTTGGTAAAGTGGCAACAATTCGGTTTTAAGCCATTCTAAATTAAAGATTTCATCAAAAACAATCTTTTTAAAAATTTCTCTTTTTTTTGTGACATTTTCAAGAAAATTAATAGCATTTTTTGCTAAATTTTTCTTATAACTAAAATTATCAGTAAAAACTAAATGTTCAAGACTATCTTTTGCAGACTCAATGTCTTGAGGCAAGAGTCAATTTGCTAATTTTTCAGCTTCACTTTGCGAATTTTTCTCTAAAATAAAAGGATTGAGTGGAGCAACTAAAATCGCTTTTTTTGCCAAATTTTCATTTAAAATATACAGAGCAATAGCTCCGCCAAGTGAGTGACCGATTACAATTTGGATATTTAGATTGAGCTTTTTAATGAAACTAGCCGCAATTTTTTGGTAATTTTTAACATTAATTTCATTATTATTAGTGCTTTGACCACAACCGGGAAAATCAAATGAAACAATGTCATAGTTACGATTTTGTTTCTTTTTAAGTTGAAAAATGAAATTATGACTTGAATTAAAACCGTGTAAAAATAATACTTTTTGCTTTCCAGTTTCTTCTAAAAAATAAAAAATATCCTCATTTTCAACAGTAATTTTTGAATGAACCATCATTAATAATTAACTTCCAAAAATTGTATCCAAAATTTCATTAAGAGGAATTGCGCCAAAATATTCATCAAGATTTGTAATTTGAAGAAGCTCTGATTCTAGAATTGATCTAGTAAATTCCTTATTTTCTAAAATTTCTTGAATTTCCTCAATTGATCTTTGAGATAAGAAATCACCTTCAAATTTTATTTTAACAATGTGATTTTTCTCAATATTTGCAAGCACTTTTAAAACCCCGCCACTAGTTCGGGCTATATTTTCATAGCTAAAATAAGGATTTGAACCAAAAACTCATTCTCTAGATCGTCTTAGGTCTTGAACTTCTTGAAAATCTTTTTGAGATATTCTCCCATCTTGAAAATAAGTTTCAACATCTTGTGCTTTTGTTTGATATTTATTTTCAAAAAATGTGATTAGTCTTGAAATAAACTCAGAATCTTCGATTTGTTCTTCAATTTCATGCAAAATATTTGTTACCCGTTGACGTATAGATTTTATTCCTTTGGACTCAATTTTTAATCGATTTGGCTTTAATACTTGGCCTAATTTTGCCAAATTAGCATTAAATAGAATTGTTCCATGGTGAACAATTCTATCTTTGTAAATTATTTGAGCATTGCCCGAAACTTTAGCCCCATTAACTATTAGATCATTTCTACCTTTGAATTCAGCATCTAAACCAAAAGATTTAAAAAATTCTATAATTGGTGTCAAGAATTTTTGATAACTGTGATTCTGTTTTTTAGTTATAAATGAAAAATTAATGTTTCCTAAATCGTGATAAACAGCACCGCCCCCAGAAAGTCGACGATAAATTTCAATTCTTTGTTTTTCAACTTCTTCAAGCTTAATTTCCTCGTAAATATTTTGATTTTTTCCGATAATTATTGCATTATTATGTTGGTAGAAATATAAAATATCATCCTGATTCTGGTCATCTTTTAGAATCATTTCTTCGCAAACTAATGTGTAAAATGGGCTTGTTTTTTTAGTAGTATAAATCTTCATGTTTCCTCCATATTTTAGTTATGTTCTAAATCAAAAGTTGTAATTAATTTGAATTTTGATTTAAAATCATCAAGATTTTCTGCTAATTGTAAATTTTCTAAATTAAAAAGTGTTATTTTTTCATAATCTCAACGGAGCGCATATTTGTTTTTTGATAAAAAGAAGATTAAATTTTCAACAAACGAAAAAAAATATTCTGAATCATAATCGATTGTTCTATTAAGACCTTCAACTGAAATTTCTAATTTCCGAAAGGAATAACTTAAAATTCGAAAATTAAATACAAATCTTTCGTTTATAGGACATTTCTTTTGAGCTGAATTTTGTTCCTTGCTGAATGCGACTGACATCTAAAAATCCTTAAATTATATAAAGTCTATTTTTAATTTTATTTTATTATAATTTATAATTATAAACTATTTAAGTATACTTTTATTTTTAAATATTAAATTTAAAAATTTTAAAGGATTTTTTTTGAAAATCTTGGAGAAATATGAAAAATACAAATGAATATGTAGCTTGATATCGAAAATATCGACCTACTAAATTTGCTGATGTTGTTGGCCAACAATATTTAGTTGAAAGTTTAAAAAATATCGTTAAATCAAAAAAGTTTTTTCACGCTTATCTTTTTTCAGGACCACGAGGCACTGGAAAAACTTCGCTTGCAAAAATATTTGCAAACGCGATAAATTGCACTCACAAAGAGCAAAATCCGATTGACCCGTGTCAAAATTGTCTTAAAAATATAAATAACTCTATTGATATAGTTGAAATGGATGCTGCTTCGCACAATGGTGTTAAAGAAATCCGTGAGATTGTTGAAAACTCTATTAATTTACCTCAGGTTAGCCCATATAAAATTTATATTTTAGATGAGGTTCATATGCTTTCAACTTCAGCTTTTAACGCTTTTTTAAAAACTCTGGAAGAACCGCCAAGTCATATTATTTTCATTTTAGCAACAACTGAAGTTCATAAAATCCCTTTGACAATTCTCTCGAGAGTGCAGAGATATAATTTTCTTGGCCTAAACAAAGAGCAAATTTCACAACGACTTTCACAAATTTTAGAATATGAAGGCGTAAAATATGAAGAAGATGCCCTAAAATCCGTGTGTTTATTAAGCCACAATAGTCTGCGGGATGCAATTTCAATTCTTGAGCAGGCGGTAATTTTTGGTAACAACTTTTTGAGTAAAACAAGTGTCGAAGAACTTTTTGGGCTAGTTTCAAGTGAAAAACTTGTTGAATTTATAAATGTTCTTTTTTTGGCACAGTCCCAAAAAGCCTTTGATTTACTAGATAAACTTTTATTACAAAGCAAAAATTTTCAAATTTTAATTGAGTCATTAATAAATTTAGTCAAAGAGTGAATTATATGAGAAAAAACTCAAGAAGAAGACTTAATCGAAATTTATTCAACTTCTGATTTGGCGAATTTAAAAATTAGCCATGATTTTGCTTTTAAATTTTTAGATATTGGCTTTTCAACTTTAAAGGATATTAATCATGATAAGTTTCAAAGTTTAAGCCTTGAAATTTTTGTCATGAAAATTCTTGCTTTTAAAAAGGAAAACTTGCAAGAAAAAAGCCAATCTGTTTTAGAAAATTCGGACAAATTTGCTGAAAAACCAAAAGAAGAGGTAAAAATCGGCACTGAAGAAAGCGAAAAAAATATCAAAAATGAGGAAAAACCTCCAAAAAAATTAGAGTTTGTTACTGTCCGTGATAAAAATTTTGGCTCAAATTATAATTTGAGCCAAAAAACAAATACCCAAAATTTATTTAATTATGATGATCCAATTCTTGATGACGATGATGATGCCGATTTAGATTTGCATGGTAGCGATGATTTGGCTTGGGAATCAATTTTTAACCGTAAAATCAAAAATAATTTAGAGACAAAAATCTTAAAAACTCAAAAAAGCTCTAAAACAGGCGATAATTTTAAAAACAGGGACAATGCTTTTAATCCTTTGTTGGATCCCGAGGGCGCTAGTTATCAAAGTAATTTTTTATATAAAACTGAAAGTTCAAATTTGAATTCGCCTGAAAACATCGATTTTTCAAACTCTTTTTTAAATTCTAATGATAAAAATACTGATGATACTGCCAAAAAAAATGATAATTTCATTGATTCAGGCCAAAAAACAAATAATAAAACATCATATTTTAATAAAAATGAAGAAAAAGACGATAATTTTTCATTTGACAGAAATTCATACGTAAATAAATTTTTAAAAAAGAATCTGCCAAATGATTATTTGTCCGTTGATGAGGCGCTAAATCTTATACTTTTGGGAAAAAAATTTTATGACACAAACCGTGAAATTTATTTAGATTTACGCAAAAAATGAAGCAAAAATTTGTTAGATTTTCAGTATACTTTAGGATTCATAGATACTGTTGGAGTATTAAAACATGCACAAATTCTTTCATTAGGATCTAATTTTGTGTGTTTTATTACTAAAAATCCAGAATATGAAGAATTATTAATTGAGAAAATGGAAAAAGAAAGCGATGGAGTCAATGAATTATTAAAAACTATTTTTGGCCAGGAAATCTACGGTCTTGCCTTAAGTAATAATCTTGTTGAAGAAACAAAGAAAAGGGCAAATGAAATTAAAGCACGCGGTGAAAAATTTTTGCTAAAACCTTTTGAAAAACCAAATAAACCCGCTATTTCTAAGGCAGATTTAGAAAAACTATTCTTTGATGAATAAAAATTTTTAAACTTTTTAAAATAGTTTATATAATTTACTTAAATAAGAGAAAGGAAAAACATGAATCTTCAAAAACTATTAAAAGAAGCACAAAAAATGCAAAAAGATCATAAAGTAAAAAAAGATTTGTTAGAAAAAACAGATTTTGACTTTGAAAATCAAGGAATTTCGCTGACTATTTCAGGAGGTTTTGAGTTAAAAAAGTTAAAAATTGCTCCATTTTTAGTTGACAAAGACGATATTGAAACACTAGAAGATTTAATTTCTATCACATTAAATCAAGCTTTGTTGAAAATTAGAGAAGAAAATGAGAAAATTGCTCCAAATCAATCACATTAATTTTGAATCATGGTAGATGAAAATTTTGAAAAACTAGTTGATCAATTAAGAAAAGTTCCCGGAATCACAAAAAAACAGGCTACTAATATTTTATTTTCTCTAATCGATACGCCCCTTAGTCAGATTGAGATATTTGTCGAGCAAATTTATAATTTAAAACGAAATCTTCAATATTGTGAAAGATGCGGATATCTAAATGCTAATTCAGTTTGCCAAATATGCCTTGATTTTCAGCGTTCTTTTAAAATATTAGTGGTTGAAAATTCCGAAATGGTCACAAAATTTGAAAAACTAGGAAAATATGATGGCAAGTATTTTGTTTTTGGCAAATATGATATTAAAAAGCTCGAAAATCATGACTTGCAAATAAAAAAACTGGCAGACCTTGCTCATGAAGAAAGTGAAATTATTATTGCACTTTCTTCAACAATGGAAGGCTGAATTTTTGCAAATTATCTTGCAAAACACAAGTTTTTATCGTCAGCAAAAATTACTAGGCTAGCTACTGGTATTCCTTTTGGGGCTGCAATTGATTATATTGATAATATAACCTTGAATCAAGCACTGGAAAATCGGCAAGAAATGGAAAAATAATATGTTTATAAGTTTTGAAGGGATCGATGCAAGCGGTAAATCAACCGTTATGAATTTGTTTGCAAAGTATTTAAGAATTAAATTTCCAGAAAAGGAAATTGTTATAACTTTTGAACCATATAGCGGCAGAGATTCGCAAGAAGCACAACAAATCCGTGAGTTTTTACTTAATAAAAAAAATCAAATTAGCCCGTATGTTGAGATGCTTTTATTTTCAACTTCGAGAAGAATTCATCTTGAACAAGTAATTTGACCAGCCTTAAAATCTGGAAAAATTGTTCTTTGTGATCGCTATATTGATTCTTCGATTGCATATCAAGGGTTTGGAAATAATTTAAGCCCAGATTTAGTTTTTAATTTAAATAGTTTAATTTCTGAAAACACTTTTCCAGATTTTACAATTTTCCTTGATGTTAAAATTTCAAAATCACGCGAGCGAATGGCCATTTATCGAAATGAAAAGCGAGACCGACTTGAAAATCGCGGCGAGGATTTTTATAGACAAGTTATTAAAGGATATGAATATTTATTAAAAACAAGGAAAAATTTCTTTAAAATTGACGGTAACGGCGATTATGATCATGTTTTAGCAGATATAATTAATTTTTTTGAGAGCTATTATGAAGCAAATTACGACAAATTGGCGCCATTTTCTCGATAATTTGTCAAAAACTAAAACAATTTCACATGCAATTTTACTTGTATCGAGTTACTCAGATTTTCTAGATGAGAAAATAGCTGATTTTTTAGAGATATTTAGTCAAAAACCACAAATTTTTCAACATGATTTTTCAGATAATCGCCTTTCAAAAACAGAATTTTTAGAAGAGGTAAACAAGTTGTATTTTTCCTCTCTTTATGGCGATAATTCAAAGATTTTCCTAATAAAAAACATTGAAAATGCCCATATTTCTGTACTAAATTCATTTCTAAAAATTTTAGAAGATCCTCCTTTGAATACTTATTTTTTACTAACTTCTTTTTCCTCTGATTTAATTATACCGACTATTGTTTCTCGTTGTCAAATATTTTTTTTCAATGATTTAAATAGAAAAAATGAACTTAAAAAAAAGTTAGATACATGAAAAAAAACACCTTATAATGCTATATATGCAAATATTTTCACCAATTTTGATCAAGCAACTTTAGCTATTAAGGCTATTAGTGATTCGGATTTAGATAAATTAAAATCATTACTAAATAATTTAAATAAAACAAAATTTGATTTTTTACTATTTTTAAATCAAGTTTTAACAAAAGAAAACTCATTTATTTTTGTTCAGATAATAGTTGCTCATTTTAAACAATTTTTTTTAAACAACTCCGGTGCTAACAAAAAACATGCTAAAAAAACGAATTCTTTTGATTTAAATTCTGAAAAAATGGTGAGTATTAATCAAACATTTAAAAAATTTCTTTCATCACTTGAAACAAATGCAAACTTTAATATTCAAAAATCGGGCTTTTTAGTTCGCCTAAATAATATTTTAACTTAAAATTATGGCAAAAATCACTGTTATAGCAACTCCAATTGGAAATTTACAAGATATAACTCTGCGTGCAATTCAAGCACTAAAATCAGCTGATTTAATTTTGTGTGAGGACACCCGAACTTCCAAAAAAATATTAAATTTTTTGGAAATTAAAGATAAAAAGTTAATTTCCTATCACAAATTTAATGAAAAAGCAACTATCGCCAAAAAGTCTGACATATTTTTAACTAACAACAACATTATTCTAATGTCCGATGCAGGTACTCCTTCAATTAGTGATCCAGGTCAAATTTTGATAAAATGAGCCCATGAAAACAATGTTGAAGTTGATTTTTTGCCTGGTGCATGTGCTTTTGTTGGCGCTTTTGTTCTTTCTGGTTTTGATTTACCGTTAGTCTTTATGGGTTTTTTTAACTCAAAAAAGCAGCAAATAATTAAACAAATTGAGCATTTTATACTAAATTATAGTTATATTTTTTATGTTTCGCCATATAAATTAATTTATATTCTTGAAGTAATTAATGAATTTTATGGCGAGAAAGTTGAAATTTTTCTTATCAAGGAAATGACAAAAATTCATCAAAAATATTTTTTTGGATCTCCTTTAAAAATTTTAGCTGAACTTCAAAATTCTACCAAAGGTGAATTCACAATGGTTTTAAGGCTAAAAAGCGATGAAAAACCGAAGTTAAAAGCAAATAAATATGAAAATTTTTCTAAAAATAGTGTAAAATTTTAGATTAAAATATTTTAAAAAGACGGGTTAAAATGATTAACAAACATATTGTAAAAATTTTGTTTGACAATAAACAAATTAAAACTAGAATTCATGAGATTGCAAAGTGAATAAATTTAAATTATAAAAATTCACAAGAAATTGTTTTTGTTGCTGTTCTTAAAGGTTCATTAATATTTCTTACTGATTTAATTCAGCAAATCGAAGTTGATTCAATGGTGGATTGCATAATTGCCAAATCCTATTTTGGTGGTACACAATCAGCTGGTGAATTGAAAGTTATTACCGATATTGACCTAAAAATTGAAAATAAAGATGTTATTTTAATTGATGATATTTTTGATTCAGGTATAACTTTAACAAAAATTAGTGAACATTTAAAATTAAAAAAACCAAAATCACTAAAAATAATTACTTTATTTTATAAAAGAGAAAAAAGAAAAACTGATATTGAACCAGATTATTTTGGCTTTGATGTTCCCGACGCTTTTCTTGTTGGTTATGGACTTGATTATCAGGAAAAATATCGAAATTGACCTTTTGTTGCTATTTTTGATCCAAACAAAAAGGAATAAAATAAAAAAATGATAAAAGTTACAAATGTTTGCTTTAGTTACACTAATGATATGAACCAATTAGTGCTCAAAGATGTTAGTCTAACTTTTGAAAAAGGCAAATATTATGCAATTTTAGGCCACAATGGATCAGGAAAGTCGACATTTTCTAAAATTATTTCCGGAATCGCTAGACCGCAAAAAGGCACAGTTGAAGTTGATTCAATTTTATTAAATAAAGAAAGTTTACCTAAAATTAGAAAGAAAATCGGCATTATTTTTCAGAACCCAGATAATCAATTTGTTGGGGCAACAGTTGAGGACGATATTGCCTTTAGTTTGGAAAATATTAACGAAGATCCAAAAAAAATGCCCAAAATTATTGCAGAATTGGCACAAAAAGTACAAATGCAATCTTATCTCGAGCGTGAGCCGCAATTTTTATCTGGTGGTCAAAAGCAAAGAGTCGCTATTGCTTCAGTTTTAGCCCTAAATCCGCAAATAATAATTTTTGATGAAATAACCTCAATGCTTGATCCGAAAGGAAAAAGTGATGTTGTTAAAATTTTAGATGACCTCCGTAAAGATAAAAGTAAAACTTTGATTTCAATAACGCACAATATGAATGAAGCGATTTTGGCCGATGAAGTTGTTGTGTTTGCCAAAGGCCAAATTATTGCAAAAGGTGATCCAAAATTAATTTTAAATAATGAGGAAATAATCGAAAAAGCCAAAATTGACTCGCCTTTTATTTATAAAATTTCCAAAAACCTTGATTTTATTAGTCCGACCTATGATGAAAATGAATTGCTGGAACAATTATGAAAATTAAAGCAAAAAACATTGTAAAAATTTATGACCAAAAATTACCAATTGAAATAAGAGCACTCGATAATGTATCTGCTGAAATTAATCAAGGTGAATTTATCGCAATAATAGGTCAAACTGGCTCAGGAAAAACAACTTTTATCCAACATATGAATGCGCTTTTGCTCCCTGATAAAGGTCAAGTTGAGTATTTTTATTTTGATCAAGAGTCAAAAACTGAAAAAAAATTAGTTGTTGAAAGACCAAGATTTTTAAAATCAAAGTTTAAATTTATAAACCAAATTCGCCGTAGAGTTGGAGTGGTTTTTCAATTTGCTGAATACCAACTTTTTGAACAAACTATTGAAAAAGATATTATTTTTGGTGCCGTTTCAATGGGAGTAAACAAAGAAGAAGCCAAAAAAAAAGCAGCTGAAATGATAAAACTAGTCGGCCTTGATGAGACTTTTTTAGACAAATCGCCTTTTGAACTTTCAGGTGGCCAAAAACGAAGAGTTGCAATTGCCGGAATTTTAGCAATGGATCCGGATATAATTTTTTTTGACGAACCAACGGCAGGTCTCGACCCTCAAGGTTCAGTAAAAATGCTTGAAATATTAGACACTCTTCACAAAAAAGGTAAAACAATCATTTTAGCAACTCATGATCTTGATAGTGTTTTAGAGTGAACAAAACGTTGTATTTTTTTTAAAGATGGTAAAATTATATACGATGGCGAAACATATCCTATTTTAGATAATAATCAATTTCTTATTGAAAATGAAATGTTACCTACAAATTTGCTGAATTTCCGTGAAAAATTAGCAAAAATAGGATATCCAATTTCCAAAGTCAAGTCAATTGACGAATTAATTAGTCAAATTAATCTATTAATAAAAAAGGAAAAAAATGCAAATTAGTGTTGCTAAATATGTCCCAAGAAACACAATAATTCATAAAATGGACCCCCGACTAAAAATAGCTTTTAACATTCTTTTTGCAGTGCTTTTTTTTGTCACTACCCATTTAGCGACAATTTCAATTCTGCTTTTGCTCTCACTTGTTTTTTTCTATATAACAACAAAAAGAGTTAAGCAAATTTTTACTTTAATGAAAATGCCAATAATCATTTTCATAATTATGTTAATAATTTACGGATTTATTATTGATCACCAAAATATTAATATAATTTTAGGCATTTCATCTGATAATGAATTGCCTAAATATAAAGTTTTAGGTCTAAATCCTGAAGAAACAACGCATTTTATTTCTTGATATTTAGTCAAGCCAACCGCTTTATTTGGAAGTATAAAATTTTCAATTGGAACTGTTAGCATAATTCGCTCACTAGTTTTAGCGATTCGAATTTATGGAATGATAATTTCAACTACAATTTTAACTTATTCAACAAAACCATTTTTACTAACCCGTGCAATTGAAGATTTAATTTTGCCCTTAAAACTTTTATTCATTCCAACTCATATAATTGCAATGATTATTTCAATCGCGATTCGTTTTATTCCGACTTTGTTACTTGAGGCGACCCGAATTATGAAAGCTCAATCTTCCCGTGGCGTTGATTTTAAACACGGAAAAATTAAGGATAAAGTCAAATCATTAATAACTTTAGTAATTCCACTTTTTGTGCTTGCTTTTTCACGGGCTGAAGATCTTTCGAATGCTATGGACGTCCGTGGTTATGATGTTTATGCAAAAAGAAGCCGTTATCGCCGTCTAGTTTTTAACAAACTTGATTACCTTTTTGCCCTTATTTTTATTGGTCTTATTACTTTAACTGTTTTAATGGAAATGAATATTATTCCAATTTCACGCTTGCCACTTTGATGACTCTACACTAATCAAAAAATTTAATCATGGAAAATAATTCTAAAATACGCAATGAAATTCTTGAGCTAAGAAAGCAAATTGAAATTTGAAATCATCATTACTATCAATTACAAAATCCGCTTGTTGATGATTTAATTTACGACAAAAAGCTGAGAGAATTAATAAATTTGGAGCAAAAATATTACTATCTTTTTACTTTAGATGAACTTAATTCATCACCAAGCCAACAAGTTGGTAGCAAAATTACGTCAAAATTTGTCAAAATTAAGCACTCAGTTCCGATGTTATCGCTCAATAAGGCTCATACAAAATCCGAACTTGAAAAATGAGCCCAAAAAGCAATGGCAATTTTAGAAAATGTAACTTTTTTTGTCGAGCCAAAAATTGATGGAATTTCACTTTCACTAATTTATAAAAACGGCCAACTTATTCAAGCACTAACTCGTGGCGATGGCGTTTTTGGTGAAGATGTTTTAGTTAATGTCCTTAAAATTAAAGATGAATTTATCCCTAAAACAATTGATTATTTTGACGACCTTGAAATAAGAGGGGAAATTTACATAGATAATTTTGTATTTGAAAGTTTACAAACTGAGACAAATGTGTTTAAAAATCCTCGTAATGCCGCAAGTGGAATTCTTAGACGATATAAAAAAAACCAAAAAGATTCAAACAGCGATGATTTTTCATTTTTAAGCGGGTTTTTTTATACACTTGTTGAACCAGAAAAACATAAAATTTTTACACAGTCAGAGGCAATCTCTTTTCTAAAGAAATTAGGTTTTAAGACTAATGATTTTCAAAAAGAATGTAAGAATTTAAACGATGTTTTTGAATTTATTGGTCAAATTAAGCAAAAAAGAGACCAACTAAATTACAATATTGACGGCGTTGTTATCAAAATTAATGAGTTTTTACTCTATGATCAGTTAGGTTATACATCAAAATTTCCTCATAGTATTATTGCCTTTAAATTTGAAGATGACGTTGCAAAAACTAAACTACTAGAAATTTTCCCCACAATTGGCAGAACCGGAAAAGTTACATATAATGCCAAAATTGAACCCGTAAATCTTGGTGGTAGCCTTATTTCTTCGGCTGTTTTGCCTAATTATTCTTATATTGAAAATCTAAAATTAAATTTAATGTCTGATGTTTTTGTTAAAAAAGCGGGCGAAATTATCCCGCAAATTATCGGAAGTGTTGAACAACATGAAAAAACTAATTTTTCAATTGCAAAAAACTGTCCTAAATGTCAGTCTGAACTAATTTATAGTGAATCAGGAATTGATCAATTTTGTCAAAACAAAAATTGTCCTGGCATAATTCTCCAAAAAATCGTTCACTTTTCATCAAAAGCCGCTTTAAATATTGAAACCTTAGCCGAAAAAAGAATTCAAACACTATTAGATAAAAAAATTATTTCTAATATTTGTGACATTTTTGACCTTAAAAATAACCTTGAAAAAATTTATTCTGAATTTAAACCTAGTCAAATAAATTCAGAAAATAAACGCGCTCCATCCTTGCAAATTAAGTCAATAATTAAATTGCTTAATGAGATTGAAAAAGCAAAAAACATCGATTTTCATAGGTTAATTTTTGGTTTAGGAATAAAAAATGTTGGAATAAAAGCCGCTAAAATTCTTGCAAGATATGCCAAAAATATTTCTGAATTAAGAAAATTAGATTTTGAAATACTAAAAAATCAAAATGATTTTGGCCCTGTTATAATTAGTTCACTGACTGATTATTTTAATAATGAGGAAAATCAAAAACTACTTGACTGTCTTGAAAAGGTGAATTTTAATTTTAAAAATCCAACTATTTCACCGTCATTAATTGGTTGAACATCGTTTGCAATTTCGGGCAAATTATCCAAACCAAGACACGAATTTGTTAAAATTATCGAACAAACAGGCGCATATTTTCATACATCAATAACAAAACAAACCGCTTATTTGGTAACAGGGGAATCGACCGGATCAAAAATAGAAAAAGCAATTAAATTAGGCGTTAAAAGAATCTCTGAAGAAGAATTTTGAGAGCTAATAAAAAGTAAAGTTGAATAAAAAAACCTATAAATTCATAGGTTTTTTTATTCAACTTGGCAATTTGGGCAAAAATAAGTACCTCTGCCAGCAACAACAACTTTTAAAATTTTTTTATTGCATTTAGTGCAAGGTAAATTTTTTTTAGTGTGTACTTTTAAAAAATTTTGAAATTTACCCTCTTTAGCATTCAAAGAAGTATATGAATTTATACTTGAACCGCCTAATTCAATTGATTTTTGCAAAATTTCCTTGCTCTTTTCAACGATTATTTTGGCCTGTTCTAAGGTTATTTGGTTAGCAATTTTGTCTGGAGAAATTTTAGCCGCAAAACAAACCTCATCAGCATAAATATTTCCTAACCCACTCATTATTTTCTGATCAAGTAAAATCGATTTGATTGAGCGAGTTGATTTTTTGATTTTTTGGTAAAAATCCTCAACATTTATATAAAAAGGTTCCGGTCCTAAATCGACTAAGGGTTTAACTTTGAATAAATTAAAATAATCTCTAATAAAAAAAGTCCCGAATTTTCGACTATCATTATAATTTAAAACCGAATTATCTGAAAAAATAAAGGAAATATAATCAAATTTATTTCATTTTGGATACTTATAAGTAAAATATTTCCCATTCATTCGCAAATGTGAGAGTAAAACTTTTTGGTTATCTAGAAAAAATAAAATATGTTTAGCCCTATTTTGAACATCAATTATAGTTGAATTTTTCAATATTTTTTGAAACTCAACAAATGAAATTTCTTTTATAAAACTCTCATCTTTAGCCAAAACATTGACTATTTTTTTACCGATAATCTCGTTTTTTAAGGCATTTACAACGGTAACAACTTCTGGCAATTCAGGCATTTTTATTTGTCCAATTCGTCAATTCGAGATTGGTGTCGGCCAGCTTCGTATTGTGCTTCTAAAAATTTATCAATAATTTTTTTAGATTCTTCAAGGGAATTAAATCTACCTGAAAGAGCTAATGCGTTTGCATTATTATGTAATTTGGCAAGAAAAGCATCATTTTCATTTGTTACTCTTGCCGCGCGAATTCCTTTAAAACGATTTAGCGCATAAGACATACCAAGACCAGTTCCGCAAATTCCAATTCCAATCTGATTTTCGTTTTCAAGTAAAAAATTAGCTAACTTTTTTCCATAAATTGCATAAGAACTTGACTCATCATTATATGGACCTAGGTCGGTAACTTGATGACCTAAAGATTCAAGATATTGAATTATTTCTTTTTTTCTTTCAAAACCAGCATGATCCGAGGATATAGCAAATTTTTTTGGCATTTTTCCCCCTTATTTCTTTGTTAAATTATACCATTTTTAACAAAAAAAATCCAAACTAATCAAGGTTTGGATTTTTGAATATAGAATATTAGATTATTTACTGTAGAACTCAACAATTAGTGATTCTTTAATTTCTTGATTTAACTCAGAACGTTCCGGACGACGAGAAAAAACAACTTTGAAATTTTGTTTATCCACTTCAAGCCAAGGTGCGGCTGTTTTTGTTTCTAACGCTGTTAAAATTTGCTCGTTTTTACGGATTTTTTCATTTTTTAATTTAGTTAATTCAAATGTATCACCTTGTCTTAATTGATATGATGGAATATTAACTTTTTTTCCATTAACCAAAAAATGACCGTGGCTAACTAATTGACGAGCTTGACGACGAGTTTCGGCAAAACCTGCGCGGTATACGGAATTATCAAGACGAGATTCGAGTGCCTGTAAGAATAAAGTTCCGGCAATACCAGTTTTTTTAGTTGCTTTTTTATATGTATTTCTAAACTGTTTTTCTGATAAACCGTACATAAAACGGACTTTTTGTTTTTCACGAAGGTGAACACCGTAGTCAGAAAGTTTTGAACGTCTTTGACCATGTTGCCCTGGTGCGTATTTTCGTTGTTTACCTTTTGCAAATTCTTTTCCAGTTTCAAGAATAGAAAAGCCAACACGACGTGATTTTTTAAAAATTGGGCCTGTATAGCGTGACATTTTTTCTCCTTTTACTAATTTAATTTGCATTTTTAGACTAAAAAGAGAAAACTAAATATTTACTAAATGAATTCAAAATCTAATGTTTTCACCAACAGCAGGATACTCACAAATCTAGACAAATTTTGAATTTTTTTTAATAATATTTAATGCTGTTAATTTAAAAATGCAAAATAATTATAGCACAATTTAAAATTTTTGCAATATTTTTCCGAATTTTTAATTTCATTGAGCGACTAAATTTTATTTAATAGGAAATTTACCGTCTTGAAATTATCACAGACCTTTTGTTAATATTTAACCATAAAAAAATAATTAACAAAATTCCTGAGTTTGCCAGTTTGATGGCAAAAATTCACTTTTTAGTGAATATAAATATGAAAAAATACCCGTAAATCCGTGTTTTTTGGCTAAAACCTTAATTTTTATTATTTTAAAATTAACCTTTTGTAAAAAAAAAAAAAAAAATGTTTGGTCTGAAATAAAATTATGTTATAATAAGCCTCACTAAGAATAAATTAATAAATTTTGATATTGAATTAAGGGGGAATTGGTTATGTTTTTTGCGATAAAAAAATCAGATAGTGCGAATTATCCATTATATTTTTAAATATGGTGGAATGCCTTAAATTTAACCGTTTAGAAATCTATAAATTTATGGCTTTTAATTATTGTTCTTTCAAAACTTCATATGTTTTTTTAGGCTCGCTGTAAATAAAAACGAGTTCTCTATTTACATTGAGTTTAAATAGTAGTTGTATTTTTTTATGCTTTTTGTTGTTTTATTCATAAATTGATTTTGCTAGTGTTTCAACTAAAAAAGGTAGTTTAAATATTCCATAATTTTGCTTTTTAAGTTAAAATTTTGTGTTAAAATTTAAAAAATTTAGAATTTATGGTAAACTATCCTTATTCAATTTTAATTTGCAAATTTATGAAACAATTTAGATTTAAATAATTTTATCAATAAAGATTTTGGCACAACTAGTCTCATCAATCCTATAATGAAAAGGTTTGAAAAAAGTTCCATTGTTTTAGAAAATATAAAAATGATAAAAAAACAAAATTTATCATTATATTATAGGCAACAATTGGCTGTTAAAAAAATTAGAACCGCGTTTCTTAGACAATATATTGAGATATTTCAAGAAACAATAAAATTAACTGTGTTTCCTAATTTTTTTAGATTTTTCATGCTCAAAAATTATTTAAAAATTTGTTTTTTATTATTTTATGATATAATTATTTAATTGCTTAAGGAAAATAACCCAAAAAGCTAGTAAAGGAACTAAAATGGTAAAAATTCGTCTTCAAAGAATGGGCTCTAAATTTAATCCAATTTATAAAATAGTTGTCGCAGATGCGCGCGCACCTCGTGATGGTCGTTTTATTGAATCACTTGGATTTTATGATCCTCAAAAAAAAGTTGCAAGGGTTAATTTAGAAAAAACATATCGTTGATTACATATAGGCGCTCAAACAACAAACACTGTGCGAACTATTTTTTCTAAAAAAGGTATTTTTGAAACTTTTTTAGAACAAAAACACTCAGCATAAAGTTCTTTCAAAACTTAAAAGATGAAAATTAATGTTTTAACATTGTTTCCCCGCTATTTTGAAGCCTTTACTTCTGAATCAATCATTGGAAAGGCAATTCAGAGAGGAGATATATCTGTTAATATTATTAATTTTCGCGATTTTAGTCAAAATAAGCATCAAAAAGTAGATGATTATGTTTATGGCGGTGGTCCTGGCTTGCTTTTGCAAATTCAGCCAGTTGTTGATGCTCTTGAAAAGGTTGGAGGCATAAAAATAGCCTTGAGCCCTCAAGGTAAAAAATTTGACCAAAATATTGCAAAAAAACTAGCAAAAGAGTCAGAAATAACTCTTTTATGTGGTCATTATGAAGGTTTTGATCAAAGAATTATTGATAATTTCATTGATTTTGAATTGTCTTTAGGTGATTTTGTTTTAACTGGTGGCGAAATAGCAGCAATGGCAATAATAGATGCAATTTCGCGTTTACAGCCAAACGTAATAAACCCAAATTCTTTAGATAATGAGACTTTTAATAATTTTTTATTAGATTATCCCCAATATTCTCGACCAGCAAATTTTCGTGGGTTATTAGTTCCTGAAGTTTTAATTTCAGGCAATCATAAAGAAATTGAATCCTGGCGTCAAAAGCAAAGAGAAATTAATACCCAAAAAAAACGCCCTGATTTATGAGAAAAGTATATAAAATTTAAAGAAAAAAATAGTTAAATAAATTTTTTTTATTATAATTTATAAATCAATAAAAAAATTTTTAAGGAGTAAGACATGCAAACAAGATTAATGGAAATTGTTGAAGCAACCCAAATACGTGATTTCCAAACTTTTCAGCCAGGTGATAACGTTCGTGTTCACGTTAAAATTCAAGAAGGTAATAAAAGTAGAATTCAAATTTTTGAAGGTTTAGTAATTAAATTTAAGAAAAATGGGCTATCCTCAAGTTTTGTAGTTCGTAAAATTTCCCACGGCGTTGGTGTTGAGAGAACATTTTTACTTCATTCTCCACTTGTTGACAAAATTGAAGTTGTCCGTTCAAACAAAGTTCGTCGTGCAAAATTATATTATATGAAGGAACGTTCTGGAAAATCTGCACGTCTTAAAGAAATAAAAAGAAAAGAATTAAAAAGTTAAAATTGTCCTTAAATCGTGGAAAAGCTAATAATTGTTGAATCTCCAAATAAAATCAATACGATTTCATCTTATCTAGATTCATCTTATACAGTAACATCTTGTGTTGGCCACATTACAAATTTGGCTAAAACAGGTGAATTTGGGCTTGGAATTAATTTAAAAACCTGAACTCCTTCTTATGTAATTGATAAAACTAAGAGAAAAACAGTAACTGAAATAAAAAAATTAGCAAAAAAAGCTAAAACAGTCATTATAGCAACCGATGCTGATCGCGAAGGTGAGGCGATTGGAGCTTCACTTGTTGAATATCTTAATGTTGCTGATAAATATCAACGGATAAAATATAACGAAATTACAAAACCAGCAATTATTTCTGCTCTTGAAAATCCAGGTCTTCTCAATCAAAATTTGGTAAATTCGCAGCAAACTAGACGAATGCTTGATCGAATTATTGGCTTTCGTCTTTCTTCGTTGCTAAAAACTAAAATTCAAAACGCACCTAAAATTCCTGCTGCCGGTCGTGTCCAATCTATTGGCCTAAAGTTAGTTGTTGAAAGGGAAGAAGAAATTAAAGCTTTTATTCCCGAGGTTTATTTTAATCTTTCTGTACTATTAAAAGATGAAAAACGCAATTCTTTTGAGGTTAATTATTATAATCCTGAAAATGAATCCAAAAAATCTGACTGGATTTTTTCCCAAGAATCTCTTACAGAAATCACTGATGAAATTAGAACTAATCCGTTTTTAATTCTTGATGAATTTAAGATTTCCCAAAAAAAGGATCCTAAAATTTCACCTTTAAAACAAGCGACTGTTTTTAAAAAAATGTCGCAATATTCGTCTTCTTCTGTTTCATTATCGCTACAAAAACTTTATGAAGGTTTTGGCGATCATGGTTTAATTTCCTATCCAAGAACTGATTCAACTCGTCTTAGTGAAACATTTCTTGAAAAGGGTCGCGACTTTATTTCAAAAAATTTTGGTCAAAATTATATAGCTAAATCAATTAAGGGATTTGCTGGTGATCAAGATGCCCACGAAGCCATTAGACCAACAGATTTAGAACTTAGCCCTGAACAAGCAAAAGAAAAATATCCTTTAAGTCAACTAGATTTCCAAATTTATCAATTAGTTTATAATACAACACTTTCAGCAATGATGGAAGTTCCAGTCCGAAAAATTACCCGTCTATTATTTAAAACATCCTCAAAAAAACACAATTTTACTTATTCATTTTCAGAATTTATATTTGATGGATACTTCAAGGCAACTGAACTTCCAGAATTAAAATTTAAACCTGAATTTGAATCATTAGAGAATTTAGTTGACTCAAAATTTGAAGTTGAATCAAATTTTGAAAAAACTATTAAAGAATCTAGACACGAAACCCAACCACCTGCAAGATTTAATGATGGTACTTTAATTGAAAAGTTAGATGATATCAAAGTTGGCCGTCCATCAACATTTGCAATCTCAGTTAAAAAACTTAAAGATCACTTATATGTTCAAAGTGAGTCAAAAGCGTTAATTCCGAGTGAATTTGGGCGAGTAGTTTTGGAAAATCTTTTAAAAATTTCACCAGATATTATTAATACTAATTTTACTGCTAAAATTGAAGAAGAGCTTGATTTGATTGCTCAAGGAAAACAAGATTATAAGGAATTTCTTGATAATTTTTGAACAAAAATAGAGCAAATTACAAATTCATCAAAACCGCTTGAAAAAATAGTTATGGAAATTGAAACAACTGGTGAAAAATGTCCTGAATGCAGTATGGATTTGGTTTATCGTTACAATCGAAAAACTTCACAGCGTTTTATTGCATGTAGTGGTTTTCCTAAATGTCGCTTTCTAAAACCTGACCCTGAAAGCAAAAATACCTATAATTTTAAGGCAAAATTTAAGAAAAAAACAAAATAGATAGCTATATTTTTTAATTTTTATTTATGGTTGATACTAATTTAATAGTCGTAATTGCATTGCTCACAACTTTAATCATTGGATTTTTAGCCTATGGTTTTATTTCAAATCGTCTTAAATTAAGGCGACTAAAGATAGAAAAAGCCGAACTTAAGGAATTAAGTAACAAAACCTTAGCAATTTTTTTAGCGCGAATTATTGTAATAATTGAAAAAAATATTGATTTAGTATCAAATTTTGTTGTTGGTGCTAATCTAAAAATGTCAGATGTAAACAATTTGGCCCGTGTTCACCTTGAAGTTCTCCAAAATGATCAAGTTGTTTCTCAAATTATTCAAACAGGATATGAAACTGAAAAAATTTTTTTCAATAATATAAATATTTTATCCAAAAGTAAATCAAATTTATGAGCAAAACATAATTCTAAGGAAATTAATTATTTCACTGATTTTGCTAGTTATTTGAAAAAATATGACAAAACTATTCTTGGATTATTTAATGACGAAAAAATCCGTTTTTTGAAATATTATAGTCATTTAATTGCTGATTTAAAACAAAAAAAAGTTCAAATTGACGATCTCTCAACATTAAGTCAGCAATATTTTGATCAAAATCGCATCCCGACAAAACCGGTTAAGTTACCTTTTTGAAAAAAATGAAGAAAAAAATAGATATTTTATTTTATTTTATTAATTTTTTAACTTTTTTTCGCCTTCTTGGCAGCTTGATAATTTTTATTTTACTTTATCTTTTTTCCAAATATAATTATTTTTCGCTATTTTATATAGCGTTTTTCTTTTTTGTTGTCTCAAGTCTTACCGATTTTCTTGATGGTTACCTTGCCCGAAAATTTAGACTTGAGTCAGAATTAGGCAAAATTTTTGACCCAATAACTGATAAAATACTGACAACAACGACCTTTTTTCTCTTATCTTATTTAGAATTAACACCGTGATTTCTTGTTTTGGTTTTTGTTTTGCGCGACATTATTGTTGATGGCTTTCGTATTTTTCTTGCCAAAAAAAATATTAATGTCGCTGCTAATTTTTTAGGAAAACTAAAGACAGTTTTACAAATTTTAGCAATTGTTATTATTTTCCTTGGATACTCAATTAGTGCTGAAATTTTTATAAAATACTATTATTTATTTAATTTGACAACTATTTTTGCAGCAATTATATCAGTTATTTCTGGAATTTATTATGTTGCCCCAGTCTTTAAATTACTAAAAAAATAATAATTTAGTACTTATTTTTAATAATAGTTTCAAAAAAGCTATTAAAAAGCGGGTGAGATTCTAGCGGTCTTGTTACAAATTCGGGATGATATTGGACACCAATATAAAAAATATGAGATTTAGACTCGCAAACTTCAATTAAATTAGAAACTGAATCTCGTCCAGTAAAACTAAAGTCAGAATTCTCAAGTTGGTCAACATATTTTTGAACAACTTCAAATCGATGACGGTGTCTTTCATATGCAAAAGAAGTTCCATAAATCTGGGCAATTTTGGAATTTTGCGCAAAAACAACTTTATACTCACCAAGTCTGAGAGTTCCACCGATTTGAAGTTTAGATCCATCAATTTTGTTGTAATCAAGAACGCTTGTTTGATTAGGTTTTTCTGCTAAAAATTCAGCTGAATGCGCGTTTTTAATTCCATTTAGTCGCGCAATTGCAACTGTCATTGCTTGCATTCCAAGGCAAATTCCAATTGTTGGAATATTATTTTGATAAGTAAAAATAGCAGATTCTACTTTATTTTCAAATCCACGAAAACCAAAACCTGGCAAAATTATTATACCATCAAAATTTTTTAATTGACTAGTTGAAAAATTTAGATCAGCGGTATTAATAAATTCTAATTCTAAATTTATCTTTTGGTAGGCGGCTGTTATTTTTAGTGCTTCTAAAATTGACTTATAAGCATCTAAAAATTGTGTGTATTTTCCAAGCGCACCTATTTTTATTGTTTTATCTCATTTTTTTAATAATAAATTAGTAAAATCTCGCCATTTGTCTAATTTAGGTTGCCTATGTTCTAATTCAAAATGGGAAAAAATAGCATTTAATAGGTTACTTTTTTCTAATAACAACGGAAGTTGGTAGATATTTTTAAGATTCGGAATTACAATAACATTTTCTAATGGCAAAAAGGCACTTTTTGCAACTTTTTTTGAAACATGATCATCAATTTGATCATGTTCAAGTCGTAAAAAAATGGAATTTGCACGAATTCCGCGCGAATTTAATTCGGCTATAGAAAACTGAGCCGGTTTAGTTTTAAATTCATTAGAAGCATTCAAAAAAGGAATGTAGGTTGTGTGAATAAAAAACACATTTTTAAAATTTGACTCAGCGGCCATCTGTGAGGCTGCAAAGAAAAACGGATTTGATTCCATATCACCAACAGTCCCACCAATTTCGACTAAAATAAAATCACTTTGGTATTTATTGCCAACACTTTTGATTCGTGAAATAATTTCATCAATTACATGTGGAATTATTTGGACAGTTTTTCCTTGATAAAAACCTTTTCTTTCTTTTTTAATAATTGAAAGTAAAATTTTACCACTTGTGTGATTTGAATCTTTTGAAAAATTTTGACCAACAAATCGCTCGTAATGCCCTAAATCTAAATCAGTTTCACCACCATCGGCGGTTACAAAAACTTCACCATGTTCATAAGGTGATAAAACTCCTGGATCAACATTTAAATATGGATCCAGTTTCAAAATATAAACCGAATAGCCGCAATTTTTTAATAAATTAGCAACTGAAGCAACTGAAACACCTTTGCCAATCCCGGATAAAACTCCACCGCTGACAAAAATATATTTTGGCATAATTTTTCCTTTAATAACAAATTATACCATAAATTTCATTTTTTCCTACAAATTGCTAAAAAATTAGCATAATAATTTGTAGGAAAGCATTTTTAAGTTAATACGAAAATTCTATGTTAAATTAGCAGAAAAATTTAACTTTTTAATTCTTGAAACAAATGGTGATTTTCTCACACTATTAAAGATTAAAAAAACATAATTACTATTAAACCTAAGAAAAAATGTCTTGATTTTTTAATAAATTAGATATTATTTATTATTTTTTAGTTTTAATTTGAAATACTGAAAGATTAATTACATGCAAGAAATTTATAGTTTTTTTTGATTTAGCTAGTTTTATTTAATTCCTTTAACCAATAAAAAAACATAAAAAATTTTATTAGTTTTTCTTCTTAAAATTTTATTAAAATGCTAAAATTATGGAAAAAATATTGCAGGTGTGTAATGAAATTCCTAGATTTAAATTAATTACCAGAATCAGAGAAAACTACATTTTTTGGGTATGTTAGACAAATTTTCCAAAAACTTGATATGTTTAAGTTATACAACGAAAAAATGTTAAGAAAAATTTCATTATTTAATGACAAGTTTTTTAATAAAACCTCTGCTTTTTTAGTTAATATTCCCCAAAAAAATTTAAAAATTAATAATTATAATTCAAAAATTTATGCCTCTATAATAACAATTTCAGAACTATTGCTTAATTACTTTCCCTAAATGTTTGTACTATCTTAATCAGAATAATTGTGGAGAAAAAATGAACATTTTCAAATTATTCAACTTAGCAAGAGCAAAATTCATACTAATAATTTTTATAATATTTATAAAAGAAGCAGGTCTTCTAGTTCATATTTTTAGTTATAAATTTGTTATTGAATTTTTTTCCGAAGAAAAACCTTCCCTTAATTTAGGTTTAACTTTGGTTATGCTGATAGCACCACTTGGAATTTTTATCCTTTTTTCATTTCTAAGAGGTTGGATTTTCAGTCTTTTAGAAATGGATATCAGGAATAAATTAAGCGATATTATTATTAAAAAAATTCAAAACAGCTCCTATTTTCACTTGAAATTTAACAGAAATTCTATGATTTCCTGGTTTAATTATGATCTTAGACTTGCTTTGGAAATAATTGGTAACTTTTTAAATATAATAACTCCACTTATATCAATTTTTGGCGCAATCTCATTAATGATAATTTTGTCGTTAAATTGAAGTTGAATTTTGATTTTATCAACCATGATTTTGAGTTTAGTTTTGCTATTGCTTCAACAAAAAATTAACAAGTTTGCATCAGGGCCTGTCATGAATCTATCAAGAAATAGTGAAATTTTTTCACAATATAATTTAGGGCTTCTTAATTCATTTAAATCATTTTATTTTCACAATAAAATAGAAAAATTTAAACAATTATTTTACACAAGTTATAAAAATTTTTCTGAAAAACAAATAAAAGAGTATAAAAAAGTTACAAAACTAAATGTTTGATTAAATTTTTTATTTAGTATTTCAGTAGCATTTATTATAATGGAAATATCAGTTTTAACATTTTATAATTTTTATAGTTTGACGGTTTTTCTATCACTACTTTTATATTCAAATCGATTGCATTCTGATATTGGAGGCATCGTTCTCGCATTATTTTCATTCAAACAATCATCATTTTTGTTTGACAAAATTGTTGAAGATAATAATTTGTCAGAACAAAAAATAATAATTGAAGAACCTATTAATAGTATTAAATTTCAAAATGTTAGTTTTAAATTTGAAGATAAAACTATCGTAGATAATTTCAATTTTATTTTCGAAAAAAATAAAAAATACTTGATTTCAGCACCAAATGGCGCCGGGAAATCGACCCTAATTAAAATAATTTCCGGAGTTTATGACACTTACGAAGGCAAAATTTTAATAAATAATAACTATGAGCAGAAAGAATTGGACCAAGAATATCTAAGACAACAAATCGGACTTATTGATAACCAAAATTTAATTTTTAATACAAGTCTCAAAAACAACATTACTTTATTTGCAGAAAATCCAGATTATCAAAAGCTAAATTTAATTCTGAAATCACTAGAAATTGACTTTGACCTTGAGGACCAAATTAGTTCTAATAATCTTTCAGAAGGTCAAAAACAAAAAATTGTTTTTGCACGACTCCAATATTCTCCTATTAAATTTTGATTAATTGATGAAGCTTTTGATAATATTCAAAAGGATTATTCAAATATTTTAATAGGTCAATTGCTAAAAAATCCTGAATTAACTATTATTTTTGTTAGTCACCATATAAGTGATTTGCAAAAATTAGGTTTTGACGAAATAATTAACCTGGAGAAAAATAATCATGAAAAAAATATCTAAATTGCATATTTTTAATATTTTTTATTCACTTTTTATATTTTGTCTTACTGGTCTTTCAGTAGTTACAAAAAGATTTTTATACCAGGCTTTATTAGACAATAACCAAATTCAAATGTGAATTTGGTTAGGGTTAGATATGTTTGCAATTATAATTAGCTCTCTTTTATCTGTTATTTATAATTCACTTTTTACAAGAATTTTTGGACAATCAAGTGCGGTAAAATTAATTAAAGAAAAATTGAGTATATTTAACAATTTATCATATAAAGAATATGTTAAAAATACGCCTGGCAACTATTTTTCATTGTTTTTTAACGAGGCTTTCACAAAGGGTGAGTCACTTTTTGCGTTTTTATTTTATATTATTTCTTTAATTTTTCCAATTATTGCGATTTTGGCAACTATTTTTTATATAAATCCAATAATTGGATCAATAGTTCTTGGTTTGACTTTGGTTTGAATTAGTTTTCCCGTTTTTTTTAGAAAATTTTTTAGTGAAAAAATTAGACAACAGCTAGATTCACTTGAAAATTTAAACAGCGAATTTAGTGAAAAATTAAATAAATTTGAGGCATTTTTATTTTTCGGTAAAATTCATTTACTAAAAAAAATCCTAAAACCAACATCAAAAAACGCAAGTTTTATGCAAAGAAAATATACATTGTGGGATCAATTTAACGCAAATATAAATTTAACAATTCGCAAATTATTTTTAATTTTAACGGATTTAGCAATCATTTTTTTAGGAATTTATTATGAAAATCCAGCATCAACAATTATTGCTTTGGTAACTATCAATAGTGCCAATCAGTTATTTATCAGTGATTTTAACACTTTTATTGTTCTGGTTGTTCAATATTTATCACTAAAAAAGCAATTTAAAGATTCTAAATTAAATGAAAATAACCCTAAAACAAACTTGAATTTTGATGATTTTACAGAAAAAATTCATAAAATTAGCGTCAAAAACTTGAATTTTGACTATGAAGACAAAAAGGTGTTAGAAAATATTAATTTTGAAATTATCGGTGGCAAAAAATATTTGCTTCAAGGCGATAATGGCTCTGGAAAATCGACGTTTTTAAAAATTTTAATGGGTATCGAGCGCGATTATAAAGGTGAGATTCTTTTCAATTCAACTAATTTAAAAACAATTTCTGATAAAAATATTATTCAAAATATAAGTTTTATTGATAATAGTCCGGCCTTAATTGAGGGCAATTTAGCTGAAAATATCAGTTTTTATTCAAAAACTGATCTCGAAAAAATCAATGAATTAATCAATTTAGTTAATTTAAATGACCTAAAAGACAAAAATTTAATTAATTACCACGAAAAAACAGATCTATCAGTTGGGCAAAAACAGTTAATTAATTTTGCAAGTCATGTTTTTGAAACAAAAAAAATATTAATTATCGATGAAGGTTTTTCAAACCTTGACAAATCAAATATTAATAATCTTATAAATTGACTACTTGAGCAAGATGTAACCCTATTGTTAGTTTTGCATAATTTAGACCAAAATTTAATTGAAAAATTCGATTTTTGTCTAAAATTTTAAAAATGACAATGCACAAAAATAGAAAATTTTTTACCTTTTCAAGCAAAAAAGAAATTTTTTGCTCATCAATTTCGGGAATATTAAGTATTTTGTGTTCTAATGTAAATCTTTTTTGATAAAATTTACCTAAAGGACTAAAATATGAAAAAACAGCAAAAAAATTTATCCCCGTTTGAGTTAGAAGCTAAAAAAATTACTAACAAATATGGTGATTATAAAAAATTAAAAAAAGAAGATTTTCACAACGAAATTTCGTATATGTTTAAAACTTTTACTGAAGCGCTCTTAAGGGCGGAATTAAGCCAACATTTAGGCTATGAAAAAAGCAACCGAAGCAAAAAAGGCGTGCATAGACCGAATAAGCAAAACGGATTTTCGGACAAAACTGTGAATTATAATCATAATAATTTTCG
>NZ_AFHO01000004.1 GCF_000218525.1 Mesomycoplasma ovipneumoniae SC01 | reverse complement strand
AAATTCAGTGTTTTTGCCTTGATATTATTTTTTCTGAGTTTGCCAAAAAAGTTAAAAAAGCACCTAAAACCCGACGCTTTTTTAAAATTATCTCATCAAACTGCCAAACTCGGTATAAAAAAATCTCTATAAAAAAAAGGCAAATTCTCATTTGCCTTTTTCAATTGTTTGAATAAAATAATTATCTATTTTTGAATAAAGTATCTGATAACTCTAACGAATTGTGCAACAAATGAAGATTCATTATCGTATCAAGTGTATAGTTTATATAATCTTTTGCCATCAACTTCAACAAATTTTGTTAAGGTTGCATCAAAAACTGAACCATGTGTGTCTCCAATAATGTCGCTAGAAACGATAGGTTCGTCACAATAAGCAAAAGATTCGCTTTCGTATTTTTTAATTGCTCTATTAAGTTCTTCAATTGAAGGAGATGCTTTTAATTCAACACTTAAGTCAACAAAAGAACCTGTAATTACCGGCACTCTTATGGCAATTCCGTCTAATTTTCCAGTTAAGGAAGGCACAACAAGACCGATAGCTTTTGCAGCACCGGTTGAAGAAGGTACTAAATTAACCGCAGCTGCACGAGCTCTTCTTAGGTCTCTATGTGGCGCATCTTGAAGTCTTTGGTCGGCAGTATAAGCATGAACTGTTGTCATAAATCCATGGCTTATTCCAAATTCTTTATCAAGCGCATTTACAAGCGGAGCAAGCGCATTTGTTGTACATGATGCTGAAGATAAAATTTTATCATTTTCATCAACAGTGTGGCAGTTAACGTTATGAACGATAGTTTTTACATCATTTCCAGCAGGAGCAGAAACTAGAACTTTTTTTGCACCAGCATCAAGGTGTAAAGTAGCCCCTGCTTTTGATGCAAAAAGTCCTGTACATTCAAGAACTAAATCAATTTCTAGTTGTCCTCAAGGCAACATTTTAGGGTCTCTTTCTGAAAAAACCCGAATTTTTTTGTCATTGATTACAAGATAATTTTTGTCATCTTCTTTTAAAAAGCTAACACTTCCAGGAAATCTTCCCTGAGCAGAGTCGTATTTAAAAAGGTGAGCTAAAACAGATGCATCAGTTAGATCATTAATTGCAACAACCTCTAAATTTTCATCTTTAACATCTAGAAGTTGGCGAAGTGCTAATCTACCGATTCTTCCAAAGCCATTAATTGCAATTTTTTTCATTTTATTCCTCATTTCATTGATTTTTTTAGTCTAATTTTCTTAAAAAAATTGACTAAAATTTTTTTTATATTAAATTTTACCACTTTCTTAGTAGTTTACTTTAAAATTTCAATTATTATTTTATTTTTGTATAAAATTTTTAGTATAAAACCCAGAAAGGCTTATATGACTTATTCAGTTGAGAAACTTAAACTTTTAAAAGGGCTTGAAGCTGTAAAAAAACGACCTGGAATGTATATAGGTTCTACAGACATTAACGGACTTCACCAATTAATCTGAGAAATTTTTGACAATGCAGTTGATGAAGTAATTGCTGGTTATGCAAATGAAATTAAAGTGGTAATAAATGCTGACAATTCAGTTGAAATTAGCGACAATGGTCGTGGAATTCCAACTGAAATTCACAAAAAGACCGGTAAAACTGGTGTTGAATTAGTTTTTACAGAACTTCATTCAGGAGCTAAATTTTCTGATGAAATTTATAAAACCGCCGGCGGACTCCACGGAGTTGGCTCATCAGTTGTGAATGCATTATCTAAAAAAATGGAAGTTCTTGTTTCTCGTAACCAAAAATTGTTTTATACATCTTTTATTAATGGTGGAAAAATTGAAAATAGAACCCATGAATTAGGGCATAGCAAAATTAGTGGCACAAAAATAGTATTTTTGCCTGATTTTTCATTTTTTTCTCACAAGGAATATGATCCTGACATGATAATTTCAAGGCTGCAGGAAACTTGCTTTTTAGTTAAAAATTTAAGAATTGAGTTTGTTGATCTAAAAAACAGTATTGAAAAAACTTTTCAATTTAGTAAGGGGATTGAAAATTTTGTTGAATTTTTAAACAAAGACAACCAAAAAATTCATGACAAAATTATCGCTTTTAAAGAAAAAAGTCAAGATATCATAGTAGAATTTGCATTTCAGTATGTTGATTCTCAACAAGAAAATATTATCTCATTTGTTAATAACGTAAAAACAAATTTGGGAGGAAGTCATGAAAATGGCCTAAAAGCTGGTATCGTAAAAGCAATTAATACTTATGGTCAACAAAATAATTTGCTGAAAAATAAGCAAATTTTTGACTTTAATGATGTAAAAGTTGGACTTTCCTTAATTTTATCGCTGCGAATTCCTGAGCCAATTTTGGAATTTGTCGGTCAAACTAAAAATAAATTAGCAACAGTCTTGGCAAAAACAGTCACAGAAGAGGTTGTTTTTAGAAATTTAATGTCTTTTTTTATTCAAAATAAAGAAACTGCTCAAAAAATTATTACTTTTTTACTAAATGTTTATCAGCAAAAAGAAAAGTTAAAATTAAGTCTAACAGAAACAAAAATTTCTAAGTCAGTGGCAAAAGAAAAACGGATATTATCAGGAAAATTAACCCCTGCTAATTCAAAAAAAGCTATGAATCGCGAGCTTTTTTTAGTTGAAGGTGAATCAGCCGGTGGTTCAGCAAAACTTGCGCGAAATCGTGAATTTCAAGCAATTTTACCGCTCAAAGGTAAAATTGTAAATTCACAAAAAACTCGTTTGATCGAAGTTTTGAAAAATGAAGAAATTATTGCCATTATTAGCGCTTTAGGAACTGGAATTGGTCAGAATTTTAACCTTAAAAACTTAAATTATGGCAAAATAATTATTATGACTGATGCTGATAATGACGGTGCTCACATTCAAATTTTAATTTTGACCTTCTTGTTTTATCATATGCGTCCCTTGATTGAAAATGGTTTTGTTTATATTGCCCAACCTCCTTTGTACCGAATTAGTGAAAAAAATAAAAAAGACATTTATATTTGGGATGAAAAAGAATTCCATGAATATGTAAAAAAACACCCTAATGCTCAAATTCAACGTTATAAAGGTCTTGGTGAAATGAATGCTTCTCAACTTTGACAGACAACAATGGATCCTGAAAAACGAATTTTAGAAAAAGTTTTAATCGAAAACCTTGAAAAAGTTGAGGAAAATTTCCGCATTTTAATGGGAGAAAGAGCTGATTTGCGCAAAAATTGAATTCAAGAAAATGTTGACTTTTCACTTGAAGACAGTTTTATTGACAATTTAAAGGAGCCAGTCTATGAGTAAAAATTTAGATTTAATCATTAACTCCAAGTTAGATCAAATTTTGGCTGAAAAATTTACGCGCTACTCAAAATATATAATTCAAAACAGAGCAATTCCTGATGTTCGCGATGGACTAAAACCTGTTCAAAGAAGAATTCTCTATTCAATGTGGCAGCTTGGTCTAAAAAATACTAAAAATTACAAAAAATCAGCCAGAGTTGTTGGAGATGTAATCGGTAAATTTCACCCACATGGAGATTCATCGATTTATGATGCGCTAGTTCGGCTGTCTCAAGAGTGAAAAATTAACATTCCACTTGTAGAAATGCACGGAAATAAGGGTTCGATTGATGATGATCCTCCTGCTGCAATGAGGTATACCGAAGTTAGACTAGCCCAAATTAGTGAACATTTGCTTGAATTATTATCAAAAAATGTCGTAAATTTCTGTCCTAATTTTGATGACAGTGAAAAAGAGCCTACAATTTTGCCAGCAATTTTTCCTAACTTGCTAATTAACGGTGCAATCGGAATTGCAAGTGGTTTTGCAACAGAAATACCTCCTCATAATTTAGTTGAAGTAATCCAAGCTGTAATTTTAATGATCAAAAATCCTTTAATTACAAATGCGCAAATTTCTAAAGTTATTTTAGGTCCTGATTTTCCCACAGGCGGAATAGTTTATGGAAAAGCCGGAATTTTAGATGCTTTTGAAACCGGAAAAGGAAAAATTCAAATTTCATCATCATACAAAATTTCTGAAAAAAACAAGCAAAAAGTGATCGAAATTTCTTCTATTCCTTTTGGAATTTCAAAAGCTAGCTTGATTCAACAAATCGACACAATCCGATTTGAAGAAAAAATTAGCGGAATTAAAGAGGTAATTGATCAATCTGATCAAAATGGTGTGCTTATTTTTGTTGAACTTGAAAAAGATGCAAACGCCGAATTAATTCTTAATTATTTGCTGCAAAAAACAGATATGCAAATCTATTATTCCTATAATTCCGTAGCAATTTGTAATAATTCACCAAAATTACTGTCAATTAAAGAAATGATTGGTTATTTTCTTGATCATTTAAGAAAAGTTAAGTTAGGCGAATTTAATTACGAACTTTTTAAAAGCAAAAAAAGGCTTGAAATTATAGAAGGTTTTTTAAAAGTTGCCGATATAACTAATGAAGTAATTGAAATTATCCGTAAATCTGATAATTCAAAAGCGGGCGTAATAGCTGATTTAGTTAAATATTTAAATTTTACCGAAGTTCAAGCTGAAGCAATTGCTTCGATGCGTTTGTATAGATTATCTAAAATTGAACAGCAGTCATTTTTAAATGAGTCTAAAACTTTAGCCCAAAATATTGAAGAATTTAAAAAACTTATTGAAAATAAAGAAGAATTTGATCTTCATTTAATTTCTATGCTAGAAAATTTTGCTAAAATTTATGGTTCTCCGCGAAAAACTAAAATAGTTGACAAAGAATTGCAAGTAAAAATCAACCATCAAGATTTAATTAAGGATGAACAGTTTTATTTTTGAGTTTCTAAGAACGGCCTTTTTAAAAAAATGAATATAAAAAATCATGCAGTTGAGGAAATTGAAAAAATTCAATTACCTTCAGAAGATTTTTTTATTTTTCAAGGTAAAATAAATCAACGTCAAAAAGGACTTTTTTTAACAAATAAAGGTGATGTTGGCATGTTGTTAGCTCATCAACTTGAGGAATTAACGCTAAAAAATAACCCAAATAACTTAAAAATTTCTCTTGGTCTTAAAAATGATCACGAATTAATTAATTCTTTTTTTCTTGATGACCTAGATTCTAATCATTTTTTGCTTTTTATAACTAAATTTGGTTATGCAAAAAGAATGCAACTAAAAGAAATAGCAAAAATTAGACCAAATAATATGATAAATTGCTTTAAACCCAAGGAAGGCGATGAATTAATTAGCATTTTTTTAGAAGATAAATTAAAAAATATCGTTTTAATCACATCACAAAATCGCGCACTAAAAATAAGCGCTTCAGATGTTCCGATTTATGGGCGTATTTCCTCAGGAGTAAAAATTTTAAAACTTCAAAAAAATGAAAAAATTGTTGCATCTGTTTTAATTAATTCTTCTGAAGAAATTGCGGTTATTGATAATTATTCGCGTTTTGAAAAAATTTCGACAGAAAGTCTACATTTTGGTAATAGATCAATTGCTCCCAAAAGCTTTGAAACAAAACTGGATTTTTCTATAATTCCAAAAAGTGTCGAAATTTATAGTGAAAATTTGCAAGTTTTTGATTTTGACACCACTTTAAAAATTGTTCCAGTCCAAAAATTTATCAATTTTGCCCCTAATCCTAAAAAAAATTATAAATTATTTTTAACAAGTGATAAGAAAAATGAAAATTCACCAAATTTTATTGATCAAAATCAAGCAAATTCTAGTAAGATTTTAAAGACTAAACTTCAAGAAATAAGTGAAATTGACATAAATTCCATTCTTGAAAAGATTGAAAAGGAATAAACAATGGATAAAAATTTCTATAAAAATTCGCTCAATATATTTACCACAGATTTTTCAATGAAGGCTAATTTGCCTCAGAAGGACAAATTTTTTACTGAATTTTGAAAAAAGGAAGACGTTTACCAAAATCTTTTAAAAAAAAATATTAATAATCCGAGATTTATTCTTCATGATGGGCCACCTTATGCAAACGGCGACATTCATATTGGCCATGCTCTTAATAAGGTTTTAAAAGATATAATAGTTCGATATAAATCAATGTCTGGTTTTTATTCACCTTTTGTCCCAGGCTGAGATACTCACGGTCTTCCAATTGAAAATAAAATTATTAACCAAATTGAGTCAAAATCGACATTAGAAATTCGCCAAAAAGCCAATGATTTTGCTAATTCGCAAATTTTAGTTCAAAAAAAACAGTTTGAAAAACTAAATTTATTAACAGATTTTAGTCAAATTTATCAAACAAATGACCCAGCTTATGAAGCAAAGCAACTCAAATTATTTAAAAAAATCGCTGAAAAAGGTCTAATTTATCGCGCTTTAAAGCCAATTTATTGGTCTCCTTCAAGTCAAAGTGCCCTAGCTGAAGCCGAAATTGAATATATGAATCACCGGTCTCCTTCTATTTTTGTTGCTTTTGATGTTAAAAATGGCAACAATTTTGTAAAAAGTGGCGATAAAATTATTATTTGAACAACAACCCCTTGGACACTAATTGCAAATTCAGGGGTTGCTGTTGGTTTAAATTTTGACTATGTTAGAGTAAAAGTTGGATCAAATTTTTACATTTTAGCAGAAAAATTATTACAAACATTAGCCTCAAGTTTTGACTGAAATTCTTATGAAATTATTGACACATTTTTAGGAAAAAACCTTGTAAATCTCGAGTATTTTCATCCTATTTTTGACAAGATTTGCCCTATAGTTTTAGGTCACCATGTTACCCTGGATGCTGGTTCGGGCCTTGTTCATCTTGCGCCACTTTTTGGCGAGGATGACTATTGGATTGGTCGAGAAAATCATCTTGAAATGGTTATGCACGTTGAAGATGATGGAAAATTTAATGAAAAAGCAGGACAATTTTCTGGTCAATTTTATGATTCAGCAAATAAATCAATAAGCGAATATCTCAAAGAAAAACAATCACTTTTAAAATTAAATTTTATCACTCACTCATTCCCTCATGATTGACGAACATTAAAACCTGTAATTTATCGTGGTACACCTCAGTGATTTGTTTCTGTTGAAAAAATTAAAAAAGAACTTGAAACAGCGATAAATGAAATTGAATTTCCTGAAAAATGGCTCAAAAACCGCTTAACAAAAATGATAATTGACAGAAAGGACTGACTAATTTCACGCCAGAGAAGTTGAGGAATCCCGTTAATTATTTTTTATGATCAAAATAAAAATCCGGTCTTAGATAAGCCAGAAATTTTTGATCATATAATTTCACAAGTTCAGGAATTTGGTTCTTCAATATGATACCAAAAAACAGCTGACGAACTTTTGCCTCCTAAATATCAAAATTTAGGTTGAACAAAAGAAAACGATATCTTGGATGTCTGATTTGATTCAGGCGTTAGTTTTCTTGCCGCAAATATTAACAACGAAAATCCTCCTTTTGATATTTATTTAGAAGGATCTGACCAATATCGCGGCTGATTTAATTCATCTTTAATAAATTCGGTGATATATTTTGGTTTTTCACCTTATAAAAAATTACTGTCTCATGGTTTTGTTGTTGATTCAAAAGGGAACAAAATGTCAAAATCAAAGGGAAATGGAGTTGACCCGCTTGTAATTTTGAACAAGTACGGTTGTGATATTTTTCGACTTTGAGTTGCAAATAGCGAATATTACAACGACATTGTTTATTCAGAGTCAATTTTTGAACAAAATGTTGAAATTTATCGTAAAATTCGCAACACAGTTCGATTTTTAATCACAAATTTAGCAGATTTTGAACCAAAACAATATGAATTAGAGGAAGTTGACCTATTTATATATAATAAAATTCAAAAGCTAAAAAATGAAATAATTCAGTATTATGATGAATATCGCTTTGTCCGTGTTGTAAAAATAATTAATAATTTTATAATTGAATTTTCTAATTTTTATCTGTCAATTGTTAAGGATATTTTGTATGCAGATTCAAAAAATTCAGTAAAAAGACGCTCAATTCAATACGTTTTTTATGAACTTTTATTGGTTTTAAATATTGCAATTGCGCCAATTATGCCAACAACAGCTGAAGAAATTTATCAATTTGTTCAAAAAAGTGACAAACAAACATCAATCCACCTGGAAAATTTCTTTAAAAAGTCTAATTTTGATTCAAAATTAGACGAAAAATGAACTGAATTTTTTGATGTTAAAAATTCTGTTTATCAACTAATTGAGCAAAAAATTCAATCAAAAGAAATAAATCGTTCAAATGAAATTGCAGTTGTTTTAGATTCTAATTCCTCAAATTTTCTAAAATCACTTGATCTTGTGAAATTATTAATGGTTGCAAAAGTCGAATTTAAGGATGAAATAAGCATTTATAATCTTAATTGACCTAAATGTCCAAGATGTTGAAATCATTTTGAAAAAATTCAGGATGTTTGTGACCGTTGTTTTGAGGTTTTGAATGAAAACAAAAAATAATGCCATTATTAAATATATTAATTCAAAATATATTAAAATCGGCAAAAAACGTTTAATAATAAACATTTTGATTGCTTTTTTGGTTATTCTCATTACTCTATTAATTGATCAACTATCAAAAAATTTAGTTTTTACCTGAGAAGAGTATCGAGAATCAACCGATAAAGGCTTTGTCAAAAGTATTTCATGAGGTTTTATTGGTTTTCGCCCACTTTTGCATCGAGGTGTAACTTCGGGAATTAATAACATTATTGGCTTTACAGGTATTCATATTTTTGCCTTTTTATTAAGCTTAATACTTTTGATTTTGATTCCTTTTTCAAGAAAATACTCCTTGACAATTTTTATGGCCATATTATTAGGTGGGAATTGAGGTAACGAAATTGACCGAATTTTGGACGATAATCACGTAAAAGACTTGCTTTTTCTGCCATTTGTAAGCTCAAGTGGGACATTTAATTTTGCAGATATTTTTATTTTTGTTGGCCCCATTGGAATTTTTATTATCTCTCTTTATGATCAAGCCGGGCCTTGAATTTTAAAAAGACTAAAAAATAAAATCTTTAAGAAAAAAAATAAAAATTAAAAAAAGCGCTGTAAATTACAGCATTTTTTAATAAATAAGACTAATAATTTGTTAAAACAGCGCTAATTTTTCCGTCTCAAATATTGGCGCTTTCAATTTTAACATCGATAAATTCACCTAATTTAAATCGGTGTTTTTTATTGTATAAACAAAAATTATCTTCTGCTAATACATAAGGATCATTTTCGCTATCAGGAAGACTTTTATTAATTATTAAGGCGTCAAACATTCCGTCAATTTCAACAAAAAAACCAGATTTAATAATAGAAGTTATTTGTGCTTTAAAGGATTTTCCAATCAAATTTTGTACATATTCAGCTTTTTTTATATTTATAATTTTTCTCTCTAAATTAAATGCTTTTTGTTCTAATTCGGTTGTTGTATAGGAATTTTTTTCCAAAATTTCCTTATAAGTTTCAATGTCATCATTTTTTTGAAACAAAAAGTTATGAATAATTCTATGCAATAATAAATCAGGATAACGACGGATAGGGCTAGTAAAATGACTATAAAAACTAGCTGCAAGACCAAAATGACCTTCGTTTTCAGTGCTATAAATTGCTTTTTGCATTGTTCTTAAAATTGAATATTTAAGAAAATTATCATTATTTTCTAACTTTATTTGATTAATTTTATTTGCAAACTCTTTAGAATTAGGATTCAATTTTAAGCTGTGTTGTATGCCCAAAGATTTAATAACTTGATTGAAAATTGTTATTTTTTCAGGATCAGGATTCGCATGAATTCGGTATAAAATCGGAATTTTTTTCTTGGTTAAAAATTCCGAAACATTTTCATTTGCCCTAATCATAAAATTTTCAATTAATTCTTCAGAAATTCCTCTTCGTTTTAGTTTTAGGGATTGTGTATATCCTTCTTGGTCTAAAATAATTTTAACTTCATCAAGCGCAAGGTCAATATAACCTTGTTTTTTCTTGAAATTTGACAAAATAGTGTTTAAATTTAAACACTTTTTTAACATATTTTCTAAATCTGTATCACCAAATGAAAATGAACCAGCAAAAAAATTATTTACTTTTTCATAAGTTAGACGCCATTTTGAATTAATTACAGAAGGGTAAATTTTAATGTATAAATTTTCACCTTTTTTATTTATAAGAGATTCCATTGTGATAGTAAATCTATCGACATTAGGCATCAAAGAGCAAATTCCGTTTGATAATTCTTCAGGCAGCATAGGAATTACCATGTGAGGCAAATAAATTGAAGTTCCCCTTTTTTGGGCTTCAATATCGATTGCTGAATCCTGTTTTACATAATGGGCTACGTCTGCAATATGAACTTTTAAGAGAAAATTTCCCTCTTTTGTTTGCTCAATTGAAATGGCATCATCGAAATCTTTTGTATCATCACCATCAATTGTTATCACAAGTTGATTTCGCAAATCTACCCTATTTTTGTCGATATTTTTTACTTCTTGTTCGATTTTTGAAGATTCAGCCAGAACTTCTGGGCTAAATGTATCGGTGATTTCTGATTCAATTATAGGAATTTTTACATGTAAAAAAGGCTCTGATTTGTGTCCGATTTTTTGAATAACAGCCAATTTTAGCACATTTTTTTGATAATCAACAATTTTTACTTTGTAAAAATTGTTGATTTCTAAATCTTCAGTTGAATTTCAACGAAAGAAAAAATTACCCTTAAAATTAATTGGCTCAAAATCTCAAAATTTATCATTTTTAACAACTTTTCCAATTAAAAATTTAGTGTTTCGCTGAATAATTTTAGTAACAACACCGAAAAATTGATCGCTTTTGAATCTATCAACATAAATATTAATTTTGACCTCATCGCCTTCAAGAGCATTTGCAGTAAATCTTCCAGGTATAAAAACATTATTTTTTTGGGTCGGATTTTGTTTATTTTCAACAAAACCAAATGAGGATTGTGTAGCGCGAAAGATACCAACCCTTGTTTCTATAAATTTAGGCCAATAATATTTGCCTTCTAGAGTTTTGAAAATCTGAAAATTTTCAATTAAATTACTTATTTGGTGTGTCAAATGTTGATTTAAGTCAAAAGGCACGTTAAATTTTCTAACAATTTCAATAAAAGTCTTTTCATTTTGAAGAAAATTTTTGAGCTTTTCTTGAGATATAATTTCCATGAATTTTATAACAACCTAATTACTAACGACAGAGCTAAAAAAATAAAGCCCAATATAAACATTGATCATTTTGTGAACTTTTTGATACCACGCTCTTTTGAAACTTGGAATAAATCCAAATCACTCGATCCGATTAGTGCTCCTGAGAATGAGTTTGAATGTGGCGACATAATTAGCGAAACTAAAACAATTAGGAAACCAAAAATCGCAATAAAAATAATTAAAACCGTTTTTAACATGACTAATAACCAAAAGTAAGTTCAATTATACTATAAAAAAGCTAATTTCTAAACCAAAGTTTTCAAAAAGAAAATTAAAAACTTAAAAATATTAGAAATTTTATTAAATGCTTTTATTTCATCAATAATATTTTGTTTTTTAAGTAAGTCAATGTGATTTAAGAACTTGTTTAAAATTTTACCTTTAAAAAATAAATTGGTTTCATACTGGAAAAATAAGGATCTAGCATCTAAATTTGCTGTCCCAATCATTCCAATATTATCGTCAATAATTATTGATTTCCCGTGAAAAAAGATTTCCTTAAAAAAATAAATTTTAGCGCCTTTTTTTAACAATTTGTATGCAAAATAATGATTAAAACTTTTAATCATTATAATGTCGTTTCTGCCAGGTATGAAAATTTCTACCTCTATTTTTGCAAGTAAAACATCCTTGAGCGCGTCGATAATTTTTTGTGTTGGTACAAAATATGGTGTAAAAATTTTAATATTTTTTTTGGCCGAATAAATACTTTTTAAAATAAAACCCTCAATCAATGAGTCAGGTAAATTTGGCCCATTTTGAATAACAACCCCTAAATTTTTAATTTTAGTAGATTGGATGCTGTTTTCTTCAAATTTACAAAAATTATTAATTTCAGATTTAGAAATATTTTTTTTACCTCATTTTGACCAATGAAATAGGAAGTTTCGGCAATAAGTTTCTACAATTTCACCTTCAAGTCGAAGATTTAAATCCATTCAATAGCCATAATTTTTGTCAAAACCTGAGTATTCTTCAGAAATATTATTTCCACCAGTATATACAATTTTCCCATCAATTAGAAATACTTTTCGGTGGTTTCTATAAAAACTTTGACCTGAAATAAAAGGTAATTTGAGCGCATTAAACAAAAGAATTTCAATTTTTTGACTTCTTAATTCAAGTCATTGCCGTGTTTTTATGTAATAAGCCCCAAAAGAATCAACCAAAATCTTAATTTTTACACCTTGTTTGCGTTTATTAATTAGCATTTTTTTTAATTTTTTCCAAATAAAGTCGTTTTTTACTATATAAATATCAATAAAAATGAATTTTTCCGCCTTTTGAATGTCGTTAAAAAGTTTTTCAAAAAAACTATGACCATCAACAAGTAAATCGCCGGTAAATTTTTGAACAGGTGATAAAAAATATTCGCTTGAATAAACCAATAAATCTCGGTCAGTTTTAGGGATTTTTTCTAATAACTTTTCATCAGTTTTATTTGGGCTAATAAAATACTGATATTGTGAAAAATAATGCTTAATATCTTGGTGATTTGAGTATTTACGCCCTAAAAAAATATAAGCAATTGGACCAATTATTGGCAAAATAGAACAAGCAATAAGCCATGAAATTTTTGCTTCATGTCTTCTTCTTTGTAGCAAAATAAATAAATTAAAGAGGGAAGTAGAACTATAAACCGAAACAAATGTTAAAATCGCTATTCAATCAATATTTCTAGACAGATAAACATAAATTATGTAAATAGTCCCGCTAAAACCCGCAAGGAAAATTAATAAAAAAAAATAGTAAAAAATCCATTTTGCTCTTTTGAACATTATGGTATAATTTTACTATATTTCTGTATTTTCCTTTTGATTTTCGTTTAGTTTTTCAGTAATTTCCTCCTTTATTTCGTTAAATAATTTCTCATTGTTTTCAAGTAATAGCTTCAAATTCATTTTTCCTTGTGCAATATTTTCGCCTTTATATGCGAATCACGATCCTTTTCTGGTAAGAATACCTAATTCTTCTCCTAAATGAATAAGTTCGGCAGATTTTGAAATACCTTTTGCAAAAACAATTTCAACTAATGCTGTTTTAAATGGGATTGCAAGCTTATTTTTAACAACTTTTATTTTTACGCTATGCCCTGTTATATCATTTCCTGTTGAAATTTGTTGAACTTTTCTAACATCAAGTCGAATTGAAGCATAAAATTTTAGCCCTCTTCCACCTGGTGTTGTTTCAGGATTTCCAAAAATTACTCCTACTTTTTCACGTATTTGATTGATAAAAATAACTGTTGTACCGTTTTTATTTAATGATGCAGTTATTTTTCGAAGCGCTTTTGACATAAGTCGCGCTTGTGCCCCAATTACTTGATCTTTCATTTCGCCTTGCAGTTCGGCCATTGGCACTAAAGCGGCAACCGAATCTACAACAATCAAGTCAATAGCTTTTGTTTTTGCTAATGTGTCGACAATATCAAGAGCTTGTTCACCCGAATCTGGCTGAGAAAGAATTAAATTATCAATATCAATTCCTAAATTTTTTGCATATTGAGAATCAATCGAGTGTTCAGCGTCAATAAATGCCGCAATTCCACCGCGCTTTTGAACTTCGGCAATCGCGTGCAAGGTAATAGTTGTTTTTCCTGATGATTCAGGGCCATAAATTTCAATAATTCTACCTTTTGGGAATCCGCCAATTCCCAGTGCCATATCAATAACCATACTTCCAGAGGAAAAAACTTCAGTGTCAATCGGTGGTTTTTCACCTAAAACCATGATAGATTCGTTTCCAAATTTTTTCTTAATATCACTTAGAGCTTGTTTTAATAGTGATTTATCGTTTATTTCAGTCATTTTTGTCCTTTTTAATATTAGGTTAAATAATTTTTTTGTTTTTTCTTATTTTAATTTAATTTTTTTTGTAAAAAAACTTCAAAAGTAGGAAAAATCGACCATTTTTCCTATTTTAAGAAAAAATTAGTAGTTTTTCTTAAAATATTACGCTAGGGCGGAAAAAAGATACATTTATTTTTGTCCTAGCAAGAATTATTAGCTTAAAATCCTAAAAATCTAATAAAATTTATAGTATGAAAAAAATTTCAATTGGTTTTACTAATAAATCTTTTCGCAAGGATTCACAATTTATTCAAGAAAAAGTTTATAATGGAATGAATCACCAAATTGATTATTCAATTTTATCAAATTTTGATTTTGTTCCAAAATTAATATCTGATTCAAAAGAACAGATTATTTGAGAATGAATTGAAGGATCTGATGTTGAAATTACCACTGAATCGCTTGAAAAAATCGCTTTTCAATTAAGACAAATTCATAATTCAAATTTAGTTTTTCCGCCATCTAACCATGCATTTCGAGTAGAACAATATTTAAAAACTCTATCCGAAAAAGGGATAAAAAACCCTACAATTGAAAAATATAACCCATTTATCAATGAAATTTTGATAAATATGGATAAAACTAAACCACTTCATAATGACTTGTGATTAATGAATATGGTTGAAAGAAACAGAAAAATTTATTTTTTAGATTGAGAATATGCATCAAAAGGCGACATACATTTTGATCTTGCATATTTTATAGAATCTGCAAGGTTAGATAATGATCAGGAAAAAACTTTTCTTAATTTCTATGGAAAACTAAATTATAAACTAATATTATTGCATAGAATTTTCGTTCTTTACCTTATAATTTTATGAGTAAATGCTCAAGAAACTAAATACTTTGATGACACCCCTTACATGGAAAAATTAGATAATTTATACGAACAATATAAATTATGAAAGGAATAAAATGAGATTTATTGATCAAGTTTCAATAGAAGTTCAGGCAGGTAGGGGTGGTGATGGGGTAATATCATTTCGCAGAGAGGCTCATGTTGATAAAGGTGGGCCAGATGGCGGAGACGGTGGTAATGGAGGTTCTATTTATTTTATTGGAGATTCTGGTCTAAATTCGTTATTTCCGTTTTATCAAACTAAAAAAATTTTCGGAAATAACGGTGAAAATGGTAGATCAAAAAATAGGACCGGAGCTAATGGTAAGGATATTTTTATAAAAGTCCCCCTTGGAACACAAGTGTTTTCAAAAAACACTTTGATTTGTGATGTAGTTACTCAAAAAAAATATTTAATTGCCCGTGGCGGCAAAGGCGGTCAGGGCAATGCCCGTTTTAAGAATTCAAGAAATAAAGCACCTCGAATATCTGAAAACGGTGAAGAAGGTCAAAAATTAGTTCTTCAACTTGAACTCAAAGTCATGGCTGATATCGGCCTGGTTGGTAAACCAAATGCCGGAAAATCCACACTTTTATCATTAATTTCTAACTCTAAACCCAAAATTGCTAATTATGAATTTACAACTATTGTTCCGCAACTGGGCATGGTAAAATCTTACAATGATTCATTTGTTGTCGCAGATTTACCTGGTTTAATTTCAGGAGCAAGTTTGGGAAAAGGAATGGGAATTGTTTTTTTAAAGCATATCGAACGTTGCCGTGCAATTGCTCATGTGATTGACTTTGGTAGCCAAGAAAAAAACCCGATTGATGATTTTAAAAGTATTAATGCCGAGCTAGCTAATTTTAGCCAAAAATTGCTAAAACTAAGCCAAATAATAATAGCAAATAAATCTGATTTGCCCAGTTTTAAAGAAAATATTCATCTTTTTCAACAAGAATTTCCCGAAATTCCCGTAATTGAAGCTAGTTTGATTTCAAATAATAGCGCTGAAATTCAAAATATAAAGAGAAAAATGTTTGAACTTATTTTGCAAGCAAACCAAACTGAAAATATCGAGGAAACAGACAAAAAGGAAGATTTTGTTGAATATAATCTTGAGGCACCATTTTTAATTACTAATAAATTTCCAGGATTTTACGAGGTTACTGGTGAGTTAATTAAAAAAATAGTTAATAAAATACCATTAAATTCTCAGGAAAATATTTTTAGATTTAACTCGAAAATTAAAAATATAGGCTTGTGAAACGAACTTTTAAAACTAGGAATAAAATCAGGAGACACTGTTAAAATTTATAATTTTGAATTTCAATGAAGTTAAAATATTTTGAACATTTATTAATTTTTTTTGAGTTTAAATATTTTTCTTAATAGGAGTTACAAAAATGGATAATTTCCGTAAACCTGCAAGATCATTGCGTAAAAAATTAAAAGATCCATCAGAATGGACATTTGTTCAAAAAAAATCACTAGTTTCTTTTTTATTCCTATATCATAAAACTAATAAACTCCACTCACAAAAAGAAAAAGTTTATGAAACTTTAGGAATTGCAAATAAAAATGATGATTTACCAATTTCAGCAATCGAAAGAGCACTTTCACTCTTAGAACCTAGATACACTAAACTTTTAATCAAAGAATTTATCGATAATGACCGTAATTGAATTAAAAAATACTGGTCAAAATCTACATATTATAAAAATATGCACAAAGCAATCGACCAATTTATTATAATTTTGAATCTTTAGTTTATGAATTTAGATCTTATTCCAAGCCAAAGCCCTGAAATTCAAATTGCAAGAAGCTATGGCCAAATTTCCTTTAATTATGCATCAAATTCATCACCTAATGGAATTAGACAATTTGTAAAAATCGAACGCGATATTGTTTCAAACAGATATACAGTAATTGTCACTGTTTTTTCAAAAATACCCGGAAAAGTGAATGCTTATGTTCAAGTAAATAATTCAATTCCTTCAGGCCCAAAAGTTTTAGAATTATTACCCGAGCGATTTAATCAAGCAATTTTTACTTTTGGTGGTCTTGATGGCCAAAAAAGCAAAGATAATACTGACAAATTTCAAAAAATAGATAATATTTTAGTGTATTTGACAAAAGATAACGAGCAACAAATTATGCTTGATAATGTGGTAAAAATCCGCAACTTTTCAGATGTACGCAAAGAATATTCTATCCAAAATCAAGGAATTGGTTTTAAGCTCTTAAAATCAATAAAAATGGCAAATTTAGGAGCTGACGCCTCACGTGAATTTTCTAAAACTTATGAAAAAATCGACGAACAAACAGTTTATTTTTTCCCTGTTAAATTTATTCAAGAAAAACACAATATAAATATTTTTAAGGTTGGGGTTGATCCTGAGACTTTTCATGCCGGAAATATCGATCGCCAAATCAATATTTCTGATTTAAAACTGACAAATCTGCCAATAAAATCAACCACAGCAGCAAAAAATTTTTTAAATTTATCCTTTCAATTTCGCCCAGATATCTATAATAAAAACACAAAACCTGAAATTGTTGAAGGAAAATACATAATTGGGGATATTTTTATAACTTCAAGTACTTTTTATGATTCAAAAGAACGGGTTGTTTTTAGTGGAAATTCACAAATTTCCCAACAAGGATTCATTATTCCTTATAATTTTTCAGGATCCTTAAATCCAAAAGTTGAAATGTCTATTAATTCTGATTTTGAGAAAATTAGTGTTGGTTTTTCTCAACAAATACACAAAAAATTGATTGACTATGAAAAGAAAAAAGGAATTTACCGTCTGAAAATCATGAATTATCCAACCCCTTTTATAAAATCTGATGAAATTAAAATTTCTAATCAAGATTTTAAATATGTTGCAACTAATTTTTTAACAATTGAGCAGCTAAGAGATCTTTCTTTTACTAATTTTAAAGAAGATGAGGAAAATCAATTAGAAGAATAGATGCAAATCACTGCTAAAATTTTATCAGGTCTTCTTGCAACAGGGATTATTGTCGGCGGTGGAATTCTAGGTTGGTATTTGTATAATTCTAGAGTTGAAAAATCACTATCACCTTTAAAAAAACAACTAGATTTTGAAGTCAAAAATGAATCAGAATACAAAGATAACGATGTTTTTCCCAATATTTATGCTAATGATTTTTACGATACAATAAAAGTAAAACAAGGAAAAGTTTATATTGATGAGTGATTAGTTGAAAATGTTATCAAGGAAATTATTTCAAAAGTTAAAGTATCATTTGGATCTTTGAATTTTCGGTACAAAATTGATGAAAATCAGCAAACAATTTATATTGAAATTCTCTGAAAATATAAAAAAAATAAATTAAATAGAAATTATAAAATTAGCTTGTATCAAGATATTTAGCGCTAAATTGTAAAAAAATAAAATAATAGTATAATTATTTTTGTCATATGCCAAAAATAATTGCCCACATTGATATTGATACTTTTTTTGTCTCATCAGAAATTAGACTTGATCCAACATTACAAGGGCAGCCAATTGCAATTTCTCGAAAAGAGGATTTTGCAATGGCTGTTTCTATTTCTAAAGAGGTCAAAGAAAAAGGTTTCAAAATTACCGATAAAACGATAAATATTAAAAAAAAGATCCCAAATTTGGTTGTAATTGAACCAAATTTGGCTTATTATCGGTTTTTGTCAAGGCAATTTTTTGATTTTATCACTAAAAATTTTACAAAAAAAATTGAAATTTACTCGATTGACGAGTGTTTTTTGGATTTGAGTGATTATCTCAACAAATTTAATACAATTTACCAAATGTTGTACCATATTAAGAAAAAAGTGCAAAAAGAACTTAAATTACCAATTTCAATAGGCGTTTCTCACAATAAATTATTAGCAAAAATGGCCACTAATTTAGCAAAACATACACCAGAAAAAATCACTGTTATTCCAAGAAATAAAATCAAACCACTTATTTATTCCCAAAAAATCGAAAAGCTTTTTGGAATAGGAATGGTTACAGCTCAAAAACTAAAAAATATTGGAATTTTTACCATTAATGATCTAGTAAAAGCAGGAGTTGATAATGAAAAAATTATTCAAGTTTTAGGTGTTCAGCGTCATGAACTATTTCAATCTTTGACTTCAACAGGAGACAACATTGTTTCAAACAAGCCAGAAAATTTCAAAAGTGTCTCACATTTTCGCACTTTTTCTCATTGTGACACACTTACAAAAACAGAAACACTACTTTTAATTTCAGAATTTTTACCAAGTTTAGTTGCCAAACTAGACCAGTTTAACAAAGGTGCAAACCGTGTTGAAATATATTTTAAGTTAAAAAACAAAGAACAAAACCGTTTTTTTACAGATTTATCTCAACCTTCAAATAATTATGATTTTTTGTACAATAATTTAGTTGCACTTGCAAACAAAATTGATGATTTCTCATTATTATTAGGGTTTGGAATTTGTTTGTCAAAAATTTCTGATTATGATAAAAGTATGTTAAATACTAATCAAAAAGTTAAGAATATTATTGCAAGCGTAAATAAAAAAATAGGTTTAAAAAAATTAGTTGTGCTAAAATCATTTAAAAATTAGGCTATTTAAAGCAATGAAATATTTTTATTACTTTTATTTTAAGATTTTTTTAGTAATTGCATTAATTTTATCTTTGGTTGCAATTTGAAATTACACACTAATTTTAGGGTGATTGTTTTCTTTTTTTAGTGTTGCATCCTTTTTGCTTTCAAAAAACTTATTTTTTAGCATCATAACAAAAAAAGCAAAAAATAAAGAAAAAACCTCTTCATTTTTTGCTTTTTTTGTTTATATTATATTAATCTTGTTTCAAGCTACAATTTTGTTAGCTATTTTTCTCATTAATAAATCATTCCAAACAGTCGATAAAAATAGTTTTGACTTTTTACTTACACCAATAAATATAATTTCTTTTATTTTTGGTTATACAATTTTTCCAATTAGTGCTATAATTTATTATTTAATGTCAAAGCATAAAAAAATAAAGGAGTAAAAATGAATTTTTTTTCAGATTGAAATCAACCGCAATTATTTACTCTTTTTATCTTAGTAGTTTTTGTAATAATTTTATCCATTATTATCTTTTTTCACATAAAAAAAGCAAAAGTTGATAAAGCTCCCTCAGCAATAGTTTTATTTGCAGAATCATACTTTTTATTTATTGATGATCTTGTTGAATCTGCTGGTGAAGGTTATGTAAATAAAGCAAAACCTTACATTTTTTCACTTTTTACCTTTTTTTTATTAGGTAATTTATTATCACTCGCAGGTCTTGAACCAATTTCTACTTCAATTTCGGTAACCCTAAGTTTGGCCGTAATTAGCTGACTAGGGATTTTTGTTGTTGGAACAATTTATGCAAAATGACATTATTTGCTTGAATTTGGAAAAAATCCACTCAAAATAATAGGAGTACCGGCTCCCTTAATTTCACTTTCTTTCAGAATGTATGGGAACATAATTTCAGGTTCCGTTTTCTTTTTGATTATTTATTCAGGAATTCTTTGACTTTACCAAAAAATCCCGTTAGGTGTTTTTGGTAATTTTAATTTACCGGTTGTATTAATTTTCCCACCGTTTCTTATTTATTTTGATATTATCGGCTCGTTGATACAATCATTTATTTTTGTAATTCTAACTGTTTCATATTGAGGAATGGAAGTAAATCACCCACCAAATAAACAAAAAATTGAACAAAACGCATTGAACATTGTTCAAACTTAATTATTTTGTCTACAAAATAATTAAGTTATTATAAATTTATTATAAAAAAAGGAAAAAAAATGGAATCTGTTATAAATTTCTCGCAACAAATTGTTCAAAATTTTCAAGAAACTGCTGTCAATACCACTAATTCAGGACTAAATGCGTCTGCATTTGCATATTTAGGTGCTGGACTTGCGATGATCGGAGTTATCGGTGTTGGTGCCGGTCAAGGTTATGCTGTTGGAAAAGCTTGCGATGCTATTGCAAGAAATCCTGAAGCGCAAAAAAAAGTTTTTCGTGTGTTAATAATTGGAACAGCTATCTCAGAAACATCATCAATTTACGCGCTTTTAATTGCCTTTATCCTAATTTTCGTACAAGGTTAATCCTAAATTTGTAGAAATGCAAAGTATTAATCAATCATTAAGCGAATTGTTTAAAGGGATAATCCCTAATGTTTATGTAGTTGCTGCAACACTTACTAGTTTCTTAATTTTATTTTTGGTTTTGACTTATTTTGTCTATCGTCCACTTAAAAAATATATCAAAGAACGTAAGGCTTTTCTCCAAAATCACATCGACTCAACAATTCAATCAAATAATGAAGCTAAAGAATTAGCAAAACAATCGCAAAATCATTTAGAAGAAACAAAGCAATATTGCATTGATTTAAAGCATGAATCTCAACTTGAGGCAAACAAGCTTATCGAAAACTCTAAAAAATTAGCAACCGAAGAAGCGCGTCGCCTTATTTCTGAAGGTCAAAAAGTTTTAACCGAATACGAAAAAGAAATTGTAAAAAAATATCAGGAAAATATTATTAATGTTGCTACTGATATAAGCAAAAAATTTTTGGTAAATCAAGAGCAAAACAATAAAGATTTACACGAAAAATTGGTTTTAGATCTAGAAAATTTGCTAAAATCTGAGAAAAATATTAGAGAATAAAAAATGCACCCACAGGTAAAAAATATTTATGGATATTCTGAGTCGCTCTTAGAAATTTCAATATCTGAAAAAAAAGTAGATCAATTTATAAAAGATAGTTTTTATATAATTGATTTAGTTAGCGCCAATCCTTCTTTAATTTCGATTTTCACTTCACATTTTATTTCAAAAATTGAAAAATATACTTTGATAGAGAAAATTTTTGAATCTAAAATTGACGTTTATATGATAAATTTTCTTAAAGTAATATGCAAAAACAATCTTTTTTCGCATTATAATCAAATTTTAATTAAATATATAAAGCTTGCAAATGCTTATTTAGGCCAAAGTTGAGGTCAAATCCAAAGCGCATTTCCATTATCACCATCAGAAATTACTAAGTTTGAAGACTTAATTTCCCAAAAATTAAATAAAAAAATAGTTTTGCGACCAAAAATAAATCCAAAATTAATTTCTGGAATCAAAATAACCATTGATAACCATGTTTTTGAACATTCACTCTCATCACAGTTGCGCTCACTCAAGCAAAAACTCATAAAAAATATATAGATTTTAAAGGTTTTTTGACATGAACAAAGATATAAATTTAACCGCAATAATTAAAAATGAAATTAAAAATTTCGAATCCAAAATTCAACATGATGATATTGGAAAAGTTATTGTTGTTGGAGATGGAGTTGCGCTTGTTTCCGGGATTGAAAAAGTAAAATTTGGTGAACTTGTTCAATTTGAAAATAGTGTTTTTGGAATTGCACTTAATCTTGAACAAGATTTAATTGGTGTTGTTATTATGGGAAATGAAAACTCTGTTTTTCAAGGCTCAACCGTCAGAAGAACAAAGTCTGTCATTTCAATTATAGTTGGTGATCAACTTTTAGGTCGTGTTGTTAATGCCCTTGGTCTTCCAATTGATGGAAAAGGTGAATTTGATAATAGTATAAAATCTGAAATTTTCACAAACGCACCTTCAATAATGGATAGAAAAAGCGTTGACCGTGGACTTCAGACCGGAATTTTAGCAATTGACTCACTAGTTCCAATTGGAAAAGGACAACGTGAGTTAATAATTGGCGACCGTCAAACTGGAAAAACAACAATCGCTATTGACACAATTTTAAACCAAAAAGGTAAAAATGTTTATTGTGTTTATGTTGCAATTGGCCAAAAAAATTCAAGTGTAGCCCAAATTGTCGCTCTTCTTGAAAAAAAAGGCGCACTTGATTATACAACAGTTGTTGTTTCTGGAGCTAGTGAATTATCACCTTTACAATATTTAGCGCCATATTCTGGAACCTCAATTGCCGAATATTGAATGCATAAAGGCAAAGATGTTTTGATAATTTATGATGATTTATCAAAACATGCTATTGCATATAGAACGCTCTCACTTTTATTAAGAAGGCCGCCAGGAAGAGAAGCTTTCCCTGGTGATATTTTTTACCAGCACTCATACCTTTTGGAACGATCATCACAATTATCTGATGAAAAAGGTGGTGGTTCGATTACTGCTTTGCCAATAATTGAAACTCAAGCCGGAGATATTTCAGCTTATATTCCTACAAATGTGATATCTATTACCGACGGTCAAATTTTTGTTCGTGATAATCTTTTTAATTCAGGGCAAAAACCGGCAATCGATATAGGACTGTCAGTTTCGCGGGTAGGTTCAGCGGCTCAATCTAAATTAATGAAATGAGCTTCCTCATCATTAAAATTAGAACTGGCACAATATAATGAACTTAAGGCTTTTGCACAATTTGGATCTGATTTAGGACCAAGTTCGCAGTTAATTCTTGATCGCGGAAACAAAATTTATGAACTTTTAAAACAAGAAAACCAACAACATTTTTCTCAAATTCAACAAGTAATGATGTTAATTTTGATTAAAGAACATCTAATTGATCAGTTGCAACTTGAATCTATGCAATCGTTTAAATCTGTTTTTCTTAAATATTTAGATACAGATTCTGAAATTAAGTCAATTTTAGAAAAAATTGATCATAATGTTGTTTTAAAAGAAGATGATCTAAATTTAATTTTAAATTCAGTAACAAATTTGATTGAAAAATTTAATTCAGGTCGAAGTTTTTAATTTGTTTTTTATAAAAGAGAGTAAAGATGCCTAAATTAAACAGAATTCGCGCAAGATTTAGTCAAATTCAAAATATAAAAAAAATTACTGGCGTTATGGAAATGATAGCTAATTCAAAAATTCCCAAAATTAAACGTCAATTTAAGTCATCTCAAGAATATTTTGAGAATTTAGACTATATTATGCAAAATATTTTGGCAAATTTATGCAAAACACCCGAGGAGCTAACAACAACAAACTCTGAAAAAAATCTTTACATTGTTTTTGGTTCGAATTTAGGTTTTTGCGGTGCCCTTAATAATCAAATTTTAAAAAAAATCACTCCTGATTTAACAAAAAATGATGAAATCATTATTTTTGGTAAGAAAATTTATAATTACATATCATTAAGGTATCCTAAAAATATTATCAAATATTTTCCCGGAGTTGAAGAGACAAATTTTTCTGAACCAATTATTGAAGTGACAAACTTAATAAATAAGGCAATTTCTGATAAAAAATATAAAAAAATTTTCATTTGTTATAATAAATTTATAAATATAATTCAATCAAAGCCAAATATCATTAACTTATTTGATTTTGCAAAAAACAAAACAAAACAAGAGGGGTATGGAATTGAATTTGAACCTAATGCAGTTGAAGTACTCAAAAAACTAATTCCTTTTTATATTAAATCCCTTTTGGAAAAAATATTTATCGAATCTAAATTAGTTGAAACATCTGCTCGTCGAACTTCAATGGAAAGTGCAACAGAAAACGCCCAAGATATTCTTCAAAAATTAGAACTTGAAATAAATTCTAGCCGCCAGTCGATGATCACCCAAGAAATTATCGAAATTATTAGCGGAAAAATGTAGCAAAAGTAGGTAAAACAATGAAAAAAAATAATAATATAGGTCACATAGTTCAAATTTTTGGTCCAGTTATTGATGTTCAATTTCCAAACGAGCATATGCCTGCAATTCTTTCAGCCCTTGAAGTTGAAGTTGACAATCAAAAAATTGTTTTTGAAGTTGCCCAACATTTAGGCGAGGGAATTGTCCGTGCAATTGCAATGTCAATGACTTATAATTTATCAAAAGGTTTAGAAGTAAAAGACACAGGTTCACAAATTTCAGTCCCGGTTGGAAATCAAGTCTTATCACGAATGTTCAATGTTTTAGGAAATCCAATTGATAGCGGTCCGTCTCTTGATTCAGTTGAAAAAAAACCTATTCATTCACCTGCCCCGACATATTTAGAACAAAAAGCTGTAAGTGAAATTTTAGTTACAGGAATTAAAGTTATTGATTTATTAATTCCGTTTGTAAAAGGTGGAAAAATCGGTCTTTTTGGAGGAGCAGGAGTTGGAAAAACCGTTTTAGTTCAAGAACTTATTAATAATATAGCAACTAAACACGGTGGACTTTCAGTTTTTGCTGGAGTAGGCGAGCGTTCGCGTGAAGGAAATGACCTTTATTTTGAAATGAAAGCTAGTGGTGTTTTAGACAAAACTGCTTTAGTTTTTGGTCAAATGAACGAACCTCCTGGTGCGCGAATGAGAGTTGCTCTTTCTGCTTTGACAATGGCCGAACATTTTCGTGATCAAGATAATCAGGACGTTCTACTTTTTATTGATAACATTTTTAGATTTACTCAAGCAGGTTCAGAAGTTTCAACACTTTTAGGTAGAATTCCATCAACTGTTGGCTATCAACCGACACTTTCAACTGAAATGGGTCAACTTCAAGAGCGAATTACATCAACAATTAGAGGATCAATAACTTCAGTTCAAGCCGTTTATGTTCCTGCTGATGATATCACAGACCCTGCTCCTGCAACTACATTTTCACACCTTGATGCCAAAACAGTTTTAGATCGTGGGATTGCTGCTTTGGGAATTTATCCTGCAGTTGATCCTTTAGCGTCATCTTCAAGAGCTTTAGATCCTAGCGTTGTTGGAAAACAGCATTATGAAGTAGCTAAAAAAGTAGTCCAAATTTTACAAAGATTCAAGGAATTACAAGATATTATTGCAATTTTGGGTGTTGATGAACTTAGTGAGTCAGATAAACAAGTTGTTGCAAGAGCCCGCCGAATTAGGAATTTTTTATCCCAACCGTTTTTTGTAGCTCAAAAATTTTCAGGAATTGAAGGCCAGTTTATTAAAATTGAAGACACAGTTAATAATTTTAGCGAACTTTTATCTGGCAAATTTGATAATGTCCCTGAAGAAGCATTTTTATACGTTGGGACAATTAATCAAGCATTAGAAAAGGCAAAAAAGATGGGATGAAGTGAAAACAATTAATCTTAAAATCTTTAGTCAAAAAGGAATCATTTTAGAATCCCAACCAGTTTCAGTTACTGCAAAAACACAACTAGGATACCGTGTTGCCCAATACGGTATAACACCTTTTTGCGGAATAATTGCACCATCGGTATTGTATGTTTTAAACGAAAAAGAAGAACTCAAATTTAGAATTACCGACGGTGTTATATATGCTTCTAAATCTGAGGTTTTAATTTTTACTCAGGGGGAGCTGCTTCCCGCTTAATATTAATAAATTTTTAAATTTTAAGCTAAAAATGAGAAAAAGTGCTTGTTTTTCCCATTTTTTTCCTTTTTTTGGTCAAAAAAAGATTAAAAATTTAAATAAAAATATGAATCATAAAAACCGCGGAATGTTTCTTGAAAAAATTATTAATAACACAATTGAATTTTATTATCAAAACGACATTGCGATTTTTCATAAAAAAAATCTAGATATTAGTTTTAAAGCTGTCCAAAAAGATTTGACCTTAAATGATGCTTTTGTATTAAAAAAGTCAACCGTTGATTATTATGGAATTTATAAAGGAATTTTTGTTGCTTTTGAGGCCAAAAGTACCAATGAAAACGTTTTAAATTTAAAGCAAATTCCAGACCATCAAATCAATTATCTACATAAAATTAGAAAACATTTTGGTTGTGCATTTTTCATCATTTTTTTCAAACAACTTGAAAAATTTTACATTTTAAGTGTCGACAAAATAGATTTTTCAAAAAAGTCAATTTCTGCTCATTTTTTAGAAAAAGAAGGGATAGAAATTACACTTACATACCCTGGAATCATTGATTTTATTACTTATATTGATCAAATGGTTTAAATTATTGTTTATTTTTTATTTTATGGTATAATTTAATTTTTAATTTATATTAGCTCAAATATCATTAAAATGGATTCAGATAGATGTGCTTTTTTAAGTTCTGTCTGTTAGAAATTTTAAGTAGAAACAACAAACAAAAGGAAATATTACATGGATAAGGCAACAACAGCTAAACAAAACCAAAATATCGAACAAAAAGATAACCAAATGTTGAACATTGGCGAAATTTCTACTGAAAATTCAGCGGAAATTCCTATCGTTTCAAAGCAAAAACTATTAGAAGCGGGTGTTTATTTTGGTCATAAATCATCACAGTGACACCCTAAAATGGCACAATTTTTACTAAAAAGAAAGCGTAATGAAACTCACATTATTGATGTTTTGAAAACTCAAAAAATGTTAGAAATTGCTTATAAATTAGTTGAAAAATTTGCCCAAAAAGGTGCTAAATTTATTTTTGTAGGTACAAAAAAACAAGCAAAAAAAGCCATTGAAGAACAAGCAATCCGTACAAATTCAATATACGTTTCTGGTCGTTGATTAGGCGGAACTTTAACAAATAGTCGGACAATTTTGTCACGTCTCAAAGCAATGGAAGAACTTGAAAAACAAACAGCAGAAAATTTTGAAGGTTATACAAAAAAAGAAATACTTTCAAAACAAAAACAATTAGCTAAATTACAAAAAAATCTTAACGGAATTAAAGGGTTAAAAGACGTTCCACTTTTTTCATTAATAATGTTAGTTGCCGATCCTTTAAAAGATATAATCGCAGTTAAAGAAGCTCGTAAAAAAGGAATTAAAATTATCGGAATAACAGATTCAAATGTCGATCCATCTTTGGTTGATTTTGGAATTCCGGCTAATGATGATTCAACTAAATCAATCACATTAATTTTTACTATTTTGGCTGATGCAATTTCATCAGCAAAAGGTGGTAAAAAACTTTTTGCATATCAGCCTGATGAGCAAATTATTTTGCCAGAAGATCCTGACAAAGAACAAAAACAACTAAGATTTCGCCGTAATTCATTTGACAAATTTGAAAAGTTTGATAAATCTAAAACCAAACCAGGCGATAAAAAAGTACAAAACCCTAGCCAGTCTAGCGAATCTAAAATTGCATAATTAATAAAAAAGGAGTAAAAAATGTTAAAAATAGATAAATTAGCAAAAATTAAAGAATTAAGAGAAATTACGGATGCTCCTTTTGTTGATTGCAAAACAGCTCTTGAAAACTCTGATTATGAAATAAAAGCGGCTATTAAATGACTTCACGAAAATGGTAAGTCAAAAGCACTAAAAAAAGCTGACCGTATTGCTGCAGAAGGTTTAGTTTTAGCAACTAAATGCCAAAAACATGCTTTAATTTTTGAACTTAATTCGGAAACAGATTTTGTTGCTAAAAATCAAAACTTTGTAAAACTTCAAGGTGAAATTGCCCAATTACTTCTAGAAAATGACTTTGATAATTTAGAAAATGCTTTGACCATTAAAAACCCCGATTCTCGTACAATTGCAGAAATGTTAATCGAATCTACCGCAACTATGGGTGAAAAAATAACCTTGCGTCGGGTACTAAAAACCAAAATTTTAGAAGGACAAAAAGTTGGTCTTTATACACATTCTAACGGACAAATTGCTTCTGTTGTTGTTATAGATGGTGGAAATTGCACTGTTGCAAAAGATATTTCTATGCATGTTTCAGCTCTAAATCCAGAATTTAATTTTGAATCCGATGTGACTCAAGAAAGACTTGCAGAAATCACTCAAAAAGTTGAAGATTCACTTGCCTTAGATAAGAATTTTGAAAAGAAACCTGAAGAAATCAAGCAAAAAATTAAACGTGGTAAGATTGAAAAAGAATTGTCAGAATTCGTTCTTGAGTTTCAACCTTTAGCAACGGATAGTGCCATTTCTGTTGGTAAATATTTAGAGCAAAATTCTGCTAAATTAGTCCAAGCTGTTCGTTTTGAAGTTGGTGAAGGTATTGAAAAACAAGCTGTGGATTTTTATACAGAAGTTAATTCACAAATAAAAGAAGCTAAATAATTATTAAACTTAAATCAAAAAATATAAAGAAAGGTATAAAATTTTTCCTGTTTTTTTAGGAAAAATTTTCTATTTTTAAAATGTTAGATTTTTTGACCAATAGAATTCAGTCATCTTTAAAAAAAATTCAAAAATCTGTAACCATTAATGAGCAAGATTTAGCAGAAATTATTCGTGAAATTCGTCTTGCTTTACTTGAAGCTGACGTTAATTTATTAGTTGTTAAAAATTTTATTGCTCAGGTTAAAAATCAGGTTTTAACAAACGGGCTGACTTCCAAACTTAATCCCCAGCAAGAATTTTTAAAAATATTACACCAAAATTTAGTTTCAGTTCTTGGAGTTAGTGCAAAAGCTATTAATTTTGCTAAAAAACCAGCAACAATAATGCTAGTTGGTCTTCAAGGTTCAGGAAAAACTACAACTACGGCAAAACTTGCAGTTTATGCTCGTCAAAAAAATTTTTCAAAAAAAATTTTACTAGTAGCTTGTGATACTTACCGCCCTGCTGCGATTGATCAATTGAAACAATTAGGGAAACAAGTTTCAATTGATGTTTTTTATATTGAAAAAACTCCTGTTGAAATCGCAAAAGATGCCCTAATTTATAGCAGAAATAACAATTATGACCTTGTTATTTTTGATACAGCAGGTCGTCTTTCAATTAATTCTGAATTGATGACTGAATTAGCTGACATTAAAAAAGCTGTAAAACCTGATCAAATTCTTTTTGTCCTTGATGCCCTTTCTGGTCAAGATATAATAAATGTTGCTGAAACTTTTCATAAAGAAATTAATTTAACAGGGTCAATTATTACAAAATTAGACTCAAATGCACGTGCAGGGGCGGCACTTTCAATTACACATTTGCTTAAAATTCCGATTTTATTTATCGGTTCAGGTGAAAAAATTTCTGCCTTAGAACTATTTCATCCCAACAGAATTGCCGATCGAATTTTAGGTATGGGCGATGTAATGTCACTTTTAGAACAAGCCGAAGAAAATATTGACAAACAAACCGTTAAAAAACTGTCTCATCGTATGTTTTCTGGTCAATTTAATTTAGATGACCTTCTAAATAGTCTTGCTCAAATTCAAAAAATTGGAAAATTTTCGAAAATAATAAAAATGATTCCTGGATTATCGGGCAAAATTAATGCAAGTCAGATTGATGATGTCGAGCAAAAAATGAAACTTTATAAAATTTTAATTTCATCAATGACTCTTGAAGAGCGCAAAAAACCAAAACTTTTAAAAAATCCATCTCGCAGGAATCGAATTATTCGCGGTTCAGGTCGAACAGGTGCTGAATTTAACCGTTTAATTAGTGAATTTGAATCAATGTCTAAAAAAATGTCTGAATTTTCATCAAAAAATATTAATTTTGACTCATTTTTTAAATAAAAAAGAAAATTAAAAGGATAAATTATGGCCAAATTTGAAAACTACCAATTTTTTATTAATTATCTAAAGAATTTAGGATTTATTTTTCCTAGTTCACAAATTTATGGAGGTTTAGCAAATTCTTATGATTATGGCCACCTTGGTGTTCTTTTAACTAAAAATATTGAAAATTTTTGGGCTGATTTTTTCATAAACAAAGATCTTAATGCCTTTTTTATTGATACAAAAATTTTGCTAAACCCAAAAGTTTGAGAAGCCTCAGGTCATCTTGAAAATTTCAGCGACTTATTAGTTGAAAATAAAATTAATAAAAAACGTTATCGTGTTGACCATTTGTTTGAAAATAATTTTCCAAATTTAATTTTTGAAAAATTAAATCAACAAGAAATTCAGCAATATTTGGCTAAAATTGAAAATTATGATGGATCAAAAACCGACTGATCTATTCCTAAAAATTTCAATCTTTTATTCCAAACTGAACAAGGTGTTGTTGAAAATGAAAAAACAACATTGTATTTGCGACCTGAAACAGCACAGGGAATTTTTATAAATTTTAAATCACTTTTAAGATTTACTAAAAACGCTTTGCCTCTTCGAATCGCTCAGGTTGGAAAATCGTTTCGAAACGAAATTTCACCTGGAAATTTCATTTTTAGGACCCGTGAATTTACTCAACTAGAACAGGAAATTTTCGTTAGACCTGAACAAGCAGATGAAATTTTTCACTCTGAAATAAAAAAAGTTCAACTTTTTTTATCTAAATTAGGTTTTTCGCCAGATTCAATCCGAATTAGCAATCATCAACCCGAAAAATTAGCCCATTATGCAAAAGCAACCACTGATTTTGAGTATTTTTTTAATTTTGGTTGAGGTGAGCTAATCGGAATTTCTAACCGTGGAAATTTTGATCTTAAAAATCATATGGCTAAAAGTGGCGAAAATCTTGAATTTGTTGATTCTGCAACCGGTCAAAAAATTTTACCATATATAATCGAACCATCAATTGGCTTAGACAGACTTATGTTAGCGATTTTAGAGCAAAATTTTGTTCACGACATCGAAAAAGACCGTTATTTTCTTAAATTTCCTTTTATTTTAAGCCCATATAAAGTTGCGGTTTTACCGCTTTTAAAGAAATTTTCACCTCAAGCAGAAGAAATATGAAAAATGCTTGTTAGCCACGGAATCGCCGCTACTTTTGTAAATACAGGAACTATTGGCAAAAGATATTATTATCAAGACTCAATTGGAACTTTTTTTTGCATTACAGTTGATGAAGAAGGAATTCAAAATCAAAGTGTAACAATTAGATTTCGCGATACTTGTGAACAAAAAAGAATAAAAATCACCGAAATTATCCAATTTATAGAGGAAAATTCTTCAAATGAATAAGCAGCAAATTTTAGCTCATATTTTAAAAAACACCGATATTTACGGGTTAATTTCACAAGCAATCCAGCTTTCGCCCAATGGAAGAAACACATTTGTTGGACTTTGTCCATTTCACGAGGACACAAATCCATCACTGTCAGTTTCAATTTCTAAACAAATTTTTAAGTGTTTTTCTTGTCAAAAAGGTGGAAATGTTGTTAGCTTTGTAATGCTTTGAAAAAATTTGAATTTTTTTCAAGCTATTGAATATCTTAACAAAGAATACAATTTAGACCTTAAATTAGCAAATAATTTTGCTCCTGAAAAAGTTTATTCTGAAATTGAACTTCAAGCATTGCGCGCTTTTGAAAATTCGGTCTCACTTTATCTTTTAGAACTACTTACAATTATATCAAAAACCAAAAAAAGCCCTAAAAACCGACAAGAATTGGAAATTTACAACTTTATAAATTCGCGAGGGCTAAGTCGCGAAATTATTGAAAAATTTAAAATCGGCTTTGCGCCAAGTTCATTTTTAAAACCTCGACTTGTTGATTCAAAATTATTTGATGAGGAAACTTTGAAAGATTATTCACTTTTAAATCAACAAGGTTTTGATTTTTTTCAAAATCGAATTGTTTTCCCTATTGAAAATTTAGAAGGAAAAGTTGTCGGGTTTTCAGGTCGTTGTTTGCCTAATACTAAATGTGAACCAAAATATTTAAACTCACCATCAAGTAAGCTGTTTTCTAAATCTGAAATTTTCTATAATTATAAAAATGCAATCGCTGACAATCCCAAAGAAATTTTTATTACTGAAGGTTTTTTTGATGTTATTGCATTTTACAAGGTCAATATTAAAAATGTAATTGCGCTTATGGGCACTTCTTTGACTAAAAAACACTGTGAATTATTGAATAATTTTACAGTTGTCATTGCCCTTGATGGTGATCGGGCTGGTCTTGAGGCTACCTTAAAATCGGCACTCATACTTTCGCAAAACAAAATTAAAACTTACATTATATCAGGTTTTGACGGAAAAGATCCTGATGAGTATTTAAATAATTTTGGTGCTGACAGTTTTTTAGAAAAACTTTCAGACCGAAAAAATTGCTTTGATTTTGCTTATAGTTTTTACAAAAATCAAATCAAAGAAAATTCTAGCGATGAAATTACCGAATTTGTCAACAAATTTACGCCGTTTTTGCAAAGTTTGCATGCTCAAAATAGCCCATTACTAGGCGTTTTTTTGAAAAAAATTAATGAGGACTTAGGTATTGAAAAAAGTGCTTTTCGCTGAATAAAACAAATTCAGTATCCATCTAAATCTGGTCGGGAACTTGAAGAAAATGAAGATCTTTTTGAAAATAGACAACAAAATAAAAGGAATAGCTATGAAAACCGGCCATATCAACTTCAATCTAATGAGTTAAGATTATTTTTAATTATTTTGAAGGATTTTCTTGAAGGTGATCGGGAAAAATTTAATCAGTTTAAAAGGTTAAATTTTAAATTTTCAAATCCACTTAATAATAGGTTTGTTGACAAATTATATTCTAGCGATAGAAAAAATCCCGAAATTTGCAGGCAAACTATACAAAAAATTGATGAAGCAGGCGCTTTATTAAAAAAATATTTATTAGATGAATATTCACAAATATCAGATCATGACATTATAAATTTTAATGTACATGAAAAAACAATAGATGACGTTAAATACTATGTTAAAAATATTAATGAAAGAAGAAGAAAAATAAATAACGATATTTTACATCAGCATTTAAAAAATAATAAAAATGATTTTGTAATTGATTTGTATAACGACGAAATTCAAGGGGGCGCCGATAATGAAAATTGGTAATAAATTGGCAATACAAGAACCTAAAAATTCCCAAAAAGCTTATAGTTTTTCTGAAAAATCTACAAAGCCAGCAACTAAAACCGCTGAAAAAAAAGTAAAAACTTCACATAAAAAAACAAAGGAGCAAGTCCAAGTAGATTCTAATTTAAATTTGAATGTCGATTCTGACAGTTTGAACGCTAAAAATTCAAAAAAAATTATCGTTAATGAAAAAAGAAAAAACTCATATGAACAAATTGAGAATTTTTTTAATGTTATTAAAACAACCAAGCATCAATCTGATTTTCTAAAAAGTATTGAGGCATTTCGAACTAAAACTTTAAATCAATTATCAAAAAATATTAACTCAACTAATAAAAGTTTAAAAGCAAAAGCTAAAGTGGCTTCAACCACAAAATCTAAAACCGCAAAAAATGAGGATTTAGAATTAGAACAAGAAAAATTAGAAAAACCCAAAAAAAAGACAAAACAAACAAAAATAACAGCAAAAGAGAAAAAAACCTCTAAAAATAAAGAACTTTTTGAAAATAACCACAAGCTAGAAAATTCTGATAATTTTTCAGAATCAGCTAATAGTCCCGAGTCACGTTATCAGTTTGTTATTGAAAAGTTACAAGAACAATTAGAAAAAAAACAGAAACAAACGACAAAAAAAAGTTCGAAAAAAACTGCTGAAAATGTATTTTTAAGCCATGAAGAAGTTTATAAATATATCGAAAATTTAAACCTTTCAGTTTCAGAGGACGAGTTAGACGAGTTTTTTCAAATTTTAATGCAGAAAAAAATAATAAGCGATGAATTAGACAAAGAAGATCTTGAAGATGTTTCAAGTTCAGATTTTGTTGATCAGATTAGTCAAAAAAATTCTAAAAATAAAACAAAGAAAAATCTTGATAATTTAGATGATGATAAAGATTTGAGCCTAGACAGACTTGATGACCAAGAAGATTTTGATGACTTGTCTCAAGATGATAGTGGCGAAATTGAATTTGGCCACTCGGTTGATGAATCACTAAGAATCCAAGATATTGACGATCTTGATTATATTAATGATGAAAATTCAAGTCAATTTCGTAAACCTAAAATTTACAGCGACGATGTTTACCGAAATAAACTCACCGACACAAACGACATGATCAAATGATACATGCGTTGAATCGGAAAATACGGAAAATTATTAAGTCAAGAAGAAGAACAAGAACTCGCCCGTAAAATGCAAATTAAAGGTCGAATTGGTAAAAAAGCTCGTGATACCTTAATAAAACGTAATTTACGACTAGTTGTAAACAGCGCAAAACGCTATAAAAACCGTGGTTTAAATTTTATTGACCTAATTTCTGAAGGTAATTTAGGAATTATCAAAGCCGTTTCTAAATATGACCACACTAAAGGATTTAAATTTTCAACTTATGCAACTTGATGAATTCGTCAGGCAATCACAAGAGCTGTGGCTGATCAGGCAAGACTAATTAGAATTCCGGTTCATATGGTCGAAACTATTAATAAAATTAATAAAGCAGAACGCGAATTACAGCAAGAAAAAGGGCTAAATCCAACAGCTGAAGAAATTGCTCAGCGTCTTGGGTCTGAATTTACAGCCGAAAAAGTCCGTTATATTAAAAAAATAAATGTCGACCCGATTTCGTTAGACAAAGCAATTGGGAAAGAAGAAGATAGCTCTTTTTCTGATTTTATTAAGGATGAAAATATAATTTCGCCAGCTGAATATGCCGAGCGGGAGGAAAAAGCTAAGGTTTTACTTGAAATAATCGAGGCAACACTTGACTATGATGAAAAAGATTTTATCAAACGCCGTTACGGAGTTGGCGTTGATGAAAATGGCGTTCCGTATCAGGCTCATAGTTTTGAAGAACTGGCGGCGATGCGTCGCGTTACAAAGGAGCGAGTACGTCAAATAGAGGGTAAAATTCTTAAAAAATTAAGAACCCCTCAAAAAAGATGGTCACTACGTGATTTTAACTAAAAAAGTATGAAAACAAAAGTAATTGGCAATTTTTTGCTTGAAAAATTTCCCTTAGAAAACTGTCAAGACTGAGATAATTGCGGTTGAAATCTCTTTTTTGATTCTGAAATTTTCAAAGTTCTTATTTGCATTGATCTTACAAAAAGTGTTTTAGATTTTGCTATTAAAAATAATTATAATTTAATAATTTCACATCACCCTTTCTTTTTTTATCCGACAAAAAAGGAAGAATTTCAAAATTCGCCCTACAAGAAAAAAATTTCTAGTCTTTTAAAGAAACACTCAATTAACGTGCTTGCGCTCCACACGAATTTTGACTCAACAAACAACCAAACTGCATTTTCAATCGCCAACCAGTGAGGTCTAGATGCAAGTAGCGCTATAAAAATTGATGATTTTAACATTCTAATTGAAAATAATTTAAAAGTTTCTGAAATTTTAAAAAGAATTTCACTAAATAGTAATTTAGCGACTTTTCGAGCTAATTTTTCACAAGATTTTTTGCCAAAAAAAGTGGCAATTCTTCCAGGTTCAGGTGGAATTTTAGCATGTCTTTTAGCAAAAAAACAAAAAGCCAATCTTGTTATAACTTCCGATCTCAAATGATCAGATCAACTTACGATCATGCATCATAAAATCAAAGTTTTAGAAATTCCCCACCTTATTGAGCAAGTTTTTACTGATAAAATTGCCCAAATATTACAAGAAAAATTTAAAAACATCGAAATTCACAGTTTTAAATTACCTGAAATTTTAAGCGAGGTTAAAATTAAATGATAAAAATTGGATCACATGTACCTTTCAAAAAACCAGATTACCTTTTTGGTGCAATCGATATTTCTCTAAAAAATAAAGCAAATACAGCAATGATTTTTTTAGGTCCACCTCAGTCAACAACGAGAACTCAGCCTGAAAATTATAAATTTGACGAGTATGTCGCTGAATTTTCCAAGCAAATTCCTCCTGCCGATATAGTCGTTCATGCTCCTTATATTTTAAATTTGGCTAATCCATTAAAAGCTAATTTTTCTATTGATTTTTTGGTAAAAGAGATTGAAAAAATGAACTTTATTGGCGCAAAATTCTTAGTTTTGCACCCAGGTTTTTTCACAACCTATACAAGATTAGAAGCAAAAAATCAGCTTGTAAAGTCACTTAAAGTTATACTTGAAAAAACAAAAAATGTCGAAATTTTACTTGAGACTATGGCCGGAAAAGGTACTGAAATGTGCTCAAGTTTTGAGGAAATAGTCGATATAATTCAAGACTTAAATTCAGAAAGAATTGGGGTTTGTCTTGATACTTGTCATGTCTGAGATGCTGGTTATGATCTTAAAAATTATGCTGAATTTCAACAAGAATTAATAAAAACTAAAATAATAAATCACATAAAAGTTATTCATCTAAATGATTCAGCAAATCCGCTTGGTTCAAAAAAAGATCGTCATGCTAATATTGACAAAGGCTTTATTGGTCTTGAAACTCTTCAAAAAATTGTTCATGACCCACTTTTTGATAATATTCCAATAATTTTAGAAACACCTTATGTTGATAATAAACCAATTTATGATCAAGAAATCGCCCTTTTATTGAAAAAATAGCACTAATTTTGGAGAGTTTTTCTATGTCTGACAAAAATAAAATTGATTTTCTTGATGAGCTAAAGCAAAGAGGAATTTTAAAAGATATCACTAATTCCGATAGATTTTCAAATCTTTCTTCTGAAAATGGAATTTATATCGGCTTTGATCCAACGGCGCCCTCGCTTCATTTGGGTAATTACATTTCAATAAATCTTTTACAACGTCTTCAAAATTTTGGGATTAAAGTTCTTGCCGTTGTCGGCGGGGCGACTGGAATGATTGGCGATCCGTCATTTAAACCTAATGAGCGAAAGTTACTTGACTTTGAAAGTGTTAAAAATAACACTGAAAAAATCAAAAACCAACTAAAATCGTTTAATTTACCTGTTTTTGATAATTTTGAAATTTACAAAGATATGAATATTTTAACCTTTTTGCGTGATATTGGTAAAAATATTAATATTGCTTATTTGTTGGCAAAAGATTCTGTTTCTTCGCGTATTGAATCTGGACTTTCATATACAGAATTTTCTTATCAACTAATTCAAGGGTGAGATTTTACATTTTTAGCCCAAAATCACAACATAATTGCCCAATCAGGGGGGTCTGATCAATGAGGCAACATGGTGACTGGCCTTGATTTTATTAAAAAATCAAACCTAAAAAATAAGGGCAAGACTTTTGTTTTTACAACAAATTTACTTACTGATGAAAATAATGAAAAATTTGGCAAAAGTCTTGGAAAACCGATTTGGCTTGATAAAAATATGTATTCACCTTTTAATTTATATCAATTTTTGTTGAATCAAAGCGATTCTCAGGCCGAAAAAATTATGCTCTGGCTGTCGTTTTTAGATCTAGATTCAATTAGGCAATTAATTTCTTTGCACAATCAAAATAAAAAAGACCGAATTTTACAAAAAGAATTGGCAAAAGAGGTTGTTTTTAATATTCACGGCCAAAAAGGACTTGAAATTGCAGAAAAAATAACCCAAATTTTATTTAATAAAATAAATTATTTTGAAATAACTTTTGATGATAAATTAGAACTAAAAAAAATTTTGCCCTATTTTAGTGCAAAATTTTTTGACCAAAATAGTCTAATTGAATCTGGTATTTTTAGCTCAAAACGTGAATTGAATGAATTTATTTCACATAAAGCTCTCGAAATTAACGGTATAAAAATTGAATCTTCTTCTGAAATTAATACTAGTCTAGCTGATCAAAACAACCTCTTTTTAATTAAAAAAGGCAAGAAACAATTCTTTATTTTCGAGCTAATTTAAATAAAATTACAAAAAATATTTTATAATACTATAATAAAACTTGATTTAATAAGGGAAATATGGAAGTTGATAATGTTCGTGAAGATCTAAAAAAATGACAAAATAAATTGCTCGATGTTTCCAAAAGAAATCGATTAATCAATTTTAATTTAAACATCCCAACAAAAACAAGGCCAATAAAACTCGGGATTTTATTGCCTAATTTTAATGATTTTCTTGATAATGTTGTAGAGCCTAAAGTAAAAATATTTTTTCGGTACCCCGAAAAAAATGCTAAAAAGCAGTCAACTTCAAAATCAAAGCCTAAAAATTTTACGCCTCTAACACTAGAAGAAATTCAAGAACAATTAATAAGTACTAAAAACATCTCAAATTTGATAATATCAGACTTCCCCGTTGAGCAAGAGAATTTAATTATCAAAAATTTGTACTCAAAGTCCAAAAATTTTAAAGAAGAAAAAGCGATAAATATTCTTTATCTTGGTATTGGATTTTTGAAATGATTTGAAAAAGATGATGAAAAAACCCCTTATTATAGTCCTATTTTTTTATTTCCTGCCCAACTTAGTCGAATGTTAGAGCAAGGAAAAGAGAAATATTGACTTGAATTTCTTGATAATTCATCATTAAGCATAAATTTAACTCTTCTTAAAAAATTGCAAATTTTAAACTTAGACAGCCAATTATCTAAATTTAAAATCGATACATCAATCTCAATTAGGGAAAATTTTCTAAATTTTGAAAAATTATTTCACAAAAATAACACTAATTCAAATTGAGAAATAATTCGCTCAATTCAATTGAGCCTTTTTGATTATAGTAAAATTGAAATTTACACTGACTTAGTTGAAAATGAAGAAAAAATAATTAATAATCCTTTTTATAATGAAATAATTGGTAATTCTACCCCCAAACCAAATAATACTGTCGCCCCTATCGGTGAAAATAATCAAGAAACTGTCGTCGGTTCTAGCTCTAATAATGATCTTGCCCCATCAGATTATTTTCATATTTTGCCAGCCGATTCATCTCAGGAAAAAGCAATTCAGGCTGCAATTCGTGGTGAAAATTTCATTCTTGATGGCCCACCTGGAACTGGAAAGTCCCAAACCATCACTAATATAATTAATGAATTTTTAGCAAGAAATAAAACAGTTTTATTTGTCTCAGAAAAGTTAGCAGCACTTAATGTTGTTTATTCAAACCTTAAAAAAATCGGACTTTCTGATTCAGTTATAGCTATTCACAACGAAAATATTAACAAAAAAGATGTAGTTGACAATCTTTTAACCACGCTCGAAAAAGGTGTTAATTCAATATTACTGAATGCTTCAGAGTCGGCTTTAATTGAAAATAATTATATTGAATTACGTCAAAAACTGAATAATTACGGTGAAAAACTTACTCAAATTCGTCCTCCGTTACAAAAAAGTGTGTATGACTTAATTGCTGAATATCAAAATTTGATTGATATTCCAAATTTTGAATTTTCAATTCCAGAAGAAAAACTAAAAAAAATTGACTATTTGGCCCTTCAAAAAATTGAATGAGAGCTTAGTGATTTATTTCAAAAAATAAAAACTATTAACTTTAATTTAAAAAAACACCCTTGATATGGTTTTAGTCAAAAAACTATTGACGAATTCAAAAAAGACAAATTTAAAACCTGAATTTTAACCTTGACAAATTTAAGTTCTACTATTTTCAATAACATTAAAGAGTTTAATTTTTTCTTGATGCATCCAGATCAACATTTAAATAACATTCTTTACTTGTTTGATTTTTTAAAAATTTTAAATAATCTGGAAAAAATTGATTTACCTGAACTGGAAAAGTTACAAAATTTGTCCCAAGAAATTCAAAAATATTCACAAATTTTGCAAATTCAGTCAGAAATTTCTACCTTAGAAAAAAAACTTTACGTTCATTTTAAGCAAATTCCTTTAGATGTTCCTATCAAAGAGTGTTGTCAAATTATTGAAGATCATCTTAATAAAAAACTTAAATTTTTAGACTTTAGATACAAAAAAATCAAACAAAAATTAACTCCGTATTTTAACAAAGATTTTTCTGACACAACTTTTCTTGAAAACTCATCAGAAATTATTACCTTAAAAAATAAAAAAATCTCGCTTGAAAAATGGCTTTCAACCCTTTTATTTAAAGCTGGAGAAACAAATCCTAGCCAAATCCAGTCAAATTTTTATCAATTAAAGTTTTATAAAAAGTTAAAAATCTTGAATGATTCAACAAAAATAAAAGTTCAAGACAAGCAATTTGTTGATTTTTTTCTTGATTCAAAGTATACAAGAGAGCTTTTGAATAAGAAATTATTTGAACCTGTTAGTCAATTCGTTGAAATTTGGCGAGAATTTTCGCTTGAATTTGATTCAAAAGTGGTTAATTTTAATTTCTTAGAAAAGAAGAGATTCGAAAACAATCTTCAAACAAAGCTATATAAAATAGATAAAATTCATGAAATTGCCCAAATTAATGCCAATATTTCCCTTTTATCTGATTTTGGAATTGACGATTTTATAAATAAAGCAATTGAGGCAAACTTAGAAATTGATTTTTATAAAACTTTTGCAAAAAAATTTTACAAAATTTTAATAGATCAAATAGTTAGCGCCGAATTTAATAATTATGATTGACAAACACTAAGTTCAAATCAAAACAAATTTGAACTTGCCCAAGAAAAATTAGATTTACTGTCGGCAAAAAGAGTTGATGCCATTCTTCTTGAAAAAATTCCCCAAATTGACTCAGTTTCTGAATATACTCCAGAAATTAGAATTTTAAGACAAGAAGCTAATAAATCTCGACGTTTAATGCCGTTTCACGAACTTTTTGTCAGAATTCCGAATTTATTAAGAAAATTAAAGCCTTGTTTGATGATGTCGCCGCTCTCAGTAAGTTCCTATATTAAAAATAGTGATATGGAGTTTGATCTTGTTATTTTTGACGAGGCTTCACAAGTAAAACCTGAAAGCGCAATTGGAGCAATTGTCCGTGCAAAACAGTATATAATTGCTGGTGACAAAGAACAAATGCCCCCAACAAATTTTTTTGACACAATTCCTGAAAGCGAGGATGAAGAATCTGATTTTACCGACTTCAATGTTTCAGATTATCTCTCAATTCTTGATGTCAGTCAAACATTTTTAAAATCTTACAGACTAACATGACATTATCGCTCAAAGTTTGAAGAATTGATTCAACCTTCTAACATTGAAATTTATAATAATGATTTAGTCACTTTTCCAACAAGTCAAAAACCTCATGATTTACAAGGTATTAAGCTTGTAAAAGTTGAAAATGCGCTTTATAAAGAGCGAAGAAATGAAAAAGAAGCAGATACTGTTATTGAAATACTAGACCAAATTCTTACAAAATATCAAAACAAATTTTCGATAGGAATTGTTACAACTAATTCAGTACAGCGAAACCTCATTCAATCAAAATTAGAAAAATTTAAAGCAAATAAACCTTATTTTTCCCAGTTTTTTAGCGATGAATCATCTACCGAAATTTTTGTCAAAAATATTGAATCAGTTCAAGGTGACGAGCGCGATATAATCATTTTTTCATTAAATTTTGGTCCTAATGAGCAAAACAAAGTTTCACTTCATTTTGGAGCCATTAACCAAAAAAATGGTTACAGACGTCTAAATGTTGCCTTTACTCGGGCAAAATATTCAACAATAATGGTTACATCACTTGATCCTGAGCAAATTGATTTAGAAAAAGTCCGCACACGCGGGGCAAGTTTTCTTAAAAAATATCTAGAAATTGCTAAACATAATTTGTTTGTAGAAAATAAACCTGATAATACTTCAGATTCACAAGTAAGTTTTGAAGATTCTGTCTACAAAGAATTAACAAATATGGGTCTAAAAGTTGTAAAAAACGTCGGATATTCAGATTACAAAATCGATTTAGCAGTTTTAAACCCACAAAACGAAAATAGTTATTTACTAGGAATTCAATGTGATGGATCTGGTTATTTAAAGCATAAAAATGCCCGTGATCGTGAAATTTTGTGAAAAAATGTCCTAATGTCGCGAGGTTGAAATATCCTTAGAATTTGGTCGCTAGATTGATTCCAAAATAGAGGCAGTCAACTTAAAAAAATAAAAGAAATAATAAAAAAACTTAAATCTCAAGAAGAAAAACCGCTGGGTGTTGAAGAAAATCCTTCTGATTTACCGCCAAAAACAGCTGAACCATTTAGCGCCCCATTAGCTATTATTAAAAAAAGACAACCAATTGATTTTAGATCCTTTTTTGAAAAAAGATTTTTATTTACGGATGAAAATTTGACTGACTTATGAAATCAAACTAAAACTGAATATTCTTTTTTTGAGGAAATTTTTAATAGAGTTAAAATTCTCAGCAAGCAAGAACACCAAAAAATTGTTCTTTGATTATCCGGAAATTCAAAAATTACCAACTCTATAAAAGCAAAAAGTGTGAAAATTGCACATAATTTTATAGAAAATAACATTATTTTCGAAAGTCCGTCGCATTATTTTTTAAAAAATGTGACAAAATACAATTTTTTCCTTGAACCAAAAAGACCAATAAGAGACATACATTATTTTGAAATTAAGGATTTGATTATAACAATAATTGAAAAAACTAAATCAATTTCAAAAGAGGATATATATTCATTAATTCTCGAAATAACAGATTTTTCATTCTTAAAGAAAAAGACTCGCGACTATTTAGATCAATGTTTTCAAAAATTACTTGATGATAAAATAATTTTTGAAAACAAAGGAGAAACCTTTTCCCTAGCAATTCCTTAATTTTTCCCTTTTTTCAAAAAAATCATTAAAATTCTTATAATCAAATAAAAAACATACGTTTTTAGCGGTTATGTAGTATAATTTACTTTTAAATATTGAGGTTTGGTTTAATGAAAAAAGCTTTAAAAATTCTCTTTCAAACATCCACGCCAATTCTCTTAAACGTTGGAATTATTTCGGGCGCAGTTTTTTTTAGTGCAAAACAAACTAATTTAGGATCAAATTTGTTAAAAAAATCAGAAACTGCGTTGTTAAAAGAATTAAACTATTTAGCTTTAGGTGATTCCCTAAGCTCAGGTTTTGATTGAGAAAGTAATCTTGACGGGCGCGGTAAAATGACTAACGGTTCAATTAGCGGGATCTCTTTTCCTGCTTTTTTTGCCAATTTTGCTCAAAGTATTCAACCCAATTCTGTAAAATCTTTTAAAAATTTAGCGCTAAATAATTCCTCAATTCTAGATTGAATATATCTTCTAGACCCAAAAAATAATATTATAAGTGATAAAAATCTTTCTAATTTAAGGGCTCAAACATACAATTCTTCAAATTTTGCCGAAACAATTCGTTCGGTATTTGAAAATTTTACCGGCGATTTCTCAAACTTAAGACAAGAAATTCGAAACGCTAATTTAATTACAATTTCAATTGGTTTCAAAGACTTTCTTAATGAATTTAATAGTAATTTTTTTGACAATATTCTTTCAAGCAATACACCCCGAAATTTATACGATTCAATAACAACAAATATTAATTACGCATTTATAAAAATTAAACATAACTTGAAAAAGTTAATAACTTTAATTAAAAATATTAATCCTGAAACTTACATAAATCTAATTGGATATTATAATGAGCATCCAAAAATTGATAAATTTTTAAACGATTTGCTTAAAAATTATTTGTCAGAATTTGAACCTAATTTACTTTCAGTAAGTCGTCTAAACGATGAAATAAAAGAAGTTTCACAACAAATGGGCGTTAATTTCATAAACCCATTTTTTGAAAAATCTTGAGATGAAAAATCAGGTCCATTTTTTGATACAGATTTAGATTTCAGACCTCAAATAAAAGCCAACAAACAAATAGCTCAAAATTTAATTATTTCATTAGCTTTATCTCCTACAGACCTTAATAAATCTAAAAAACTCAATGAAAATGATGAAATTTTACAAACTAATTTTTCCGCTAATAATTTAGAGTCTCAGCAAATAGATTTTGGTTCCAACAATGAAATTTTAGAAAAAATCACTGTTAATGGTTCGCTTCAAAATTTTATTAGTGAAAATTCTAGTTTTGAAGAAAAAAGCATTAAGGATCTACATACAATTTCATTTCAGCAACCAGAATCAACAAATTATGCTAGCGCTTTGAATCAATTTGTCGGGTTTTTTGGTTCTGAACAGAGCGATTTTGCCGACTTATTTAAAGGTTTAATTAACACTTTTGGTAATAAATCTGAACCAAATTTTGAGGCATTTAATAACATTGTTGAAGTAATTTTAAAAAGTGAATTTTTCACAAATATAACACAATATGCACAAGAATTTATTGCAAATTCTTCCATCCAAAATGTTGAAATAAATGAATCTGACGACAACTCAGAGCAAGATAGTTCTGAGTTGTCTGAGTCGGATAAAACACAAACATCCCCTGATTTAATAAGTTTTTTGAAGGAAAAAGTCCTTTCTCAGGAAAATATTCTTGCACTTTTAAACGAAATTTTGTCTAGCGAATATGTTCAGACCCATAGTACTAAATCAGTTAATTTATTTTATAATTTATTATTTAACCAACCGGCAATTTCTAAATTACTAGTTAGTTCAATTTCAAGTCAAGAAAATATTCAACAAGTAATAAAAGAAGTACTTCAATTTAATTCAGTTCAAAAATTTGTCACTTTTATTTTTACAGAACTAATACGAAATAATCAAGATTATATATCAGCTAAATCTTTTGGTCAAATTTTGTATTTATTTCTCCAAAATTCAAATAATTACAATAAATCAGTAGCTTTTATTAAAAGTTTTGTAATAGAAGCGCTTAAAAGACCTAATTTTTTGAGTACTATTTTTAACGCCTTATCAAGTCAATTTGGCTTTAATATTGAAAAAGAAGACATAAATTCACTTATAACTTTGATTACAAGTACTAGCGATATAATAGTTAATACTAAAACTTTTAATAATTTAATTAATTTGCTATCTAACGAAGTTATTTATGGAATAAAAAGCGGAATAAGCAATAATCCATCTGATTTTTCTTTCTTTTTTAATATTATTTCTAATTTAACCAATAAAGTTAGTGATTTTATCAAAGATAAAGACAATATTTATAATTTTTTCCAAGATATTATCTCTTTTTCTCCTTCAGCTAGACAAATAGATTCTGTTAAGTCTTTACTTGGTAAATTTTTACCATTTATTTCAAAAATTAATTTAAGCTTTATTCTTGACAAAAATTCTGAAAATTATCAGTCTTTAAATTTAATTTTTGAGTCTTTTTCAGATTTCTTAGCACAAGATAATTTTAAAGAATTAAGTGATTTAATTAGCACAATTATGGATGATTTTTTCTTGATTAATAATTATAAATATCAAAATAGTCCCGATTTATACGCCATAATTTTTAATTTATTGTCTAATAATTCCCAAAAATTAAAACCAATTTTGTATAAGTTTATTGACAAAAACCATAACAACACCAAAGTTTTAAATGCACTTAAGTCTGTTTTTGCTAAAATTTTGCCACACGAAGTTCTTGAGAAACTCGACCAAACCAATCAGACAAATTACTTTAAAAACCTAATTGACTCTATTTTTGCGGTTATTTCTGAATTAACTATCGAATATAACACCAAACTTGAACTAACGAAAAATAATGGTTTTATCGAAGAAACTGATAAAAAATCAGAAAATAATTTAGATTTTAATCACTTATTAGACAAACTTAAAAGCAAAAAGTCATAAAAAAACAACTACTATTTAAACTCAATGCAAATAGAAAACTCGTTTTTATTTACATCGAGCCTAAAAAAATATATGAAGTTTTGAAAGAACAATAATCAAATGCCATAAATTTGTAGATTTCTAAACGGTCAAATTTAAGGCATCCCATCATATTTAAAAATATAATGGAAAATTCGCACTGTCTGATTTTTTTAGACAAAAAACATCACTAATTCCCCCTTAATTCTAAAATCCAAATTTATTAATTATTCTTAAGTGAGTTTAATTATAACCTAAAATTTTTTTATACCAAGCATTTTTTTTTTTTTTTT
>NZ_AFHO01000005.1 GCF_000218525.1 Mesomycoplasma ovipneumoniae SC01 | reverse complement strand
AATAAGTTGTTATTTAAAAATTATAAGTCTATTATTGATTCATTAAGTAAAAAATCTTCTAAACCAATGTATAAAATACCATTTTCATCGTGTTTTGGAATTATTTTGTTTCTTACTATAACTATTTTTTTAAATGAATCATTTATTTTTTTAAGCGAGGTTATTTCTTGTTCTTTTTTTTCTAAATTGTCAATATTAAATGCTGATTGAATATAGTATCTTTTGTGGCCTTTATTAATAACAAAATCTATTTCAAGCTGAATTTTTTTTCTTGTTGAGCCATTTTTAAATTCATGTTCTACAACACCAATGTCAATATTGTATCCTCTTCGAAGTAAATCGTTGTAGATTATATTTTCCATTATATGTGTGTTTTCTATTTGGCGAAAATTTAATCTTGTATTTCTTAGACCAATATCTGAAAAATAATATTTAAGTGGGGTTGAAAAATATTTAGAACCCTTTACATCGTAGCGATAAGCCCGTTGAATAATATAAGATTCTTCAAAAAATTTAAGATACTTAAAAATTGTATTTGATGATATGTGTATTTGTTTTTCTGACAAAAAACGATTTGCAAGCTTAGAGGGATTGGTTAAAGAACCAATATTTGAAGATGTAAAGTCAAGCAGGATTTCAAGTATTTGTTGCTCATTATATATTTGGTTGCGCTCAAGAATGTCTTTAATATATGTTTGCTTGAATAACTGCTTTAAATAATGACTTTTTTGTTCATCATTTTGCAATTTATAAATATGTGGCATACCACCATATACAAAATAATGTTCAAAAGCTTCTGATTTGTCATTAAATAATTCATAAACTTCAGCAAAAGATAAAGGATTTACATGTACTTGGTCTCCGCGGTCTCTGAATTGAGTTAATAAATCTGATGAAAGCATTTTAGAGTTGCTGCCAGTGATATAAATGTCTAAGTTACTATGTTTCATAAGACTTAAAAGCACATCTACAAAGGTTATATTTTTTTCATTACTTTCAATATAGGGATTTGATACATTTTCAGATAATTGAATTTCGTCAATGAAAATGTAGTACATTTTGTTTATATTTTTTGTTTTTTTCTTAATATATTCATTTAATCTAAATGGATTTCGGTATTCAATATTATCAATTTGGTCAAGAGCAATTGTTATAATTTGATTTTCTTTAGTTCCGTTGCTAAGTAGGTAATCACGATAAAAATTGAATAATAAATATGATTTTCCGCACCTTCTTATTCCGGTAATAATCTTGATTCTGCCATTCTCTTTTTTTTCAATTATTTGGTTTAGATAAAAATCGCGCTTTATTATCATTTTGCTACCTCGCTTGAAAAATTTAAGTGGATTTCCACCTTTTTATTTCAAAATAATTTTAACATAAACAGACTTATGTTTAGTAATAGTTTGAAAAATTTAAGTGGATTTCCACCTTTTTATTTCAATGTATCTAATATATTTAATTTAAATTTGTGAAAATACTTAAAACATTATCTATTTATAAATGCTTGTCTATCACTTTTTGTTATATAGTTATATTTTTTAACGCTATAATTAATATGAAGTTCCTGTCTAATTTGGAGCTTTTTTCTTTTTTATTTTAAAAAAATAATAGAAAAAAAATTTCTGCCACACAATTATTTTTTGCCTTAATTTGTGTTGCACTTGAACTTACTATTAAGTAAAAACCCCTTGAATTCGAGGGGGTTAAATTCAAGATTATTTAACTGTTCCCATATTCCTAAATATTCTACTGTATTATAATTTCTCATCCAATTTGCAACAACTACATTTGGTTTTTCACTATTTTTATACTTAGCAATATCTGTTAGACTTATATAGTCATTTTATTATACTTAAGTTATTGATTTTACGCCTGCATAATTAGAAAATTAAAGTCGATACTTACTATTTAGGGACTTGAGGAAATTCAAGTTTTTTGTTATAATTAAACAAGATAAAAAGGTAAGAGGGTGTGCATGAACAATCGTATGAGCCATCCAGGGGGATCTATTAATGAAGAGCGCATATACAAGTATTGAACTTTTTGCGGGTGCAGGAGGACTCGCCTTAGGCTTAGAGCAGGCAGGATTTAAGCACATCGGATTAGTTGAATATGACAAATATGCTGCTAATACACTAAAAGTTAACAGACCAAAATGGAATGTTATTTGTGAAGATATAGAGATTGTTGCTAAGAAAGATTTAGAAAAAGAATTTAACATAAAAAAAGGAGAATTAGATTTATTATCTGGTGGAGCGCCTTGCCAAAGTTTTAGTTATGCTGGTAAAAGATTAGGACTTGATGATGTTAGGGGTACAATGTTTTATCACTATGCAGTTTTTTTAAATAAATTGCAACCTAAAATGCTTTTGTTCGAAAATGTAAAGGGACTTTTATCTCACGATAAGGGGAGAACATTCAAGACAATTATCAATATTTTTGAGCAAGAGGGATATAAAATATTCTATGAGGTATTAAATGCCTGAGATTATGGTGTTGCTCAGAAAAGAGAACGATTAATTGTCGTTGGCATAAGAAATGATTTAGTTAATGATAAAGAATTTGTCTATCCTTTGAAATATGAATATAAACCAGTATTATCGGATATTTTACAAGATGTTCCTAGTAGTCTAGGCGCTAAGTATTCAAAAACAAAAGAAGATATTTTTTCATTAGTTCCTCCAGGTGGGTATTGAAGAGATATTCCTGAAAACATAGCTAAAGACTATATGAAGTCTTGTTGGTATATGGGTGGCGGAAGAACAGGGATACTAAGGAGGTTGAGTTTAGACGAGCCCTCACTGACAGTTTTAACTACACCTCAAATGAAACAAACGGATAGATGTCATCCAACAGAGACTAGACCATTTACTGTTAGAGAAAATGCTAGAATACAATCTTTTCCAGATGAATGGATATTTACAGGACCAATGGGTTCACAATACAAGCAAGTAGGAAATGCAGTTCCTTGTAATTTAGCTAAAGAAGTAGGCTTAAAAATATTGGAGAAGTTAGAGGAAATTAGATATGGAAATTTATAAGTTAGATTTTATTTCACAAGAAGATTTTGAAAAGCTTATAACTAATACTTTGAAGCAGTATAATGAAACGCTTGAGAGTATAAATTTAAAAAAATTCAATAGTAATTTAATTGATCCAATAAAATTACTTTTTGATAAAAATGTTTTTGATAAAAGTTTTGAAGAGATAATAAAATTGGAAATTCACAGACAAAGAGATAAAACTAACAATAATATAATTGGATATTTTCATCAAAATATGTTTAAGAATATTAAAAATTGTGAAGTTCCAGATCAAGGATGGGACGTGATTTTTACTAGCGATGATATAACATATTATGTTGAACTGAAAAATAAGCATAATACAATGAATAATTCATCATCGGCAAAAACATTTATGAAGATGCAAAATCATTTATTAAATGCAAAAGATAGAGATAGAAGCATTTGTGCATTAGTAGAAGTTATTGCTGAAAAATCTCAAAATATTCCGTGGGTTATTAGTCTTGATAAAGTGAAACAATCTTCTAATGAAAAATTAAGAAGAATATCAATAGATAAGTTTTATGAAATTGTTACTGGAGATAAAAATACTTTTAAATTAATATGTGAGCAGCTACCAATAACAATTGAAAAAATCATTTCTAATAATAAATCACTTAAAGTTCAAAAAGACACAGTTTTTGAAGAGTTAAAAAATATAGATAATGATACACTTATAGCACTATATAAACTAGCATTTAGTACTTATGAGGGATTTAGTTGATAGAAATTTTATGACAACTAGAAATATAAATCTAGTCTCTTTTTTCCTGAGTTTCCCAGTTTGATAATACAATCTTAAAAAAGTCTCCAGTTTTAGGCACTTGTTTAACTTTTTTGGCAAAAGTTAATTACAATTTTTTTACTGATTCACTAAAATATCAAAGTAAAAATCATACCTATTTTAAATATTTAGATCACAAAATTACGAACACTCCCGTAGAAAAATTAACAAAAGTACTGCACTCAAAATCTTGACAAAAAACTAGTTGGCTGATTTTTTTCTCCTAATTTTTATTTAGTTTTTATAACAACTTTTATTGAATCAGAACTATTTTTTGATATAATTAATTAAGAATAAAAAGATGACTTAGAAATTTCTTAACTGATATAAGTTAGATAGAAAATAAAATTGAATTAATACATAATAAGGTTTGGTTTTTGTGGTTAAAAAATTTAAAAAGTTAAAAAAGTTTACCTTATATTTGTTTGGTTTTACTTCAATTCCATTAATATACAGTTCGCTCTTTATAAATTGAAATAATAATAAGCAATATTGATATTCTACAAACTTTAGTAGTAAAATCGATGTAAGAGAGCCTTTTATTAAAAAATTAAATAAATCGTCAAAGGTTGAAAATCTAGATAATAATTTTGAATTAAAATTATTATTAAACCCTGACTTTTTAGATACTGAACCTAAAAAAATAACTTCTTTTAATATTGATTTTTTAGAAAAAATTAAGAAGTTAAACTTAAAATATAAAGAAGCAAAATATAGCCAAATGTTGCCAATTGTCTGGTTTTATTTTGATACTGAAAATGATCGAGAATTTTTTGTCAAAAATTCCTTAAAAAATTCTACTATCAGTCGATTTATTGTTTATAAAAATGAAGAAAAAGACAAACAAACAGGACATGTTGAAACGCTCGGTGATAATAATCCGTTAAATAATAATGATAATTATCATTCACTTTTTAGCGAGTCGTTAAATAAAAATATTTCAATAGTAAATTTTCAAAAACAACCAGCAAAAGACAATGAAAATCAAGATAAAGCCACCTCAAAGGTTGGTGCTATAGAATTTTTAGACAAATTTGACCAAAATTTTAATATATATTTTAATGAAAATCAATTAAATATAAACGATCTAGTCTCAAATAGACCCAAGCAAGCCGAAAAACCATATCATTCAACGCTAGTTTCATTAATTTTAGGCGGAAAAGCAGGTGTTGATAAAAAGTCGGATTTGTATTTATCAATATTTAAAACAGATGCTGAATGACATAAAGCAATTGAATGAATGGCTACTAAAGATGTAAGGGTAATAAATCACAGTTATGGAAATAAGTTTGTTGATTTTAAAGACTACAACGAAAATGCGTATTTACTTGATTTTTTAGCAAGAAAATACGGCGTAATTCATGTCTTTGCCGCAGGTAATGGCGCTGATAAAATTGACGAGGATGAATTTGGCAAAAATAAATCTAAGGATAATCCGTGAATTGATGATAGAAGCTTGTCACTAAATTCAATAGTGGTTGGAGCACTTGAAGATAATTCTAGTAATTTGAATATAGCAAAAAATGAAATAGCACCTTATTCTAATTTTAAAATTGGTGATGAATATTTGCAATTTGCTAAACCCTTAGTAGTAGCTCCAAGTCAGATTTATAATGTTCTTGATGATAAAAATCAATCCGGCCAAAGCAAAAAATATGTAAGTGGAACTAGTTATGCTGCCCCTATTGTAACCGGACTAATATCAACACTTTTAAGAGAAATACTTTTTGTTCGTGATGATTTTAGAGTTCCGGCAATAAAATCCCTTCTTTCTGTTTCTGCAATAAGTCCAAATCATATTGATTTGGATAAAAAAGATAGTGGTTATTATGAAAAATATGGGGCAGGAACCCCCGATTTTGAAAAAATGAAAAAAGCAGTAGATAATCAAAGTTTTATTTTCGGCAATAAAGAAAATGAGGGCAAAGTTATTTTTACTGGCAATAGGTTTTGAGTTAATTCAAATGAGACAATTAAAGCCTCTTTGTCTTGAAACTTTAACGCTGGTTTGCTAAAAAATAACGAAATAGGCCAAAATATATCTGGCTGATGGTGATTTTTACCGGCAATTAGCAGAAATGTTAGCCACGATTGATTACCGTTAGGGGCAACAAAAAAACGACAAGGTGGTACTTTTGTTTCAGATTATGATCTTTACTTACAAAAATTAAATTCAAATGGCGATTGAGTTGATGTTGCAAGATCTAATAGCATCCTGAGCAACGATGAATTAATAGATTTTAAGTCAAACGAATCTGCCTATTATCGTATTTATGTTAAAAATTATAGATCTTCTGTTTTTGAAAACTCGGAGGATGACAGATTAGTTGCTTCTTATTTGGTGTACAATGAAAATTAAACATTTTTTTAGTAAATTTATAGTTATAAGTTCATTAACTTTGCCATTTTTTTTGAGTTCATGTGGCCCATTTTTTAATTTGATTTCTACTAAACCTAAGCCAAGCCTAGATGAAGATAATCATAAATATAGTGGAGATTATTTTTTAAATCTATTAGAAAAACATTATGAAGAAAATAATGTAAAAAGGGCGACATTTTCGCCATTAAATTTTTTCTATTCCTTGCAAAAAGAAAAAAAAGATAGCAATGTAGCCCAAAATAAAACTCGAAATTATTTCCTTGGTAATAAAAACTCAATTGATATTTATACTCTTGAAGAATTTCAAAAAAAGATAGTTGACAAATCCAAAGAAATTACAAAAGAGGCCAATATAGATCGTTTTGTTAGCGCTGCTTCAATAAAAAAAGAATTTGAAGAAAAATTTCTAAATGGTACAACAATAGAAGAATCGCTTAAGAATAATAATATTTTAATTATGGAGCATTTTGGCGGAAAAAGTCTGTTATCGTCCAGACATTATTATTTTGATGATAAAGCCGACCGTTATATAAACATGACTCCTTTTTGTGCAGATGATATTCATTATAATCAGTATACGAATTTGGGGATTGTGCCAGTGTTTAGTCCATATTTTACCGTTGTTTTATACCCCAAAGATAAAAAAATTTATTTTCACTATGATTTTAATAAAGCTGACTCAGAAACTTTAGTAACTAAAACTAGAAAAATTTATCATGATCTTGAAAAAAGGTATGTACTTTCTAATTATTTAAAAAATAAAGCATTTTATGATATTTTCGATGAAATTAAGTCTATCCAAAAGAAAAACAAAATTCAATTTTTTAAATTAAAGCAGCCGTATGAAAAAGTTGCTGAAAAACTCGACCCTTGAGTCAATAATTTTTTTGAAAATAAACATGCGATAATTAAAAATTTAGAAGAATTTAAAGATAAAATAATTAATCGTATTTCAAAATTGGACTCAAGTTTAAAGATAGATGAAAATGAATTTATAAACGATTTTGAAACAAAAGTATTTAGTGGGAAAAAGCTAGATGATATCTTTAAAAATTCAAATATTTTTATATATGAAACATGAGAAAAATTTGTCTATGGTTCTCCACAATCTTATTATTTAAATTCTGATAATAAATCAACAACAGTAGAATTTGAGAAAATAATCATTACAAACGAAGAAAATAACAATATTTTTTTAGAACCTATTAGCCATTCAAATTATAGTTTTAATGCCTTTTCGCGTTTTTTCCCGTCATCAAAATTTAATAAACTTGCTTTTCAAATTTTGGTAGTTCCAAAAGAAAAAAATATTGTTTTTAATAAAAACATTAATCGTCTTAAAACACTCGAATCAGTAATAAAAAATTATTTACCACAATGAAAAACGGAAAAAACGGGTTAGTACAGATTTATTTTTCAAAGACCTATCAAACTTTTTTGCCAATTTCTTATTAAATTGTTTTATATACATGCAAAATTGACTGTTTGTGTTAATTTTGCATTTTTCTTTTTTCCAAGTTTCCCGGTTTGATAATACAATCTTGAAAAAGTGTCCTGGTTTATAGTGTTAATTTTCTTTGTCCGGGTTTATTCTTTACTATAGAATTTCTTAAATAGAGATTATCTAAAATATCACGAGTAATTTTTTCTTTTGGAAGATCGGTAATTTTATTAGATATATGCTTGCATGGTTGTGCTGAGTTGCAACAGTTAATCACCAATTTTCCATTATCGGAATCTCATGTAAATTTATTTGTATCAAACTGACTATGTGACGTTTTATCTAAAGCTATTAAATTATGAGCTTCTGTGATTTTTTTAAGAAAGTCTTTTACTTGACGACTGTCAAGCTCTTGGCTTTCCATATTTACTAGTTTTACTATTTTATCTTTAATTCTTTCAACTGGGAAAATATGTGCCTTGTCTAAAGGAATTTGTTTATCCAAATTAAGAATATTAATAGAATCTATCTTAATATTTTTCATTTTTGTTCTTTCTTTTTTTACTAAATAATTAATTTCATGTAATGATAAATGCTTTTTAATATCTGCTAAAACTTTTTTGCCACTTTCTATATTTAATTTATTGCTAGTGAGTTTTACAAATAATTGATAAACATTGTAAAGTTTTGAATTATTAGGAGCTTCTTTAAATCTATCAAAATAATTTTTATCATCTAATAAATCATTATCCTTATAAATATTCTTATAAATACCATCATATTCATTTTTATTATTTTTTTTATTATTTTTAAAATCAGAATAATGTGTGAAAAAGAGTGCAAAATAACTGGTATTTTTATCAAAATTTGCCTCATCATCTAAAATAATAGGAGCATTTTCAGGTTTCAATAATTCTCCAGTTGGATTGGTACCATAGATAAATGTGGATAAACTTTTAATTGTGGTTAAAAAATTTGGTGTTCTTAATAGTTGATTTAAGTGTACAATTTCATCATTATTTAAGATTTGTAAATCATCTTGATTATAAGTTCTAGATTTTCTATCTTTTTGAACAACTTTTTGCTTAAGACTATTAAAAAACTCTTCCCTTTTTTCATAATAACAACACCTTGTTCTATTAATATGCTCTCGTTCATGGAATTTTCTAAGTCTTTGAGTTACTAATTTAGACATGACACAACTATTAATTTCAATATAAAAATGATGAATTACTAAACTTTCAATATCATAAACAAAAAATATTTCCCCTTTAAATTGTGGTTTATCTTTGTTTTCTGAAAAGTGTTTGCTTCTAATTTTTAATTTATTCCATCTTAAAGTTACACTCATCTATTACTCCTTTTCTAAAAGCAAAACAATTTTTTCAAAAAGTGCTTTTAGAACTTCAATAGATATTGAATTACCAGCTAAAAATATTATAGATTTTGGTTGAACTAAATTTGTTTTATAAATTTTATGAGCATCACCCGCTGTAAAACCCATATATTTAAAGGACTCATAAAAATTTATTTCTCTTATGTAGTTTTCTTTAATCAAAAATTTAAGTCTAGAGTTAGCCCCTGATGCTGTAAGTGTTGGTCCGAAAAAGTCAGGATAATAAATATAGTTTTCAGAATTAAATTTAGTAAAATTAATAATTTCCCTTTTCTTAATACTTGAGTTTGTTATTCTAGGGCTTGTTAGTTGATATTTAAAAATTTTGTTAGCTAGATTTTCTTCATTTGGTAGATGAGTAAAATCTAAAATCTTCTTTAAATTATTGTTATGTTTTATTGGGGTTGGTCACTCAAATTTTTTATTAGTCAACCAAGAAACCATAAAAACTCTTTGTCTATTTTGACATGATCCAAAATCAGTAGAGTTTAAAATTTTTCATTTACTTTTGTAGCCTAAAGTTTTTAAAAAATTAATTCAATTATTAAATTCACCACGAAATTTTTGGCTAGCTAAATTTTTTACATTTTCCATCAACAAAACTTTAGGTAAATTATCTAAATTATTTTCTAAAATTCTTTTAATTTGCCAAAGTAGCCCGCTTCTTGTTGAAGGATTAAGGCCTTTTTGTAATCCTTGTGTCGATAAGTCTTGGCAAGGGAAAGAATAAGTAAAAATATCTATATTTTTAGGTATTTGATTAACTTGACTAATATCTGAATATCAAAAATAATAATTATTTTTATTATTCTTAGAGAGAGAGAGAGAGAGACGGGTTATTGAGCATTTTTAAAAAATAAGGATAAATTTTACGCAATTTATCTTCCTTCATTTTTTGAAAATAATTTTTAGACACTAAATTTTTACTATCTATTGAAACCCTTAATGAAGAAAGTTGATCAATAATTACTTCTATTGGTGTTTTTGTATCTGGTGGTAAGACTTTATAATTAATAATTTGATAAGAAATAATAGCGTGAATATATCACTCAATAATTCCTAATGATTCAACTTCAAAATTTAGAGTTTTTCCTACCAATTTGAGCGCGCGCAATTGTGATCCTAGACCAGCAAAAGCTTCAAAAATAGTTATTTTTTTCATAAATAATCTTTCTTCAAAAATTACTTTATATTATAACGCGTAATAAAAACTTAAAATAAATTCAAAGACTATAGAAATCGTAAATTTTACAAAAAGTGTATAAATTTATAGCAAATTTTAAAAAAACCCAGCCAAAATAAACCAGGGCAAAAAAAGTTAACACTAAGGTGTTGACTTTTTTGTCAGAGTTTAGGAGGAGACTAACACCAAAAGTGTTAGTTTTTTTAATTTTTTTTGCAAAAGTTAATTACAATTTTTTTGCTGTTTTATTAAGATATCAAAGAAAAAATCATACCTATTTTAAATATTTAGACCACAAGCAAACTCAGAAAAATCTTTTTTAAAAATGCTTAAAATGACTAAACAACCAGAAACAAAACTACCAAAATTCAGAAAATTTAAAACTTTTGAACGTTCTTTTTGTACAAAATATTCATTTTTTACTTGAAAAAAATTATTAATGGTTTAAAATTTTTAATATATATTTGAACTTTCTATAAAAAATCACATTTTAAAAAAGAGGTTGGCACATTAATTTATACTAAGTCCCCCTTTTTAAAAATTTTCCATTTTAAAATATCAGCAAGAGGCGTTTCTTAAATTCAAAAAAATATAGAGAAAATTATTAATTTGACTGTTTTTGGCAAAAATAATTAAATTAATAATAAAAAGGCGATTAAAACTACATAAACTAACAAATTTAAAATTTGTAGTATATTTTTTATTTTTAAAAAATAAAAAATTTGTATAATTAATATATCCTATATGAAAAGTAATAAGGAGGAAATATGCAAATTTATATTCCAAGAAGAAAAAAAATAATAATTTTAGCCGCATCCGCTATGGTTTTAGTTGGTGGTTCTTTTGCTAGTTCCTTAGCTAATAATTTTATTAGCTCCAGTAATGAAATTCACTATAGTTCTTCGTCCCCTTCAATTGTAATTAAAAATAATCCAAATGATTTAACTTATGTCTCACCGGTCGTGAATTCTGATTTTAAACCTCAAGAAAATAACCAACCTAAAGTGGATTTAGTTAAACCAAAAGAAGAAACACCCAAAGAGGTAATTAAACAAGAAACCCCTAAAGTTGAAACAAAAATAAAACAGCCGGTAGTTATAACCAAAATAGAAACTCCGGTTCAAAGACCTTCAACGCCACGTCGCTCTCTCTCCTAGGAAACCTGCAGAGGTTTCAACCCCAAATACTCAAACTAGATCACCAGTAATTGTTCAAAATTCATCGCCAGTTCCAGCAACTCGTCAAAACCCAACCCCTGGAGTTTCTCAGTCAAGAATTCAGTACGCCCTTGAAAGATACAGAAAAGGTCTTGCTAACGAAATTAAAACTATTGAATCTCGAGTTGCAAACTTGCAAGCCGAAGTTAATGAAATCGAGCGTTCTTATAAAGAAGATTTTGATAAAGATCATATTCGCGGCAAAATTCCTAAAACTGACGCAGGACGTGACCTCTGAAAAGAAGCCTACCAAAGAAGAATTGATCTTCCTAGATATAATTTAAATCGTGAAAAACAATATTTAGAATATTTAAAAAACCTTCCAGAAAAAACTTCCCTTACTTTGGAAGAACTAAAATCACTTAGACAAGGTTTGGTTCCTTCACTTGATACGATTAATGCTTGAGAATATGAAGATGAAAGTAAAAATCCAACTTTAAATAGACTAAAAAAACATAACGCAAGTCGTACTTTTAACACTCCAAGTTGGTATTCTTTAAGTCCGTGGAATATTTCTAATGGTGAATTTCCCGGTTGGACAAAATCAGATGTAAGTTCAACTTTTTCCTCAGAAATTGGTAGTTTTACTAATTCAATTAAGGTTTATGAATATAAACCTAATTCAGAAAATGAAGATAAAAATCGTCAACCTTTAAAATTAATTCAGCTTGATGCTAATGATAATAATGCCTTTGAAAAATTTCAAGAAATTATGTCAAAAATTTCACAAAAGGACGGCAAAGTTCAAGCTATAAGGATAAAAAATATTGGCGAAGCTAATTCGCTTCAAAATGCTTCAAGCATTCTTGAAGCTATTCCTAGTCAAATTAATACAGTTTCAGTATTTTTAAATAATATAAATGCAACTAAGTCCTTACGCGGTCTTGAAAGTAAAAAATTAAAAGAACTGTCAATTTATACAGAAATTAATTCAGTAAGTGATGAATGAAGTATTAATCCTAATGGCCTAAAAAATGTTGATTTTATTAGTTTTGACTATAATAATCAGGCAACTTTTGATCAATCTCAAGGTAAAATTGGTGGTTCAATAGTTTTTTCAGGTCTAAGATGAGAAAAAGGTGACACTGTTGACAAAATTAACGAGGGTCTCTCAATAGTTTTTGACTCAAAAATTAATCAGCGAGTTTTCCAAGGAAATTTTGGTGGAAAAGGTGGCTGGCCAACCACACTTGATTTTTCAGAAACAGATGTAAATACTTTTAAAGGGATAAAATTTGCTGATTTTGATAAAACTTTTAACGAAAAAGTTAAAAATTGGGAAGATGATCCTTTTGCTCAGGAAAATTATACTGGCTTTAGAAAATTAAAGTTCACAAGATTCATAATCAAAGGTTCAAATTCTAATGGTGCAAATAGTCTAAACTTTAAATTTTCTGATCTTGATGGTGCCCAATTTACTGAAAGATTTTCTGAATCTGTACCTGGAAGTAGTCCAAGAGTTGATGTAAAAATTAACGGACAACAAATTAATTCTTACCCTGTTTATATTTCTGGATCACCAACAGGCGATTCAGTTGAACAACTGAGAAAATTCATTAGTGTTGCAAATGGATCAGGAAATAATATAAGTCAAATTTTTGTAGAAACTGAAGAAGCAAGAAGTAAAATTGGCTCAACAATTGGAACAGCTCAGGTTCTTGTTGGTAGTCAAAACAGCTCAAGTTCTTCTGGGCTTGTCTAATTTAATTTTTTTGGTGGTGAAATATGAAAAAAAATAATTTTTTAGTAAAAAACAAAGCACTTTTCTTACTTTTTGGACTTGGTTTAAGTAGTTTTGTTTTTTACTCATGTACAACTAACAATGAAATTAAAGCCGAGCAACCAAAAACCGCTCCAAAGCCAGGGGGTGGTAGTCAATCAAGTACTGAAACTAACCAGCCCAAATTTGATCAAAACACCCAAAAAAGTTTTGAAGACAAAATAAATGCCGCTTATTCAACTTTTGAATCTAGTGCGTCACAGACTTCTTACCAAAATCTTGCAAAAACTCTTGATGAAGTTAAGACTTCACTGTCTCAATTGTTTCAAAATGAAGATTTAGAAAAAAAACAAATTGACTGAGATAGTGCTAAAAAAACTTTGGATTTTCAACTTGAAAAAACTGGCTACCAAACTGATAATTTAACTAAATTAATAATTGGATCTTTTTTAGATATTCTAAAACCAGTTGAAAAAACAAGAGAACTGCCACAGCAAAACCAACCAGAAATCCCCGAAGATCGCGTTAATAAATATTATGAACAACTAAATACTGTTGCCCCAAAAGGACAAAATTGGGCAATTGTAAAAGATGGAAAACGAACTGTTGAAGATCAATATAAATACGATTTTCCTGATAATGAATGAAGATATTACCTTGAAAAATACGGTGGCGGCGGAGCTAAAGTTCTTGGACTTGATGACCCTGATGGACTTAGTGATTATCCGCTTGGAAATACTAAAAAAGTCTCTTCAAATTTAAAATCAGCTTTAGATCAAAAAGCCAAGCATGCAAATCAACCTTTATATGATAATGCTTCGCAGCGAACTTTTGTCTTGCCAAAATATGACAGTTCTGGACAAATAACAGGGATTGATATTCCCGAGCATCACAAAGGCGATACATCACCCGCAATTCACCTTGATCCCCAGACTGGACAAGTTTTAAGAGGTGGACCTGGAAGAGTTGGCTTGCCACGGATTTTGCCAAACCAAGAATATAAAAAATTGACAAAAAGTGCAATTTCTGTTGCTTTTAGAAATGGTCAATTTTTAAGAACTCACAACGGAAAAGAGGGTGAGCCTGATTATTTGCCACCTAATGAAATAGTTCATTTCAATAATTTGCACAGAGGAACCCTAAATATTATTGACTATAAAAAAGAAGATGGTAATAAATATCCCTTAACTTGGTATTTTATTACAAATGCGCACGTTTTAAATCGACTTCAAGTTGCAAATGATTATCATGAAGGTAAAATTTATGGCCGTGATGATGATGCTTATAACACTCATAACCGTCAATATAATACATGAAGTTTGGTTTTTACAAAAATTAAAGATTCTGTTAGTCTAAATAATATAATGCCAACAACCGGCGAACCTCGCTACCAAAATTACTATGATACAGTCAATCTTACCGTGCGAACAAAAAATTCAAACATTCATAATGCCGGAAAAACACTTGATACTTCAAATAATTTTGCTGTAAATGATGAAAAACTTAACAATAACCAAGAAATTCCAAAAGATGCTGAACTAAATGTTAGAACAATTGTCTTTGGCTCTAATGTTTTTGACAAAAAACTAGGCGACTTTACAAATCAAGAAAAATACAAAAATATGGAAGAATTGCTTGATTTTGCAATTATGGAAGTCACCTTTGACAACGAAGAGCAAGCAAAAACAATCACAAAAGACTGGTATGATGAACATCAAGACCAAAAAACTAACGACAAATCAACAGCAATTACCTCTGATGCTGACTTTTTAAAAGATGAACAATATGAAAAACTACCAGCAAATCAATTTTATGGTCTAGGTTTTCCACTCACAGAAGCAGAGACAAGTCAAACTTTAAATGAATTTAAAAATAAAAATGCTTGAGAAACAAGAAAACATAGCGTTAGTCCTTATGTAAATAAAGATAATGCTCTCTATTTTAATCAAGATCCAACTAACCAACAATTACAAAATGGTGGTGATCTTTCTTGATCAAGATCTTATCGTTCATTTATGAATAAGCCTGGTCTCACTGATATTTTCATTGCAATGCCTTATGTAAGTAACGGTTTTATTAAAATTACTAAATTTGATTCATCAAAAAATGAATTTAGTCATACTCCTTATTTATTTTGAGGTTTAGGTACTTTACTTGATAATTTCACCGGCGGAGGAGGAATGTCAGGAACTGGAATATATAAAGATAATAAACTATATTCATTAGTTTTTGCAACTGATCCGCGGGCTTCAACTGCTGTTAGTTTAAATTTAAGATCATATGGTAATGACTATAAAGGTTATTATGGAAGTTATAATTTACCAAAATATGACCTAATTTATGGTTCAAAACATCAACGAAAATCATATTTTCAAGCAATGCAACAACTTTATAAAGATAAAGGAATTAAAACTTATCTCTTCCCAAATGGTTTTGATGACTCGCAAAAAGTTGATGTTTTTGGCGACTGAAATTAGTTAAAAATAATATAAAAAAAGCATTTATTCACAATTTTAATTGTTAAACCCGAGTTTCCTAGTCTGATAAGATAATCTTAAAAAATTGTCCGGTTTAGTTTTTCGTGCTTTTTAACTTTTTTGGCAAAAGTTAATTACCTACTTTAAAACACTAACAAAAATCAATTTATGGATAAAAATACAACTACTATTTAAACTTAATGTAAATAGAAAACTCGTTTTTACTTACATTGAGCCTAAAAAAATATATGAAGTTTTGAAAGAACAATAATTAAAAGCCATAAATTTGAAGATTTCTAAACGGGTAAATTTAAGGCATTCCATCATGTTTAAAAACATAATGGAAAATTCGAGCTGTCTGATTTTTTTATGACAAAAACATCCTTAATTCCTCCCTAATTCAATATTAAAATTTATTAATTCATTCCTAGTGTGAATTATTATAACATAATTTTATTTTAGTCCAAACATTTTTTTACAAAGGGTTAATTTCAAAACTATAAAAATTAAGGTTTTAGCGTCAAAAAATACTGATTTACCGGTATTTTTGCATATTTATATTCACTAAAAAAGTGAATTTTTGCCATCAAACTACCAAACTCAGGTTGGCGACTAAAATAGTTAAAAATAATATAAAAATCATTTATTGTCAGTTTTAATTGTTAAAAATTTATGCTATAATTTTCTTAGGATAATTTTTACAAACAGCCCTAAAATTTATAGGGTTGCTAGAATGAAAAACAATAGAAAAAACTAGACACGGTTTTTCTATTGTTTTATTCTATAAAAAAACTTAAATTGATATTATTTATAATTAGATTCAATAACTAAGGGAATTATGACTAGAAAAAAAGAAAAACAAAAAGCAAAAAATATTGCAGAAAAACTTACAGAAGAACAACAAAATGTTGTTAATTTAGCATTAAAAGGTGAAAATATCCTAGTTGATGCTTGTATTGGAAGTGGAAAAACATCAGTAATTCAGGTTCTCTGTGACAAATTTCCTATTGATAAAAAAATTTTATACTTAACTTACAATAAGCTATTGAAAATTGAAGCTAAAAACAAAATTAAAAACAAAAATGTTAAGGTACAAAATTATCACGGATTTGCATACGGACTTTTGTGAAGAAATGGTATTAATTCTTCCTCCGCAGATTCAATTAGAATATTTTTAAGAAATAATATTTCTGTTGGCACTTATGATGTTCTACTAATTGATGAATATCAAGATATTACTGAAGAAATATCTCAGTTATTGGAAAGAATAAAACAAGAAAATCCTAATATACAAATTGTTGCTGTTGGAGATATGAGTCAGAAAATTTACGATAATACAAAATTAAATGTTACTGATTTTATTAATAAATTTTTAGAATCATATAAGAAAATTAGCTTAACATTTTCCTTTAGAATGCCAAAAGAACATGCTAATATGCTGGGCAGAATTTGAGATAAAACAATTAATGGAGTCAACGAAAATTGTCAAATCCAATATATGGAACTAGAAGAAATTAAGGAATTTTTGGCTACACAAAAACCTGCTGATATCTTATGTTTAGGACCCGGATTTAGTGAAGAAATGGCAGAAGTATTAAACTATCTTGAAGAAAATCATAGTGATATTTTTAATAAAAAAACCGTTTTTGCTTCTATAAGAGAAAAAGATGCAAATTTGTCTCCCAAAAAAAATTCAGCTATTTTTACAACATATGATAGCTCAAAAGGATTGGAAAAACCTATTTGTGTTATTTTTAATTTTACCATAAATTATTGAGAAAACCGCTTAGATAAAATTACTGCAAATTATGAAATTGTAAAAAACATATTTTGTGTAGCGGCAAGTAGGGGGAAAGAAAAAATCATCTTTTTAAATCCAAAGGAGTCAGTCCCATTATTAAATGAAGAAATCATCAAACAATACAAAAATTTTACAAAAAGAGACAGTGATTTATTTTTAATGTCTGAAATGTTTGATCACAAGTTTGATATTGATCTTCAAGATATGTTAAAAATGCTTGAAGTAAAAAAAATTAAAACTGAAGATACAACCGAAATAAAAGTACAAACACACGATGATTTAATTGATCTTACACCATGTATAGGGATCTATCTTGAAGCATCTTATTTCGATGATTGGGATTTAGATAAAGAAATTGAGTTTTTTATCGCAACTAGATATTGAGATTCACCAAACATGCAAAAAAAGTTAATACTTGAGTATGAAAATTACATCAAAGAAAGAAATTCAATAAAAGATTTAACACTCTTTTTTGTTTATTTGAAAACACAACAAGAAAGATACATTAAACAAACGCAGCCCGATTTTGTTGATGATAATGCTGTTGATCAAATGCATAAAAGATTATCAAAAGTGCTTGAAAAAGACGAGATAATTCAACAAGAATGTTGAATGGACTTTAGCGATAATAATCTCACATTAAAAGCTCAGGGAATTGCTGATGTTATCAAAAATGATATAGTTTATGAACTTAAATTTGTTAGCGATTTAACAACTGCTCATTTTTTACAAACTGCTTCATATATGTTGGCCTTAAAAAAGGAAAAAGGTATATTGTGAAATATTCGAAATAACGAAATGCACGAAATTAGAATCAAAAATCGGGAAGAATTTAGCGAAAAACTTGCACAAACAATTTCAAAAGGAGCTTATAAACCTAAAAGTCAAAAAGAATTTGAGGAATCAGATGGAAGCAATTAAAGAACAAAAAATTACTGACATGAATAAAAACATTGCTGTAATTGATGTAGAAACAAACTATGAAAATGAAGTTTTTTCTGTTGGAGTTGTAATTGCTGATAGTGCTGATTTTCAATGATTTGATAAACAATATTGAATAATAAAAAACAATTGAAAAGTAGGCGGAATGTATGCTCATAACATTTGAGTTCCTCTTCCCGTTGAATTTAGAGAAGAAATTAATGTTGTTAAAACACACCAAGAAATGATTGCTCAACTAATTCATTTCTTGAAATCTTATAAAGTAAAAAATTGGTTTTCATATACAAAATTTGATTTTAGACATTTGCCTGAATTGCACAAATCATTCGAGCATAACGATATTTCTATATTCGCTAAAAGCAAGCAATTTAACAAACATATCCCATTAAATGCAGAACTAACTAAAAAGGGCGATTTAAAAAGTGGATGAAACGCACAAAATATATATAGAATGTTAACCAAAGATCAAAGTTATATTGAAACACATAATGCTTTGCTTGATGCAATGGACGAATTACGAATTATGGAATTATTAGGTTTAGATATTGAAACATTTCTAAATCCAGATAATAATAAAGAAAAAACAACTAGTCCAAAAAAAATTAATTTGACAAAAGCAAGTTTGAACAAGAAAAGCGCTCTTAAAAGCGCAAAAAGTACAAAAAACGCAAAAGGCACAAAAACTGCAAAAAGCACAAAAAGCGGAAAAAGTACAAAAATTGCAAAGACTGCTAAAAGTACAAAAACTACAAAAAGTGCTAAAAGCACTCTTAAAAGTACAAAAACTACAAAAAGTAAGAATTTAACTTTAAATTAATCCAAAATTTTATATTTTTTAGTTGTTATTCTCTGTTATTTGATTTAAAAAGATAGAATTTCACAAACAATAAAGAATAATAAACTAAATTTAGAAGCAAGAAACTTAATATTTTTTGCAAAATGTCTTTTAGCAAGTGAAAATACTGTAGAACAACTTGCTAAAATACATAAATAATTGTTATTCCTGAGTTTCACAGTTTGATGAGATAATCTTAAAAAAGTGTCCTGGTTTAGTTTTTGGGTGCTTTTTTAACTTTTTGGCAAACACACGAAAAATAACTATCAAAGCAAAAATACTAAATTTTAAATCTAACCATAATGAAAGAAAAAATATAACTACTATTTAAACTCAATGTAAATAGAAAACTCGTTTTTACTTACATCGAGCCTAAAGAAATATATGAAGTTTTGAAAGAACAATAATTAAAAGCCATAAATTTGTAGATTTCTAAACGGTCAAATTTAAGGCATTCCATTATATTAAAAAATATAATAGAAAATTCGCATTTTCTGATTTTTTTATGATAAAAACATAATTAATTCCCCCTTAATTCTGATTTCTAAATTTATTAATTATTCTTAAGTGATGCTAATTATAACATAACTTTATTTTAATCCAAGCATTTTTTTTTTTTTTTGCAAAGGGTTAATTTCGAAACTATAAAAATTAAGACTTTAGGTCAAAAAACAAGGATTTACGGGTATTTTTACCTATTTATTTGGCTAAAAACTAAATTTTTACCATCAAACTGGGAAACTCAAGATATAAATAAAACACTTTTGCAAAAATTTTTGTTGTAAAAGTGTTTTTATATTTATTTATCATAAATCTAAGTTTTTCTATTAAAACTATAATTTTGTATTTTAATTTTAGTTTTTCTGCTAAAAGCCATTTAAAATTGCTATAATTTATATTATAGATAGTTTATTTCCCATTCATAGTTCAGTTTTTAGTGAAAATATAGATATTTATTCTTAACCAGCTTATTCTTTTGCTTCTTTGCATCTTAAGAAAAATACATTATTTAACCACTAAAATTTAATTTTGAAAAGAAAAGAGGGAGGATTTTGACAACACATTAAATTAAACTCTGGAAATTCAAAAAAATCAAATGCAGAATTAATAAGATATACAGCTGAAAAAACAGGAATTTATCGGTTAGTTGTTTAAAAAAATAAATCCTCTTTGTTTGAAGATTCAATAGATGATGATTTGGCGGTTTCACATGTCATTCAATAAGAGAAAATATTTATTTTTAGCACCTTTAATTGTTTTACCGTGGATTTTTCTAGCTATAATTTTTGCGCTTCAAAATAAAAATAACAATTTTGAAGCAAAAATTTCACCCCCTAAAAAAAATAATTTATTCACTATAAACATAAACGATAATGAAAATTTAAAATCTAAAATTTCTCCCAATAATAATTTGTTCACTATAAGCTTAAAGGATACTGAAGCTTTAAAATCTAACATTTTTTCCTATAGTGATTTAGTACGGATTGATAAAAAAAAGACTATTTGGCTTAAAAATAGTGACTGAATACCGATTTTTTTGAACAACCATGAAAAAATTCAAGAAATAATCAAAAAATATCTATATTTTGAAAGTGACAATTTTAAAACTTACAACGACAAAGAATTCGATAAATTGTCCACCTTTTTCTCCAAAGAGTATGACAAAGCTACTACTGAAGGTGATAACTTCCAAAAATTAACAGCAAATTGACGTTTTGTTGATTACGAAAAAATATTTACTAAAAAATTTTTTATTATCGATGGTCTTAATCAGTATAAGGAATTTTTTAAAGAATCCGATCTCAAAGAACCCTTTTTAAAATACGAAAACGATAATGAATTTTTTGCTAAAAATTTATTTTTTACATACATTGCCGGGAAAAGATTAGCTAACCCGTTACTTATAAATGAAAACTATTTGCCCACTAATTTGTTCCCCATTAAATTTTTGACTTATAAAAATCATAATTTTATTATTTCACTACCAGAAAAACTTTTTAATTATGAAGATGTAAGTAAAAATAGGAGGGGAATTCCAGAATCAGATGATTGATTTGAGGTTTATTTTAAATTTTATCCAAAAGACAATTTTCAAAAAACAAACGAATTATCAACTATAAAATTAAATAAAATTCAGGATTTATATTTTTATAACTCGCTAGATAAAACATCGCCAGAATTTGAGACTTTTTTAGATGTAATGAACAAAAAAGAGAAAATTTTAGCCCATAATAATTTGAAGATAACCACATTATACGGGTCCAAAAATGAACAATATTCAAAAAATGAACCCAAAACAGAAATTTTTTCAAATTTTGGCGATGTAAAGCAATTTATTTATAATAAAAATTTATCTAAAAACCTTGAATGAGAAGAAGCATTTCACCTCTCCAATTTATTTATTCCTGGCAAAAATATTCATGAACCTGAAAAATTTAATAAATTCATTCTCAAGTCTCAAAATGTAGATGAAATTTTTCTTGATGAAGTTTTTTATTCAGAAGTTGACAAAAACTCAGGCAAAATTACGCTGTATTCTTTAAATTACAAATCAATTTTTCCAGAAACCTTAAAAAACATTGAAAATTTAAATTTTAAAAATTTACTCATGTTTGAAAAAATTAATTTTGGCGATATAAATATTAAAAATGTTGAGTTAAAAATAGTAAATTCACTCGAAGAATTTAATAATATATATAAAAAAATACAAGGATAGCATGGATTTAAAAAAATATAAAAAAATTTTTCTATTAGGATTTATATTAACTAACTTAGGTGCCGCTACCGCGGTTTTGTTTGCTTTGCTTCTTAATAATAATAATAATAATAATAATAATAAATTTTTTAGTATTTCAGACACTAAAAAAATAACTGACCTTAATAAACTTTTATGACTCAACAACCCATATTGACATAACATTTTGAAAAAACAGCCCCAAAAATTGGATTTATTAATTCAAAAATACCCCCTATTTGAAGACTATTTATTTGATGATTTAGATGTCAATATCGCTTTAAGAAGATTGTCAGGCTTCTTTTATTCTGAGAGTGCCAAAAACGAAGACACAATGGAATTTGATGTTATTTGGGATCAAAGACAACTAAAAGACAAGAAAATTGCAGATAATTTCGTTGTCTTAGATAATAAAAATGATTTCTTATCCTTTATTTCAAAGTTAAAAATTGAAAAACTAAGTAAAAGAATTTTGTCAACACCTAATTTTTTTGAGAAAAAATCAGTTATTATTTTTATACGTCCTGATGATATTGTTGATGACTCATGGTTTAATTCAAAATCAAAAATAGTATCATTAAACCCTAATCATATTTTCCAAAATAACCAAAATGATGGAAAAACAAGTATTATTTCTTTTGACTCAAAATTTAAGAATTTTTTTCACTCAGGAATAGAGTACAGATACACCGGTCCACAAAGAGTAAGGAGACCAAAAGTAATAACAGGAATAAAGAAACCAATAGTAATTGTTCCTAGACCCTCTGAGCGTCCAAATACAACAACTACAGATTTTGATATTTTTTATAAAATTATCGATAAGTCAAGCAAACATGTTTTTGACCGTAGTTTAGATATTCATATTAAAAATATTGAAGATCTTGTGCTTTACAATAAAATTATTCGCCATAAAGAATCAAATGAGTTTAGAAAATTTCTTTTAAAAAAGCAAGAAATTTTTAATAAAAACCCTTTTCAACTCACTCGTTTATATGCTATGCAGGAGTTAAATCCATCAAACCAAAGTACTGATGAAGACCAAATTTTTTCTACATTAGATCAAACAAAAAAATTCATTACTAATAATTTACAATTAAAAAGCTGGCATTGGGGCGATGCTTTTCACCCTTCAAATTTGTTCACTTATAAGGATAACAATTCTGAAGAATTTAATAAATTCATACTTAAAAAACAAGATCCAAAAATTATTTTTGACGATCAGATTTTATATTGAAAGATAGACAAAGATACAATTAAAATTTATACCTTTAATTATAAAGACTTGTTTCCTAATTTTGCCGTTGAACCATATAAATTTATAATAAATGATCTCCAAAAATTTGAAAAAATAGATATTGGAAATACTGATATTAAAAAGATAGAGTACATAAAAATCAAAACATTAGAGGAATTTAACTCATTGCATAATCAAATAACAACAGCTTAATTTGAGTTTGGACAAAATCATTAAAAAACCGCCAATTTTTATCATATTATGGTGGTTTTTTTAATTAAGACAGATTATATGAACTGGCAGAACAAGAATAAAATTTAGATATTTTAATTAAATAAATAGATATTTTGCTGGTCCAATTATTAGTTGTAATTATAAATTTCTGGAGTAAATTGAGACTATCAGGACTGAAACACAAAGCAGCAAAATATGTCCAACTAAGCAACACCAAAAGTCCAATCTAATAAAGCAAAGTTGCAAATACTAGAGCTTTTTTATCAAAATCTCCATGTTAAAAAGTTGAAGATTTAAAAAACTTATCCAAAATTTTAAGAAAAGGTAGATGTAAACTTTATATTATCAAGACTATCAATTTTATTTTTGTCAATTAAAAGAACATAACTTTTAAACCAATCATAGTAACCAATTGCTTGAACAATTGCAGATCTTTTGCGGTAGTCTTCGAATTTCCATTTTAGTTCTATTGTTTTTGTATTTTCATTAAAATTAAAATCAACAAGATTTAGACCTTTTGCTCTTCGGTCACCTCAAGAACCAAAAAGTTCACTAACATAATTATTCAAAATAATTGCATCTTTATTTGATAAACCAATTGTTTTACTTAGATCATTAATCTCTTTTTCATCAAGAAATCCAACAACATCTTTTTGAGATGTTGAGAATAATTTTTGCTTATTAGGTATAATTAAGTCAACAAGATCTTGTGTATTTTTAATTAAATAACTGTTATCTAATTGCTTATTATTTTCACTTTTCTTGCTTTTGCTTTTAAACAAAAACTCTTTTTTATTAAGATCATCTTCATCAATAAATACATACTCATCTCTAAAATCATTGAAACTCAATGAGTTTTTAGAGTCTATTTTTGTTTTTAATTCTTCATCAGTTAATTTATGAATGTTATCTATAAAAAAAGGAGGATAGTCACCTTCAAATGTTAAGACATTATTTTTATCATTTCAAAATTGATATTCACTTATTTTTGCCAACTGTTGTTGATTTTGAACATCATAAATATAAATCAAATACCCACCGACAACAACTAAAATTGAGCTTTGAATTCAAAACCAAGTTCCAAGGGAGAAAAAAGTTCAAAAATTTCTTTTACTATTTTTTGACATAAGCTATACCACCTCAAGAAATTGTTTTTATTTTGTGAATTATATAATTAATTATAACATTACTTATAAAATAAGGGGAAATTTACTAAAAAAATGTACTTTTATATCGAAAAATTTAAAAAATTGCACTTTTTAAATTTTTATTTTATGTTTTATTTGTACCATCAAACGTTCGCGACTCAAAATTTACATTGTTTTTAAAGTCTAAATTACAGAACACCAGGAACTCAAAATTTAAAAATAAATTTGTAGGTTTTAAACAAGAATAGACTATAATTTATTATATTATGACAATTAGTAAAACAAGAAAACCTATGGATAATTTGAAAAATTTAGTTTTTTTGTCACTAGCAACACGCCTTATTAAATTTATATTAGGCGTTACTTTATTTTTCTTATTTGCCATCCCTGCCTTAAGAAAAGTATTTTCAAATCGCGAATCAATTATTGTTGGTTCTGAATTTTTAGCAACTATGATTGTTTGAATTTTTGTTACTCTTGTAAACCGAGTTTTAACGATTACTTATATCGTAAAAGTAAGTTTCCCTAACAAAATTTTTATGGGCATAGAGCAAAATTCAGCAAAATTACAAAAACTTTCAGTAATTAAAGTTACTGCAATTGTTGGCTTTTTCTTACCATTGTTTGATGTATTTTCAATGGTAATGTTCTTAGTTTTTGCCCACAACGAGAAAAAAGAATCACTAGACAATGCCGCTCCAAAAATTGCATAAGTCACATTAATAGTTTAAAAAATTAGAAATTACGCTTATTTAAGAAATCAATACCAAACATTAAAACGTTTTTATGGCGGCTTTAGTGTTTGGTATTAGTTTGAAATAGTGGCTGTTTTAAAGTCAAAAATCCCATTATTAATTTTTTTTACTAATTTACTTGGAAATTTTTTTCTTTCTGGTATAATTTTAAAGGCAATACATAGAGATAATAACTGTCAGAATGACTTAATTTGTTGTTTGAATGTATTTTCAAAGTATTGCTCCTAAAACAGAAAGGAGTCTAGATTTGAACGCTTTTCGCCAAAAAAAGGCAGAAATAATTACTGAAATTAGAGATTTGCTCGAGAAATCTTCTTCTTTAGCAATTGCTGAATATCGCGGACTTTCAGTTGCAGAACTAGAAAGTTTGCGTCATGAGCTAAAGAAATCAGGTGTTTTCACTAGAATTTATAAAAATCGACTTTTCAAAATTGCAGCAGATGAACTCGGTTTTTCTAATCTAAAATCAGAATTAGTGGGACCAAATTTATTTGCTTTTGGTCTAGAAGACCCAATTGCACCCGCTAAAATTATTACAAAAGTCGCAAAAGATCAACCTTTATTAATATTAAAAGGTGGGATTTATGAAAAAAGTGTTGTTACAGCGCAGGAAAATACCGCTATTGCTTCACTTCCAAATTACACTGAAGCAATTACAATGCTTGCTTCTTCTCTTCAAAGCCCACTGAAACAATTGGCTTTTGGACTTAAATTATTAATAGATGAACAAAAAATAACCGCATAAAAAAGGAAAAAAATGGCTAAAATTACTAAAGAACAATTCATCGAGTCATTGAAAGAAATGACAATTAAAGAAGTAATGGAATTTGTTGATGCTCTTAAAGAAGAATTTGGGGTAGATCCTTCTGCTGTTGCTGTTGCAGCTGCTCCAGAAGCTGCCGCTGAAGTAAAATCAGAAGTTAAATTAACTTTAAAAGCAGCCGGACAACAAAAAGTTGCTGTTATAAAAGTTATTAAAGATATGCTTGGATTAAGTTTGATGGATGCTAAAAAACTTGTTGATGCAGCACCTTCTGTCATAAAAGAAGCAATAAAACCTGAAGAAGCTGAGGAATACAAAGCTAAATTAGTAGAAGCCGGAGCTGAAGTTTCTATTGATTAATATTTCAAAAAATTAATTTTAAAAAGCAAAAATGGTGTTCTAAACGCCTTTTTTGTTATTTTTACTTTACTAAAATAAAATATTTTTTTAATATTTTATTAATTTTTTTGAAATTAAGTATAAAAACGCTTTGATTTTTTTGCTTTTTAAATATAATATATAACCTAAACAAAAAAGGGGAAAAAGGGGTGAGTCATGAACCAATTATTTAAATTAAAATCTTATGGCATAGGAACCCAGCGCCGTTTTTACGGAAAGACAAATAATACACTAGAAACACCAGATTTCTTAGATTCCTTGCGTGAATCTTTTGACTGGTTTTTAAGCACTGGAATTGCACAAGCATTTGATAAAATTTTTCCAATTGTTTCCTCAAACGGTAAATTGGAAATTAAATTTCGTCCTGATTCAATTAGAGTTGAAAAACCTGAAAATGAATATTTAGCAATCCGTGAAGCTAAAATTAAAGGTAAAACTTATGCTGCTAGAGTTTATGTTACTCTAGTTAAAATTCAAGTTGAAGATGGTGAAATGGAAGAGCAAGAAATTTTACTTTCTGAATTTCCATTTATGACCCAAGGCGGAACTTTTATTATAAATGGCTTTGAAAAAGTTATTGTTTCACAATTAATTCGTTCTCCAGGTGTTTGTTTTCGTGAAAATGTTCGAAATCGTCAAGCGGATGACCTTTTTAACAAGGTCGAAATTATTCCGCAACTTGGTTCATGAATGGAAATTTTCCACAAAGTTACTGGAAACCAAGTTGACACAGTTAAGTTTCGTGTTGACAAACATAAAAACATCCCTTTAATGGCGTTTTTAAAAAGTCTTGGTTTTACAAACGAAACAATTCGTAAATATTTTGGAAATTCACCAGAATTACAAGAATCAATTCGCCGTCACAAAATCGACTCAATTGACGAAAATCTTGAGTCAATTTATCGCATTATTCGTAAAGATGACCGTGTTACTGAAGATGGTCTAAAAAACCTAATTCCGTCAATTATTTTCAATGAAAGACGTTATAATCTTTCAGCAACAGGTCGTTACATGTTAAATTCAAAATTGAATTTAATTGATCGAATCTCTCAGACTTATCTTGCAGAAGATTTAGTAAATAAAGAAGGCGAAATTTTATACCAAAAAGGACTTTACATTAGTCGTTCAATTGCTATTGAAATTCAGGAAAAATTTAATAATTCTGAGTTTGAACTTTCCACAATTGAAGGTGTAGATTCAACTATTTATGCTCGTCAATTACAAATTAGCCGTAATGAACGTCTAGGTGAGAGAATTTATGTTGCAATTGTAAAAGTTTGACCAAACAAAAAAGCGATGATTCAAGAAACTGAACCTGTAAGCGTAATTGCAACAGATCCAAGTTTGACCGAAACTACTTTAGTTTTATCAGATATAATCGCGATTGTTTCATATTACTTTAATTTACTACACAATTTAGGGAAAAATGACGATCCTGATTCATTAATTAATAAAAGAATCGTTAGTGTTGGTGAACTTTTACAAAATCAGTTTTTAATTGCCCTTACTAAAATTGAAAAAAACAGTAAGGAGAGAATTTCTTCAAAATCTGATTTGTCTCAATTAACTGTAAAGTCAATTATCAACAACAAACCAATTTATAATCAGTTTAAAAATTTCTTTAACTCCTCAAAGTTATCACAATTTATGGATCAAATTAATCCTTTAGGAGAAACAGCCAACAAAAGACGGGTAACTTCACTTGGTCCAGGTGGTTTAAATCGTGATACCGCCCAATTTGAGGTTCGGGATGTTCATGCAACTCATTATGGTCGTATTTGTCCTGTTGAGACTCCTGAAGGGCAAAATATCGGTCTAATTCTTAACTTTTCAGTTTTTTCACGCACAAATAAATACGGTTTTATAATGACTCCTTATTATAAAGTCACAAACCGTGTTGTTGATTTTAGCAAAGTTCATTGACTCACTGCAGCCGAAGAATTTGGTCTTAGTTTTGCTCAGTCTTCAATCGAAATTGATGAAAATAACAAAATTATTGCTGACAAATTAACTGTTCGTAAAAATCAGACATATCTTGTTCTTGATGCAAATCAAGTCGATTATATCGACGTTTCTTCAATGCAAATGACATCAATTTCGGCTTCAGCAATTCCTTTCTTGGAAAATAATGATGCTAACCGTGCGCTTATGGGTTCAAACATGCAACGTCAAGCCGTTCCATTAATTAAACCAGAGGCACCACTAGTTGCAACAGGAATTGAAGCAGATATTGCCCGTTTTTCAGCAACAAATATTCGCGCCCTTGAAGATGGAAAAGTTATTTTTGTTGATGCAAAAAAAATCGTTGTTAATTCCGAAAATTCGACAAAAACCTATTTTTTACGGGCTTTTGAAAAATCAAACCAAGAAACATTAATTTTACAAAAACCAACTGTAAAAGTCGGTGACTTTGTTAAAAAAGGTCAACTAATTTGTGATGGTCCATCAACCGAAAATGGTGAACTTGCCCTTGGTAAAAATGTGCTTGTTGCTTTTAGTACTTGATATGGATACAACTACGAAGATGCGATCATTATTAGTGAAAAGCTCGTAAAAGACGACGTTTTTACTTCAATTCACATTCAAGAACAGACAATAAAGTTTCGTTCATCTAAGGCAGGAAATGACATTCTAACCGCTGAAGTGCCAAATGCTTCGGCCAGATCACGCGCTCATCTTGATGCAAACGGGATTGTAATTGTTGGTTCAGAGGTTGATACTGGAGATATTTTAGTCGGAAGAACTTCGCCAAAAGGAGAAGACAACCCAACAGCCGAAGAAAAATTAATGGCTGCAATTTGAGGTAAAAAAGCATTAGCACAAAAAGATACTTCACTTCGAGTAAAAAACGGTGAAGGTGGAACTGTAATTGATGTCCAAATTCTTTCACGAGATCAAGGCGATAATCTCGAAGAAGGTGTTGGAATGCTGGTCAAAATTTTGATCGCCCAAAAAAGAAAAATCAAAGTGGGCGACAAAATGGCTGGGCGCCACGGAAATAAAGGTGTTGTTTCTGTTGTTCTTCCAGTTGAAGACATGCCATTTTTAGAGGACGGAACACCAATTGACATTGTTTTAAATCCCCAAGGTGTGCCATCACGTATGAATATCGGTCAAGTTTTAGAACTTCATCTTGGTATGGCGGCCAAAAAACTTGATACAAAATTTGTTACCCCAGTTTTTGATGGTATCAAAATTGACACCATTCAAGATTTATTCAAAGAAGCTAACATTCCTCAGTCAGGAAAATTTAAATTAATTGACGGAATTACAGGTCAACCTTTTGAAAATCCAGTTTCAGTTGGCTACATGTACATGCTTAAATTGCAACACATGGTTGATGATAAAATGCATGCAAGATCAATTGGTCCTTATTCTTTAACAACTCAACAGCCCTTAGGTGGAAAATCACAAAACGGTGGACAAAGATTCGGGGAAATGGAAACTTGAGCTCTTGAATCATTTGGAGCTGCCTCTGTTTTATCAGAACTTTTAACCTATAAATCTGATAATATTCAAGGTCGAAATTTACTTTATAATAATATAATTTCCGGTGGACAAATTCCGCGGCCAGGAACACCTGAGTCATTCAATGTTTTGGCTTACGAACTTCGTGGACTTTTAATTAAATTAGAAGTTCACAAACGAGATCTATTTGATGAACCAGAAGTTGAGACAACAAATAATCTTGAATTTGCCGAAATTCCATCTGAAATTATTGACGAATATAATGATGAATTTCCCGGTGAAGGACGTCGTCAAATTGATTATAGCGACGATCAGTATGACTTTGATGAAGAAAACATCGATTTTGACTAATTGAGGGAATAATTTACTTTTTTAACTAAAAGCTAATTATGCCTATTTTTAAAGGAGAATTTAAAAAATGAACACAAAGGTTTCTCGCCAGTATGCAAAAATTTACGAAAATTCAATCGAAAAAATTTCCCTTGCACTTGCAACCCCTCAAGATGTCCTTGACTGATCTCGCGGTGAAGTAACCCGTCCTGAGACAATAAATTATAAAACTTTCAAACCTGAAAGAGGTGGACTTTTTGATGAGTTAATTTTTGGTCCACTTGTTGATTTTAAATGTTCAATTTGTGGGCGAAAATACCGTAAAGCTAACGAAAATCAACTATGTATTGCCACAAAAGAGTGTCAAATTTCAAAATCACAAATAATGTCCAAATTGTCCCGTCGTTATGCAATGGGTCATATTGCGCTTAATACACCGATTTTGCACTTTTGATTTTTCAAAATCGACCACTCGATTGTTGCAAAACTTTTAGGACTAAAAGTTTATGAAGGCGATAAATTAACTTCCAATATTTCAAAAACAGCCTTAGAACAACTTATTTATTACAAATCACACATCGTTCTTGAAACTGGTGGTCTAAAATCATTGCAAAAAAATAAAATAATCGACATTTCCGAAGCTGGTTTAATTTACAAAAATGCACTTGTAGAAATTCTTGAAACTTATCAACCTGGCACTGATGAATATGAAGCGGTTGCCGAAGCTCTTTCAGAATTAACTGATCTTGCCTCAAGCAAAATAGGTCGTGAATACGGGATAGATTATTATGAGCTTAATGAAGTAATTCAAGAATTTTCAGATGCCCGAATTGCAACCGGAACTGAAGCAATTGAGTATTTGCTTGATAAATTAGACTTACAAGCTGAAAAAAAACAAGTTGAAGCTGAACTTGCAGTTTTACAAAAACAATCTCACCAAAACAAAAAAGTTGTTATAAAAAACCAAAAACGCGATAAACTCTATAAAAGATTGCAAGTAATTAACGCTTTTATTAATTCAGGTCAAGATCCTAAATCAATGATTATTAAAAATCTTCCGGTAATTCCGGCCGATTTAAGACCGCTGGTTCAACTTGATGGTTCTCGTCATTCAACAAGTGATTGCAATGAACTTTATCGTCGAATTATAATTCGAAACAACCGTCTAAAAAGATGAAAAGAAGCCGAAGCACCCGTAATTATCATTCAAAATGAGATGAGAATGCTTCAAGAAGCAATTGATGCCTTAATTGACAATCAGAAAAAAACAACTAACCAAGTAACAACAAAAGAAAACCGTCCCTTGAAGTCAATTTCTGATTCACTTACCGGAAAAAAAGGAAGATTTCGTCAAAACTTACTTGGAAAACGTGTTGACTATTCAGGTCGTTCTGTTATTGTTGTTGGTCCAAAACTAAAAATGCACCAAGCTGGTCTGCCTCGAAAAATGGCCGCTGTTCTTTTTGAACCTTGAATTATCCGTAATTTAATTCAAGAAAAAAAAGTTGGCTCAATTAAGTCAGCCCGTAAAATGATTGAAGAAGAAAATCCAATTATTTGACCTCATGTTGCAAAGGTTATTAAAACTAGACCGATAATTCTTAACCGTGCCCCAACCTTGCACCGACTTTCAATTCAAGCTTTTGAACCAGTTTTAGTTCGAGCAAAAGCAATCCAACTTCATCCCTTAGTTACTGCCGGGTTTAACGCTGACTTTGACGGTGACCAAATGGCCGTACACATTCCAATTTCACCTGAAGCTGTTCGTGAAACTAGAGAACTAATGTTTGCTGATAAAAACATTTTAGGTCCAAAAGATGGTGAGCCAATCGTTAATCCTTCGCAAGACATGGTGCTTGGACTTTATTATTTATCTCAAGAAAAAGCTGGCGCAAAAGGTGAAGGTTCATTCTTTTCATCCTATGATGAAATGCTAAAAGCCTATGAATTTCGATCTGTAGAGCTTCATGCAAGAGTTGTTTTACCTTTTGAGTCAGTCAAACCTTTGGTTGGAAAAAATTCACGTGGGCACATAATTTCAACAGTTGGTAAATTTATTTTAAATAATATTTTCCCTGAAAATTTCCCATTTATTTTTGACCACAATGTTGATGAATTAGAACTAAATTATCCTAGGCAAATTAAAAAATATGTCTTGCCTTATGGTACAAATTTCCGTCAGTACATTCAAAATTTAGAAATTAATGAACCTTTAAATAAAAAGGCAATTGCAAAAATTGTTCGACAAATTTTTGACACATATGACGGAGTTCTTGCAAAAGAAGATATTGCCAATGTTATTGACCAGTTAGACTTTGAAAATTACCATGACTGCATTTTAATTTACGAAAAACTTCGTGATTACAAAGGGGAAAAATTACCAATTTCTCACCTTGCAAAACTTTCTGAATTTACAATTTTTGAGTTTAGTCAGTTATTTAAACGTCAACAACAAGCCGGAAGAGCCGAAATTTACCGTGTTTTTGAAGATCACGAAAAAGTTGACCTTCTAGAAAAAATTTGGTTTAAGTACAACAACATGGTTTCTTCAATTCTTGATAAAATTAAAGATCTTGGATTTCACTATTCAACAATTTCAGGAACCTCAATTGCAATTAGTGACATTAAAGTCGCACCTAAAAAACACAACTTTATCGCTGAAGGTGAAAAATATATTAGTCAACTCAATAATTTTTTCAATCAAGGTCTAATCACTGATGATGAAAGATATGTTCTAGCGATTGCAAAATGAACCCAAATTAAGAACGAAATTCAAGACGACCTTAATGAGTCAATCGTAAATGAAGCTCACAACTCGCTGGTAATGATGATGAAATCTGGAGCTAGAGGTAATATTTCTAACTTCGTTCAACTTGCCGGAATGCGTGGTTTGATGGCTAACAACGTTAAAGCCTTGAAGGTCGATGCTGAAAATGAACGTGTTGTTCGTTCAATTGTTGAAGTTCCAGTTAAGTCATCATTTGTTGAGGGTCTAACTTCATTTGAATTTTACTCTTCAACTCACGGAGCTAGAAAAGGTCTAACCGATACAGCGCTTAACACTGCAAAATCAGGTTACCTAACCCGAAGACTCGTCGATGTTGCCCAAAATATTGTTGTTGCAGCGGATGACTGTTTTTCAGATTTTGGCTTTGTAGTTAAAGATATAATTGACACTAAAACTAATACAATAATAGTTCCTTTAATTGAAAGAATCGAAGGTCGCTTTTTAAATAAAGATGTCTATGATTCAAAAGGAAATAAAATTGCTAGTGGCGGACAACTTGTTAATCTCCAAATTGCAAAACAAATTGCAAATGCTGGTGTTAAAAAAGTCGAAATTCGTTCAATTTTGTCCTGTCATATCAAAAATAGTGTCTGCAAAAAATGTTACGGAAAAGATTTGGCAACAAACCGTTTAGTTTCAATTGGTGAAGCTGTCGGAATTATTGCTGCTCAGTCAATCGGTGAACCGGGAACTCAATTAACGATGAGAACTTTCCACACCGGAGGGGTTGCTAACGTTGAAGACATTACAGGTGGATTTACCCGCCTAATTGAACTAATTGACTCTCACGAGCATCCTTGAGGACGTCCAGCAAAAATTTCACCTTATTATGGAACAATCACCAAAATTTCTGATCTGTCAGAAAAAAACGCCACAAGCAAAGGACTTTTAATTACAATTGACTATAAAAATGCCCAAGGTGAAAAAGCTGAACATATGGTCCGTGTTGAGCAAAATCAGAAACTTCGAGTTCAAGTTGGCGACAAAGTTATTCCAGGCCAAAAACTAGTTGAAGGGCCAATTATTCTAAAGGAATTATTGGCAATTTCAGATGCTAGAACACTACAAAATTATCTACTAAAAGAAATTCAAAGAATTTACCGTATGCAAGGAATAACTATTTCTGATAAATATATTGAAATTATTATTCGCCAAATGTTGTCAAAAATTCAAATTACTGACAGTGGAGACTCAAATTTCTTTATTGGATCAATTGTTGATATTTGTGACTATCAAGATGTTAATGGTCAGCTAATTTCTGAAGGAAAAAATCCTGCTTTTGGAAACATAATTGTCAAAGGTGCTAAACAAATTCCGTTACTTTCAAACTCATTTTTAGCCGCAGCAAGTTATCAAGAAACATCCAAAATTCTTGTTCATTCAGTCATTTCATCACAAGCTGACAAATTAGAAGGACTTAAAGAAAACATAATTGTCGGCCACAAAATTCCTGCTGGAACTAATTCAAATTATGAACCTAAGTCCAAATTTGACATTCGTGATCCATTCAGTTTTTTCATGAAAACTTCACGCTAAAAGTTTATGAACACTGAAGATATAGCTAAAAATTACCACTTTTGCCAACAAATAATCTCCAAAACTTGCTCTGATTTGGAGATTATTTTTAATTTAATTATTAGTAAAAAAATTCAATTTATCTATTTAGTTGGCCCGTATGGCTCAGGAAAAACTGATTTTACAAAAAAATTTGCACGAAAAATTGGAATAAAAGACAAAATTATTTCCCCGTCATTTAATTTTATGTTTGCCTACGAGAATTTAGTTCATATTGATCTTGATAATTTCTCGTCAAAATTGGATGAATTTCAGGATTATTTTGAGCAAAATTTTGTTGTAATTGAATGAGCAAACAAACTTGAAGAATTTTCTCAAAACTCAATTTTAATTAATTTTGAGATAATTGACGCAGATTCAAGAAAAATTAAATTTTGCTGAAACTAAAACAAAAAAGCCTATAAATTTATAGGTTTTTTTAATTTTTTGTCAATAATTTAACTTACTTTTCCTGAATTTGACAGTTTGATGGCAAAAATTAACTTTTTAGTGAATTAAATATGCAAAAATACCGGTAAATTCGGGTTTTTTGACACTAAAACGTTAATTTTTATAGTTTTGAAATTAACGTTTTGCAAAAAAAAAAAAAAAAAATGTTTGGTCTAAGAAAAATATTATGTTATAATGAACCACACTAAGAATAATTAATAAATTTTGATATTGAATTAAGGGAGGAATTAGTTATGTTTTTTGCTACAAAAAATTAGATAGCGCGAATTTTCCATTATGTTTTTAAATATAATGGAATGCCTTAAATTTAACCGTTTAAAAATCTATATAAATTTAGGGCTTTTAGTTATTGTTCTTTCAAAACTTCATATATTTTTTTAGGCTCAATGTAAGTAAAAACGAGTTTTCTATTTACATTGAGTTTAAATAGTAGTTGTATTTTTTTTATGATTTTTGTTGTTTTATCCATAAATTGATTTTTGCCAGTGTTTTAAGTTAAAAAAGCAGTTTAAAAATTTCATAATTTTGCTTTTTAAGTTAAAATTTTAGCTTTTTGTTAATAATTTAATTCACTTTTGGCTAAGGTTATTTTGGCTTAAAACCTGTTTTCAACTTTTAGGTTTGAGCTTAATTTCAATTTTTGAATTAACAATTAAAAAGTAAAAATTTATTTTTTCAAGGGACATTTTTGTCAAAAAGACAATAAAAAATGCAAAAAGAAAAATAATTGTTAAAAATGGGAAATTTCAAGGTCATTTTCCTAGTTCGCCAATGGTTGGTTGTCCATCTTTCCCCATATAAAATCAATTTCCGTTTCAGGCTATTTTTAGTCGATTATCGCCTTGGTTTTCAATTACTTTTTCAATTATTCAACTTAGAAAAAAAGTAAAACTTGCCATTAAAAAAGTAAATAATATCGATTTTCAGAAACTTTTTATATCTAATTTTGAATTTTTACCATTAATAAATGCTAAAAAAAATGGTAAAACCAAACTTAAAAGATGGCTAAAAATAAACTCTCAAAAAAAGTAATTATCAGGCGCTCAATTTATACCTAAATTCATAGTTTTTGCCAAATTCATTAGTTCAGATCCACTAACATTTTGGTCAACTTTTATTCCTTGAAATTCAATGTCATCCATAACAATTCCTGCATCAAAGCCAATTTGTGGAAAAGATAAAGCTAAAATTGAGCCCAAAAAACCGGGAATTACCATGTATTTTGCCCAATTTGTCCTATTAAAAATCATTAAAGAGGCACAAATTAAAACAATAAGTCGACACAAATGTAGCGGCAGATATTCTCATTTATAGATATAATCATTAATTTCCAGTAAAATTGTTCGACTAATATATGAAAAAAATCAAATCAAAACACCAATGAAAACAAACCAATTTTTTACTCTATAAAATAAACTAACCTTAAATTGAATTTGGCTCTTGTGAACGTACCATGTTTCCAAATTTTTACGGAAAAAATACAACACAAGAACGCTTATAAGACCTAAAATTAGCCCAATATAAACTATAAAAAAATATGAATTTGCATCTAAATCACTTTTTCTTCAATCAAAATAAAACATTTTATTTTTTTAATTTCCATTAAAATAGATTTTAACTGTTTTTAATTAAAATTTTAGATTTTTTGGTATAATTATATAATTATAATTAAATTTCTATAAATTTTAATTAACTAAATTTAAAAAGAAAAAGCAAAAATGAAATGATAATAAAATTGCGAATTGCTATTTTTTCAATAATCTGACTATTTAAAATACGTAAAATACGCTCTGTTTGGAAAAAATATTATAAAAAAAAAGTCGAACTTTCTCCTCAATATAGAAGCGATTTGGTTTTAAGTTACTCAAAGTTTATTTTAAAATTATTTGGCATAAAAATTAAAGTTTTTGGTTATGAAAATTTATCCAAAAATGCATCGATCTTAATTTCTAATCAAAATCAGTTTTCTGACCATTTTGCATTATTTTCAGCACTTGAAAACCCATCAAAAGCTGAAGAAGATTTTAACCCAATTGTTAGTTTTTTTCTTGAAAAAAAGCGTTATTCCCGTAAAAATAAATGAATTTTTGGCTCACTTGACTCACAGTTTTTAGCTGAAAATGAGCAAGAAAATTTAAAAAAGTTTCAAAATTTTTTAAAATCAATCCGTGAAAAACGTGCTTATGGAGTTATTTTTGCAAAAGAGAACCTGCACGACACAGAGTTAAATTTTCCAATTGAAATTTTTGAAACTATAAAAGAATCAGGTCTTGCAATTATTCCTGTTTCAATTAAGGTAGTTAAAAAAAATATAGACAAAAATCAGACTAAAAAATTTAAAAATATCGAAATTTTTATTCATAAGCCAATAAAACCGGGTGCTGTTATTTCGCAAACAAGTAAATCCTTGAGTTTAGCCACAAAAAAAACTATTATTGATTTCTACAAAGGTGGAAAATAATGGATTACGATATAAAACTAGCTAATTTTTCGGGACCTTTAGAATTACTTTTAGATTTAGTAAAATCAAAAAACATTAATATTTTAGATATTGACCTTGTTGATTTAGCAACTCAATATGTAAAAATAATTCAAATTTTAAAAGAAAAAAATATTCAAATTGCAGGTGAATATTTAGTTATTGCTTCTACTTTGGTTCATTTAAAATCAAAAATTTTGCTTTTACCAAGTAAAGAAGAAAAATTAAAACCTGAAGATGAAAAAGATCGGCTTGAATTTTTAGCTTTACTATATGACTATCAACAAATCAAAAATATTGCAAATATGTTAAAAGAACAGCAAGAGCACCGTAATGATTATTTTGAAAAAAATACCTCAGATTATAGTGATTTTCGCAGACCTCCGGATCCAAGTCAGCTTGATGGACACTCGTCAGTGCATAATTTATATAAAGTGTTAAAATTAATGTTTGACAGAACAAAAGCTAAAAATCTTATTAAAATTAAAACCCAACAAGTCCAAGTGACAGCTGATGAGCAAAGTTTATGATTGAAAAATCTGTTAAAAAATGAAAATGAAATTGATTTTGAATACTTATTTTCACTTCCGACAATGAAGCATTTTGTTATCACCATGATTTCAATGCTCGAAATGGCAAAAAAACAACTTCTACATTTAAAACAGGAACAACAGTTCTCAAAAATATCAATTTTCCGTGGGGGTTATGATGAAAACTAGAATTATTGAGGCAATTTTGTATCTTCAAGGCGAAAAAGGAGTTTCTTCTCAGCAACTTCAAAGCGCACTTAAATTATCAAAAATTAACGAGGCACGCAAACTTTTAAAAGATTTTTCAGTCGAATTTAACCGGCAAAAAAGGGGTATAATTGTTGTTGAATTTGCTGATATTTTCAAATTTGTTACCGCAAAAGATTTAAAACCTTTTATTATTGACTTTGTCGGAAATGAAAAAAAATACCGTCTAAGTAATGCTGCAATCGAGGTTGCCGCTATAATTGCTTATAAACAACCTGTAACAAGAAGCGTTATTGCCCAAATTCGTGGCGGAATTAATTCTGATTATATTGTAGGCTCACTGTTAGCAAAAGGAATAATTGAGGAGTTAGGGACTGCTCCAAGCCCTGGAAATCCTACACTTTATGGTGTAACTTCGAGGTTTTTTGACTATTTCAAACTAAGATCGGCCAAGGATTTGCCTAAATTTAAAGAATTTGATTTATTAGACATTATTGAAGATCCAGGCCAAAGTGAAAATTTTGATCTTTTTTCTTCTCAACGAGAAACTGAATAAAATTTTATGAAATATTTAGCAATTAATCGCGATGTTAACCTAGAAGACCAAAAGTTGATTTTTTTTAATTATGATTCTCCTCTTGAATTAAGTAATTCTAAAATTATCGGCTTTGTTGGAAATAAACCTAATTCAATAAATGAAAACTATATTTTTAGTTTAGCATCAACTATTTCTGATCTTGTTAAAGAAAAAAACTATCAAAAAATTTTAATTAATAGTAGTTCCAACAATTTTGGAATAGCTTTTGCATCAATTTTTTACAATGCTTTAGCCTCTGATCCTAACAAAAAAATTTTAATTTTTGAAGAAAAATTTGGGTACTCCCAAAGTTTAGCGCGTCATTATTTTATAAATAATGATTTTGATTTTTTCATAAATATTGAAGTTAATTTGTCAAATAAAAATTTAAATCTAACAGTTTTAACCTTTTATAAAAAAAACTTAACACTTTTAACACCGGAAGAAGAAAAAAAAATAAACAAAACTGAGCAAAAACCATTTTTTTATAGAAATTCAGAAATTTATTTAACCCCAAAATTTCAAATTAATTCAGATCATATTTTGAAATTTTACAATTATTTTGATTTAAATTTTTACAAATTAGAAAATTTCTACCAGTTTTATGATTCAGAGTCGATTTTTTTAACTAATTTTTTAAAAGATCATTTTGATACTGAAAAAAGTAAATTTTTACCAATAAAAAAGAGTTTTCCGATTGAAAAAATTACAAGACAAGTTAGTGATAATTCAATAATTTGAAAAAAGATCACAACAAGCGCTAAATTTAAGACAAATGTAATTTTCTGAGTCAAAAAAAACAAAATTATAGCCGCAGTTCGTAAAAATTTTAACTTTAATATTATAAAAGATAATGATTTTCAGTTGTTAGTACTTGATTTTCTTGAAAGAAATTGAAAAAATGGCAAATATTTTTTGATAAGTCATCAAGCTAATAACTACATTTCTGAGTTTATTGAGCAGAAATTTGGTGCTAAAATCGCAAAATTTTGTGAATATAATGAGAATTCAGAAACTGAATTACTTAAAATTCGAGAAAAAACTAGTGATGAAGTTGTTGTTATAACATCAAAAAGCGTTCATTTTGTCCCTAAAGTTTCTGAAAATTCAATTAAATATGGAATTAGCACTCAATTTTCTATTCTTTGGTATGTCAAAATTTTTGAATTTTACACCCAAAAAAATTTAAATATATTTGAAATTATCCAAAAGATGAAAAATGAGTTGAATTTTGTTTTCCAATATAAGTACCGAATGAAGGCAACTCCATCAACTTTTGATAAAATTGTAAACTTGCTTGTAAATGAAACTGATGCTCAATTTCGTCCACAAGGATACAACATTTCAAATTCAGATTCAGGAAAACATTCGATAAAATTAAAAGTTAATTTACAAAATAACGATTTTTACACATTAATTTACTTTAAACCAAAACAAGAATTAACACTCTACACAAATTTTTTATCAAAAAATCACACCGAAAAAGAAGCAGTTTTTTTGGAAAACCTTCTTATTGATAAAATTAAACTTGCAAATAAAAATCTAGTGTCATCAAAAAACAATAAAACGAAAAATTTTCTTAAATTTGGGATTTTTATAACAACTATTGTCGTAATTTTAGTTATTTTATTTTATAATTTTTACAACTCTAGTTTTGCAGACGGCTCGCCTACAAAAATTTTTGTTAAATTTTATCAATTTTTTTTCGAATCTCGGGTAAACAGATTAGTTCTTATTGGTGCAATTGCTCATTTTTTATTTTGAAATTTAACCTCAACCCTACAATTACGGCGAATTTTTAAACATCAGAAGGTAGAAACGAGATTTAGACACCTTTTTGTTGCCAGCTTTATTGCCACTTTTATGCAATTTTCTACGCCTTTTTCATTTGGTGGTGAAATAAGTTATTATTGATATTTGCAAAAAAAGAAATATCCATTGAAAAATATCAGCGCAACCCTGACATATAATGCCCTAATTCATCAGGTTTTTAATTTATTTGTCAGTTTGATTTTAATTCCAGTTGGCTTTATTTACTATCGTGATCTTTTTATTCTAGATTCGTGGGAAAAAATTATTTTCTTTGCTTGACTTGTTGCTAATATTTTTTTAAATGTTTTAGTTTTATTAATAATTATAATTATTTCTGTTTGAAAAAAATTGCAATATTTGTTGATTAAATTATTTGTTTCACTTTTAAATCTCAATTTTTTAAAAAAAATTGAGGATAGACAACGATTAGAATATCGTTTTCAATTTCTAATTGATAATTTCAAAAACCATTTTATGCAAGTTTTGTCTAATAAAAAACTGCTTACAAAAATACTTTTATTTTACAAATTCCCAGTTTTTTTCATAAATTTCTCTTTTGTAATTTTAATTATCACTTTAAAAGAACAAGGTTTAGATCTAAGTACTATTAATTTTCACGATTATCTCAAATTTATATCAGGATTTACACTCTTACAAATTTCAAACAACCTCTCTCCTTCTCCAGGTGGCGTAGGTTCGGCTGATTTAATAACAAAATTAATTTTCAGAAGTTTCTTTGACGAAGCAAACTCTTTAAATTTAGATATTTTTAACTTTACTAATAGAATTTATACTTGATTTTTACCTTATTTATTATCGGCGATTGGAATTTTGACTGTTTGAGTAGGCGAAAAAAGAGTTGATCGCTACAAAGAAATCCAAAATACGATGCAAGAAAACGTAGTTTTAAGTTACAAACTAAAAAAACAAGATAGTCATTTCTTTTTTTATGCTTTATTTTTTTGAGCATTTGTTTCTATCGGGATTGTAATTTTTGTTTTTGCGATTTAAGTTTTAGCTCAATTTGTGCAGCTTTTGCTATCATAGCCCCATTATCAGTGCAAAATTCCCTTTTTGGAATAACAATTTTATAATTTTTTTCATATTCTTTAAATAATGCTCTGATTCCAGAATTAGCTGCAACGCCGCCAACTAAAGTTAGGGTTTTTATATTTTTATTGTTATTTAAAACAAAATCAAGCTGTCTTTTTAAATATTTTATTATTGTTTCTTGAAAAGAAACAGCAATTTTTTGGACATTTTTTAAATCAAGTTCATTTTGTTGCTTTATTTGGTTAGTAAAATTTATAACTTGAGTTTTTAGTCCGCTAAAAGAAAAATCCAACGGATTTGTAAGCCTTTTTGGCAAACTGAAATTAATTAACTCACCAAAATTTTCCCGATTTTGTTGTCAAATTTGGTCAATTTTAGGCCCGCCTGGCAATCCTAAGCCTAAATTTCTGCCAATTTTATCATAAATTTCACCCAGAGCATCATCAACTGTTGAGCCAATAATTTCGAGTTCACTCTCGTTTTTAGCCAAAATTCATTGACTATGACCCCCAGAAATTAATAGTGAAAGTGCTGGAAAAACAATTTCATCATCAATATTTGCCGACCAAAAATGTCCTAAAAGGTGGTTAACTGGAATTAAAGGCTTATTAAAATAAAGACTTAACGCACTAGCAAATAAAAATCCTATTTTCAAAGGCCCCAATAATCCGGGATTATTTGTGTAGGCAATAGCATCAATCGAGGAAAAATCAACGCCTTTTTGCAATAATTTTTCTAAAATTATTGCCAAATTTCGCGAATGCTCGCGAGCAGCAAGTTCTGGAATTGTACCACCAAATTTTTGGTGAAATTCAATTTGGCTAATTGTTAAAATTATTTCAACTTTTTCATCGCATAAAAGAGCAACAGATGCATCATCATGAGAGGTTTCAATACCTAAAATTTTCATTTTTCTGCCTTTTATTTTTTTATTTTATTATATAATATTTTGTGGTATAATTATAGAAAAATGGGCCAGTACTCAAGAGGCTGAAGAGGACGCACTGCTAACGCGTTAGGGGAGTGAAATCCCGCGCAGGTTCAAATCCTGTCTGGCCCGCCAATATACTTTCGTTTGTTTTAAACCATGATACATTAAAAAATACTTTATTTTTATTGCCTCCTTTTTTGTTCTTGCTCTTATATTTTGTCTTCTAAATTTATATATTAAATTATTTTTTTATGTCATCAATCGTGTTTAGCCCTCCTTTCTAAATTTTATTTTATAAGTTATATTTATTTTTGTGTAAAAACAAAATTCATAATTTTATGTTTTTCATGCATGTTTAAAATCTCCTTTCTTTATTGTTATTTGTAAATTACATTTATTTTTGCGTAAAAGCGAAATTCATTATTTTAGTCTCTCGTCGTAAATCTCAATAAAAAAATCTCTATAAAAAAAGGCAAATTCTCATTTGCCTTTTTTTATTAACTGAAATAAAATAATTATCTATTTTCCTAAGTTTCCAGTTTGATGGCGAAAATTCACTTTTTAGCGAATGCAAAAATACCGCTACACCCGTGTTTTTTGACCTAAAATCTTAATTTTTATTATTTTAAAATAAAGATTTTGTAAAAAAAAAAAAAAAAAATGCTTGGTTTAAAAAAATTTTAGGTTATAATAAGTCTCACTTAAGAATAAATTAATAAATTTTGATATTGAATTAAGGAGGAATTAGTTATGTTTTTGTCATAAAAAAATCAGAAAATGTGAATTTTCCATTATATTTTTAAATATGATGGAATACCTTAAATTTGACCGTTTAGAAATCTACAAATTTATGGCTTTTAATTATTGTTCTTTCAAAACTTCATATATTTTTTTAGGCTCGATGTAAGTAAAAACGAGTTTTCTATTTGCATTGAGTTTAAACAGTAGTTGTTTTTTTTTGTGATTTTTGTTAGTGTTTTAAACTAAAAAAGTAGTTTAAAAATTTCATAATTTTGGTTTTTAAGTCAAAATTTTAGCTTTTTTAGCTTGATTAATAAGTAGATTTTTCTTTCC
>NZ_AFHO01000006.1 GCF_000218525.1 Mesomycoplasma ovipneumoniae SC01 | reverse complement strand
GCTTTTTTAACTTTTTTGGCAAACTCAGAAAAAATAATATCAAGGCAAAAACACTGAATTTTAAATCTAACACTCACAAAGAAAAATCTACTTATTAATCAAATAAAGCAAACTAAAAAAGCAAAATTATGAATTTTTAAACTACTTTTTTAGTTTAAAACACTGACAAAAATCATAAAAAATACAACTACTATTTAAACTCAATGTAAATAGAAAACTCGCTTTTATTTAAATTGAGCCTAAAAAAATATGTGAAGTTTTGAAAGAACAATAATTAAAAGCCATAAATTTGTAGATTTCTAAACGGTTAAATTTAAGGCATTCCATCATATTTTAAAATATGATGGAAAATTCGCATTTTCTGATTTTTTATGGCAAAAACATAACCAACTCCCCCTTAATTCAATATCAAAATTTATTAATTTATTCTTAAGCGAGTTTAATTATAACTTAATTTTATTTTATGCCAAGCATTTTTTTTTTTTTTTTTGCAAAGCGTAATTTTAAAATAATAAAAATTAAGGTTTTAGCGTAAAAAAACCCGGATTTACGGGTATTTTTTCATATTTGTATTCAATAAAACGTGAATTTTGCCATCAAACCGTCAAACTCAGTTTCTATAATAATCAAAAATAAGTTTATTTTTTTTCGTAAAATTCTAATTTTTCCTTAAATTTCTTAAGTTTTTCACGTTCGAGTTCAACTTTTTCTTTGGGCGCTTTTTCAACAAATTTTTGATTTGAAAGTAAGGTTTCCGCCCTTAAAATTTCGCTTTTTAAAAATTGAATTTCTTTTATATAGTTTTCTTCTTGCGCTTTTTTTATTTCGTCAGGAATTTTAAGCGAAATTTTAAAGTTTTTGGTTTTAATAATAAATTCATTGTTTGGAACTCATTTTCCAAAAACAAATTTACTAATAATCTCAATTTCTTCTTTTTGGAACTCTGCATCAATAACACAAAACTCCAACATAATTTTTTTTGAAATCTGTAAATTTTCGCGATAAAATCTTAAACTATCAATAATTTCAAGGATATTTTCAACCTTTTGATTGTCATTAAACTGCCTAACTCTAGGCATTTTTTGTTCCAAAATTTCTTCATCAAAAATTTTTTCCATCAAAAAATCTGTCAAAAAAGGCATAAATGGGTGCAAAATTATCAAAACACTTTTTAATAGTTTTCTAGCATAAAAACCGTTTTGTCTAGTTTTAATCAATTCTATATAACGAGAAGAAAAATCACCAAAGATAAAATTATTAATTTCAGTACCAATAACGCTAAAATTGTATTTTTTAATATTTTTTATGATTTGTTTTTTAAAATCATAAATTTTACCTTCCATTCAAAAGTCAATAAAATCTGGTTTTCTATAAGTATTATCTAAACTTTTAATATATTTTGCAATATTTCAAAGTTTATTGCTTAAATTTCAAGCTGAATTTAATTTTTCAACGCTAAATCTTATATCTTTTCCCGGACTGGAATTAAAAAGAAGCATTTGTCTTAAAGAATCTGACCCGTATTTTTCAATTATTTCCATAGGATCGATCCCATTTCCGAGTGATTTTGACATTTTTCGTCCTTCTTCATCGCGAATAAGACCATGAAGTAGAACTTTTTCAAAAGGTTTTTTATCCATAACAAAAAGAGATGAAAAATACATTCTAGCAACTCAAAAGAACAAAATATCTCACCCTGTAACGAGTAAACTTGTCGGAAAATAGGACTTAATTAATTCAAAATTATTAGGCCATCCTAAAAAAGAAAATGCACTAATTCCTGAAGAAAATCAAGTATCAAGAACATCAGGATCTTGAGTTCATCCTTGGCCAGGTGATGTTATTTGAACCTTAAATTCGTCATTTTTATACCAAACAGGGATTCTGTGACCTCATCAAAGTTGACGTGAAATAGTTCAGTCGTGGATTTTATCGAATCATTTTCTTAAATTTTTCTCAAATCCGCGCGGGTAAAATAGAACTTTATCTTTTGAATTTAGGTGCGAAATTAAAGACTGAGATAGTTCATCCATTTTTACAAATCACTGTGGTTTTTTAAGAATTTCGACAATTTCACCGCTTCTTTGTGAAAAGCCTACGTTTGAAATTACGTCTTCGACCTTAATTAAAAGACCTTCGTTTTCAAGTTTTTTTGCGATTAAATCTCTGGCCTCAAATCTATTTTTACCTTCAAATTCAAGGGTATTTTTATTTAAATTACCATAATTATCGATGCAATCTTCGGCCGACAAGCCGTTTTTTTCTAAAATTTCAAAGTCTAAAATTGAGTGAGCCGAAACTTTCATAACCCCTGAGCCAAAATCTTGACTAACATTAGAATCGCCAATTATTTTTATCACTTTTTTAGTTAAGGGATGAATAACTTCTTTGCCAATAAAGCTTGAATATCTTTTATCTTTTGGATTTACGGCTAAGACAACATCGGATGAAATAGTTTCGATTCTTGTTGTTGCCACGGTCAAAAATTCGCTTGAGTCTTTCAAAAAGTATTTTAAATAATACATTTTTTGATTTACAGGTTTATTAATAACCTCGATATTTGAAACTGCGGTTTGTAATTTTACATCCCAATTTATCGCTCTTTTTCCGCGATAAATCAAATTTTTTTCTCATAATTTGATAAAAAAATTTGAAACAGCGACTTGAGCTTCACTGTCAAGTGTAAATCTTTCTTTGGAATAATCAAAGGCAATCCCTAATTTATTTCATTGTTCTTTGATTTTTATATATTGCTCATCTTTTCATTCATAGCATTTTTGGATAAAATTGTCACGGCCTAAATCAAATTTAGAAATATTTTTTTCTGCTAAGAAAGCTTCAACTTTTGCCTGAGTAGCGATTCCGGCATGATCAACACAAGGCAATAAAAGCACGTCAAAACCTTGAAGTTTATGAAATCTAATCAAAGAATCCTGGATAAAAATATTTCAAGAATGACCTAAATGCAAGTGTCCCGTAACATTTGGAGGCGGACTTATGATGGAAAAAGGTTTTTTTGGATTTGGATTAGCATAAAAAAAACGCTTATCGAGTCATTTTTGGTTTCTATTTTTTTCAACTATTTTATGATTATATTTATTTTCCATGATTCACCGCTTATAAATTTATGACAAGAATATCTTCGTCCAAAAGTCTGTTTTGTCTCGGAAATTCGTTAGTTATTTTTATATTTTTTATAGGATTTCAAAAATCAGCATAATATTCAAAATTGTTGTTAATTCCAGAGGGGTTTTTTCGAAAAACTTCGTTTTGTATTTGCTTGTAAAGTTGTGTTTCAAGCAAATACAAATTAGTTCGATCAAAACTACTATTTTGGTAAAAAAATTTAGCAAATGTGGTTTTTGGAGTCAAAGGCAAATCCACTTCTTGAATATATTCGATTAAAGTACCGTTTTCGATAAAAACAATGCTAAAATCACGAATAGGTTTGATTGACCGTTTTGCACAAATAAAAAGTTGGACTAAATTTTCACCATCATTAAAAAAATGCTGAAAAAGTTTTTGTTTGTAAGTAGTGTTTAGGTAAAAAGAATTTTCGTCAAATAAAAAGCGAGAATAATTACCCATTTTTGTTTTTTTTAATTCTAAAAAAAACAAAATATTTTCGGGAAGATCACCGTAAAACTGGTATAAAATGTCAAAATTAATTTTGTTTTCAAAACAAAAAATCAAAAATTGATTTTTTCGCAAAAATGTATCAATTCTGCTTAAATTATAATAGTAAAAAAAATTTTTTAAATCCACCAAAGTGTCTCTCAAAAAAGCAAAATGAGTCGAATATTCACTTTTTGAAATTTTATTTTTTAATCTTTTTAATTTGTTCTCAATAGAACCAACTCAAAGTCTTTTAGCAAAAAAAGAATTTTTAAAATTCTTTTTTTTGAGACTTTTTTTCATTCTAATTACTTCGTGTTGTCACAAAACATTGGCTCGTAGCAAAGTTTTGCTGTTTATTTTAAGATTTTGGTAATAGGGATTTTCTTTGCGAAAAGCGTTGATTTTCTTTGTTCTAAAGTGTTTTTGTGCCTTTTTATTTTTTTCTTCAAGAATTTTTTGCTGACGATTTTTTTTTCAAAAAATTCAAAAATTTTCAGCAAAAGTTTTATCGAAAAAATTTTGAACGCTTGGAATATTATCAAGACTTTTTTGGTTTAACAATTTTGACATTCAAACTTCAAATTCGTAGTAAATTTGAAATATTTGTTCAGTTGACAATCATCGAAAATTTCCGCTTTGTTTTATTAAATGCAAAAAGCAAGTATATCCGGTAGTGAAAATTTTTATTTTATAAAGGTCAGCATCTGGCGAATTTGTTAGCGAATTATGTTGGCTGATAATGTTTTTTATATCGTTTTTAATAATTTTTAATGCATTTTGGGTTGTTTCGTTGCTTTTAAAGTTGTCAAATTTAGAATCAAAAAAAGGATTGCTAAGTTTTAATTCTTGGTTTAAATTTTCTCGCTCAACTTTTGGATTTAATTCTGTTTTTGTGTATAAATTATAAAAATTTTGGTTTAATTTTATGTAATCGCTTTTAATTTTATTGACCATTTCGGTAAAATTAAAAGAAAAAAAAGCACTTTTTTCTAATAAATTAGTTATTTGATTATCCACATTTGTTAGAAATTGATCAATTTCGGGCATTGTTAAATATAAAAGGTATTTTCTTGTTGTATTAGTTTCAATTTCAAACGGTTTTGTGTTTCAATGGGACAAAAGAACCTGAATAACAAGCTTTTTTTTAATTTTTTCATACATTTCTTTTGATAAAAAATCTGAAAAACAACTGTTTTTGCTGTAATCATAAGGTTTATCGTTTTCAAGAATAAATCCATTATAAGAATTTTCTTTTTGAAGAATGGTTTTGAATTCATTAAAAAAATTTGGATCAGAGGAATAAATAAATCCACATTGTTTTGCATCTAATTCAAGACTAAAATAATTTCAATACTTATTTTTTATATTATGAAAAACAAGTTTTTGCTTTTTCTCGTTATTAAAATTAATAATATTTTCCATAATTTAAGTAAGAGAGTAAGAGAATTTTTTATAAACTAGCGGTACAACAGCTCTTGCAGTGAAATAAATAACAGAGGCATTAATCCAAATTTTGGCAGGAGAAATAATTATATGTGTTAAAAAAGCGGTTTCAAAATTATTAAGTGCGCCAGATTCTACATCACCTTTTGCGGCAAGAACGCTTGCAATTGGTTCATGCAAGGCAGAAAATGCAACGATTGGAACAAGAGTCAAATATCGATCATTTTTACGGAAAAAGTTAATAAAACGCGCAACAAGTAAAAAGATAATCATTGAAAAAGTACCAAAAAGAATCAGAATTAAAAACGAAGTTTTGCTAGAAATGAAACGCGCTTGGCTAAAATCAATAGAAGAATTAAATACAACGGTCGAAATAACTGCTGCAGCTATTAAAGCCAACACAACAAAACTCGATATTCAATAAAAATTCAGTAAAGCTTTTTCTTCGGTTCAACCTTGAACTTTAGCAACTTTTTTTTGTAATCTAAGCAAATTTTGGCGCATTTTTCGCTCTAAGTTTATATCTTTTGAGTTATGGCTAATTGCATGATAAGTGTAGTTAAAAATTTCTTGCTTTTGCGCAAAAATTTTATCCCCTAAGCGTTCTAAAATTTTATCTTTTTGAAATCATTTTTTCCCTTGAACAACAAAAAATCAAAAGAAAACACCAGGAATAAACCCAGTAAGTGAAAGGCTAAGAGTATAATACCAAGAATAAACGCCTGGAATAAACAAAAAAGTAATCAAATCAGCTAGTAAACCGGTTAAAAAACCAACTATTGGCCCAAAAATAAAGCCTGTTATTTTAATCGGCAGTCCAATAATTGAAAAGCGGAAATTAGGTAAAATAGCAAAAGGAGCTAATCTGACCCCAATTATTAACATAATTACCGAAATTGATATGAAAATCGCCACAAAAGAGATTTTCATATTTGTCAATTTAGTCATGAAATTTCTCCTTTTGCCAAAATTTTCGCCTTATAAAATGAGTTTAACTTAATAAATTATAGCAAAAAAAATTATAAACAACAACATTTTAGATGGATTCTTTTAAGGCTGAATTTTCAAGTGTCAAATTAATCGCCCAATTGCTTTTTAGATAAATTAATTCAAAAATAATTCACTTTAAAATATCTGAAAGATAAAAAACTGTCAGTGAAATAAAAAGTTTTAAATGAACTTCAGAAACAAGAGGGATAAGAACAAAAACTATAAGAATTTGTCAAATAAGTTGGCCCAAACCGGTAAAAAAGTCTCACCAACTAGCAAAATTAGCACGTCCGCCGGCTTTAATTATTGTTAAAGAGGCATTAATTTGAACTCAAATTGGGTTAATTAAAATTATAACTATACAGATAATAAAAATCTGATTTAGATAAAAATCAACAGCTAAAACTTTTTGGGCATCAATGACCGCTTGGTCAACTGGCAAATTATTTTCCGTGAAATAATCAGACATTCCTTTTTGAACTTGTTCTTGAATTCCCTTTGTGATCAAGTCAGTTTTTGTGATAGCAAAAACAATAATAAAGGCCACAACTGACATAACAACTGAAACAACAAATAAAAAACCTTTTAGCATTGCAGCGTTTTTTTTAGCTAGTTCAATTTTGTTTTGGCCTAAATTTTGACCAACAACAATCGAAACACTTGTCTGAATTGAGGCAAAGGTTGTAAAAAAAATGTTAGCAATTGTGAGAATTATTCCTGAAATGGTCAAAAATCCTATGCCTCAAAATTTATAAAAACCACTGCCATCATCAATTCCAATTGAACCTGGCGGCAAACTTTGAGATCAAAGAACTGAACGGATTGAAATAATTAAAGAGGCAATAGTTACAAGCGACATTCCGACAAAACGGGCAAAAAACTGCTTTCAAATGTTTCTCTCAATTTGAAAAATTTTTAAAATTGAGAGACTAACTTCTTTTTTATAAAAAAGTTGATATAAATACATTAAAAAAGAGGTTATTAGTCTTGAAATTACAGTTGCAAGCGCTGAACCAGAGACTCCCATTAGTGGAATTAAGAAAAAATTAAGGCCAATATTCATTACTAAAGTCAAAGTGTTAAAAAGAACAGAAACTTTCATTACGCCAATTTCGCGCAAAATTCCTGAGGAAGTGACAATGTAGGCAAACAAAATTCAAGAAAAACTTATTATAAATAAGTAACTTTTTGCTTGATCAAAAATACTTTGGTCTAAATTTGACGAACCCCTTCTTCACTGAACCACTCTGAGCAGACTTTCAGGAAAAGCTCAGGAGAGAATAGCAAAGAATAAAATAACAATAAAACAAAGAATATACCTAATATTATTTACTTGTTGGGCCAGTTTAAATTCTTTTTTCCCTCAATATTGGGCAAAAATAATCGAGCCGATTGTGTTAATCGAAATTATAAAAGAAAAAACAATTCCTGTTCAAAAATTGGCCATCCCGACAGCTGTTATACCACCACTGATTTGGGAAACCATGAAATTATCAACAAAATTATTTATCGAAATAAAAAGCGTTGCTAAAATTACTGGAATAGTAATTTTAGCAAATTTTTTCCACATTTCTGGCGAATCAGGAAAAAATTTTTTTATTGAAAAATGCATTTTATTCGTTAGTTACTTCCAAAATTTTAACCGAGTATTTTTCATTTACATCAACTTCAACTTCGTCCCCTTCATGTTGACCTAAAAGAACTTGTGCAATCGGTGAAAAATTGGAAATTTTATTCGCAAAAGGATCAGCGTCAATTGAAGAAACGATCTGAAAAGTTTGAACTAAACCACTTTCAAGATTTTTAAGGGTAACTTTTGATCCAATTGAAACTCGTTTTGATCCTGAACGAGTTTCAATTATTTTTGCTTTAGCAATAATAGCTTCAAATTCACGTATTTTTGACTCAATTATCCCTTGTTTTTCACGGGCTACATCATATTCGGCATTTTCAGAAAGATCGCCTTGAGAGCGAGCGTCTTTAATTTCTTGAATTACATTAACACGCTCAACATTTATTAAATGTTCAAGTTCTTTTTTTATTTCATCAAGTTTTTGTTGTGTTAAAAGAACTTCGTCGTTCATCATTTTTTTCATTTTTTTCCTTTTTAAACAATTTTTAGTAAAATTTTAATTTATTTTTTTTGAATTATCAAAAAATTATAATAAAAAAATTCATCAAAATGAATTTTATGCAATTTTAACATCTTTAAAATTGCCCTTCGTTGATTTTTTTTATATTTTCAGACTAAGTGTCCGCCAATTTTAACCTTTTCTAAAAATTCTAGAAAATTTTTAGGGTTAATTTCTGCCGAAATTAAAATAAAATCAAAAAAAGTCTCGAAATTGCTTGTGTAATTTAGATTATTTATTTGCAGTTTTTCAATATTTTTTGTCAAACTGTTTTGATCAAGCCAAGAATCAAAAACTGTGTTTGTTGAGTTTTGGATATTTTTTTGACTAAGACAAGCCACAATTCCGTCTTTTTCAACAAATAAATTTGTTTTTGAATTTGTCTCCCTTATTTTATTAATAACAAGCTCAAGACTTTCAACAAGCCAAACATCACTTTCTAATTCAGTGATTTGTGATTTTAGATCTATTCATTGATCATAATTTTGACTTTGGTGTTCAAAATTATATTTTTTAATTAATTTATTTTTCTTCACTCATGTTCAAACAAAGGAGGCTATCGCAACCAAAAGTGCTAAAATTCCTGTAATTAATAAAATAATTTTTCAAATCGGCATATTTCTCCCTAAAACACATTAACATAATAAATTATAAGTTTTTTTGTAAAACCAACAAAAAAATAAAAGAAGCCAAAATTTCCCTAAATAAATATGGCAAAATTTATAAATTTGAAAAAAAATATTTTTATTTGGTTAAAAATTTAAAAAAAATATTTTTTTTCAAATCCATGGGTCATTTTTAAGACTATCTTAGCTGATTATAAAGCAAAAAATCTCCTAGAATTTTACAAAATTTATAAAAAAACTAGGAAAAAATGGCTATATATATAATAAATTAAAGAAGAAAAAAATTTTTTTAACTTTTTTCTTGGTTTTTTTATTTTGCCGGGTTATAATAACTAAGCTTTGTTTTAAATGAAAAAACAGCAGCGTAAAAAAAAAAAAAAAATATTTGTAAAAAAATTTTTTTATGATACAATTATATTTACGCTGTTAAAACGGCAAAAAATATTTTAGATCTTTCAAAACTAGGTATATAATTTCAAAACCAATTTCAAATTGAACGCAATCATGAGAGTTTGATCCTAGCTCAGGATAAACGCTATCTGTGTGCTTAATACATGCATGTTGAACGAAATATTTTAGCTTGCTAAAATATTTAGTAGCAAATGGGTGAGTAACACGTACCTAACCTACCTTTTGGACCGGGATAACCATTGGAAACAGCGGCTAATACCGGATATAATAAAAAAATGCATGTTTTTTTATCAAAAGAAGCCTTTAAAGCTTCACCAAAAAATGGGGGTGCGCAACATTAGTTAGTTGGTAGGGTAAAGGCCTACCAAGACGATGATGTTTAGCGGGGCCAAGAGGCTGTACCGCCACACTGGGATTGAGATACGGCCCAGACTCCTACGGGAGGCAGCAGTAAGGAATATTCCACAATGAGCGAAAGCTTGATGGAGCGACACAGAGTGCAGGATGAAGTCTTTAGGGATGTAAACTGCTGTTGTAAGGGAAGAAAAAACTAGATAGGAAATGATTTAGTCTTGACGGTACCTTATTAGAAAGTGACGGCAAACTATGTGCCAGCAGCCGCGGTAATACATAGGTCGCAAGCGTTATCCGGAATTATTGGGCGTAAAGCGTCCGCAGGTTTTTTGTTAAGTTTAAGGTTAAATGCTAAAGCTCAACTTTAGTTCGCTTTAGATACTGACAAAATAGAATTATGAAGAGGTTAGCGGAATTCCTAGTGGAGCGGTGGAATGCGTAGATATTAGGAAGAACACCAATAGGCGAAGGCAGCTAACTGGTCATATATTGACACTAATGGACGAAAGCGTGGGGAGCAAACAGGATTAGATACCCTGGTAGTCCACGCCGTAAACGATGATCATTAGTTGGTGGCAAAAGTCACTAGCACAGCTAACGCGTTAAATGATCCGCCTGAGTAGTATGCTCGCAAGAGTGAAACTTAAAGGAATTGACGGGAACCCGCACAAGCGGTGGAGCATGTGGTTTAATTTGAAGATACGCGTAGAACCTTACCCACTCTTGACATCCTCGCAAAACTATAGAGATATAGCGGAGGCTAACGAGATGACAGATGGTGCATGGTTGTCGTCAGCTCGTGTCGTGAGATGTTAGGTTAAGTCCTGCAACGAGCGCAACCCTTTTCTTTAGTTGCTAACATTAAGTTGAGAACCCTAGAGATACTGCCGGTGCAAACCGGAGGAAGGCGGGGATGACGTCAAATCATCATGCCTCTTACGAGTGGGGCAACACACGTGCTACAATGGCTACTACAAAGAGCAGCGAAACAGTGATGTCAAGCTAATCTCAAAAAAGTAGTCTCAGTTCGGATTGAAGTCTGCAACTCGACTTCATGAAGTCGGAATCGCTAGTAATCGCAGGTCAGCTATACTGCGGTGAATACGTTCTCGGGTTTTGTACACACCGCCCGTCACACCATGGGAGTTGGTAATGCCCAAAGTCGGTGAGTTAACCTCGGAGACCATTGCCTAAGGCAGGACCGATGACTGGGGTGAAGTCGTAACAAGGTATCCCTACGAGAACGTGGGGATGGAACACCTCCTTTCTACGGAAAATTACTACTAAATGTGGTTAAAATCAAACAAACAAGATTAAAAAATTCAATAACTTTGAATAATTTGTTCTTTTAATTCATTTTCTCCTTGTTTAGTTTTTGTAAATTTTATTTTTTTTGTAAATTTTTATTTAATGAAATTTTTTTAATACAATTTCAATTTGAAATTGATTATGTACCTAGTTTTGAGAGCTCTAAAACTCTCAAAATGTCTGAAAAAGACAATTAGCTCTTTCAAAACTGAACAGTAACAATTTTATATCTGATCAAAAATCAGATAATATTCCAAAGTCTTTTAAAATTAAACCGAGTTTATTTTTAAAATTTTATAACTTTTAGTTATAAAAACTCTAAAATTGTTAAAATACCTTAAGATATATTATCTAAATAGGCTATACTCAGAAGATAGTTTTAACTTTTTAAATAAATAAGAGTATTTGGTGGATGCCTTGGGTCTGAAAGTCGATGAAGGACGTGATTACCTGCGATAAGCTTCGTGGAGCTGGAAATAAGCTATGATACGGAGATTTCCGAATGGGGAAACCCAACCTAGCAAACCTAGGTTGCGCTTTAATGAATTCATAATTAAAGCAGCGAGATACGTTGTGAATTGAAACATCTTAGTAACAACAGGAAAAGAAAATAAATAATGATTCCCAAAGTAGTGGCGAGCGAAATGGGAGGAGCCCAAACCGTTTTTACGGGGTTATAGGACATTTTAATTGAGTTACAAAATTATATAATAGCAGAAAAAGTTGGAATGCTTTGACAAAGAAGGTGAAATCCCTGTACGCAAAATTATATAATCTCATAAATGTATCCTGAGTAGGGCGGGGCACGTGAAACCCTGTCTGAATTTGCCAGGACCACCTGGTAAGGCTAAATACTAATCAGACACCGATAGTGAACTAGTACCGTGAGGGAAAGGTGAAAAGAACCCCGAGAGGGGAGTGAAATAGATTCTGAAACCATTTACTTACAAGTAGTCAAAGCACGTTAATGTGTGATGGCGTACATCTTGCAGTATGGTCCGGCGAGTTATGTTAGCAAGCAAGGTTAAGCGGATTAAAGCGAAGCCGTAGGGAAACCGAGTCTGAATAGGGCGTTTAGTTTGTTGACATAGACCCGAAACCAGGTGATCTATCCGTGAGCAGAATGAAACTTTGGTAAAACAAAGTGGAGGTTCGAACCGTAGTACGCTAAAAAGTGCCCGGATGACTTGCGGATAGTGGTGAAATTCCAATCGAACTTGGAGATAGCTGGTTCTCTTCGAAATAGCTTTAGGGCTAGCGTGTAGAAATATAATTAATGGGGGTAGAGCACTGAATGTGGAATGGCGGCACCTAGCTGTACTGACTATAATCAAACTCCGAATACCATTAATCTAATCTATGCAGTCGGAACGTGGGTGATAACGTCCACGCTCGCGAGGGAAAGAACCCAGATCGTCAGCTAAGGTCCCAAAATTGTGTTAAGTGAGAAAGGTTGTGAAATTTCTCAAACAACTAGGATGTTGGCTTAGAAGCAGCCACCATTTAAAGAGTGCGTAATTGCTCACTAGTCAAGAGATCTTGCGCCAATAATGTAACGGGACTAAAACACAATACCGAAGCTACGGGCAATTATTATTTGAAATAATTGCGTTAGGAGAGCGTTTTAATTTCGTTGAAGCTAGAGGGTGACCACTAGTGGAGAGATTAAAAGTGAGAATGCCGGAATGAGTAACGATTCGAAGTGAGAATCTTCGACGCCTATTGGGGAAGGTTTCCTGGGCAAGGGTCGTCCACCCAGGGTTAGTCAGGGCCTAAGGAGAGGCTGAAAAGCGTATCCGATGGACAATCGGTTAATATTCCGATACTTGTTAAAAAAATGATGGAATGACGAAAAAAGATAGTTTTACCACTTACTGGATTGTGGGGTAAGCAGTTAGAAAGTTATGTAGGCAAATCCGCATAACATTAATTTTGAGCTGTGATGCATAGGGAAGAGGAGACTCAAGTACCGAATTAAATGATTCTATGTTTCCAAGAAAAGTTTCTAGTGTTAATTTTTTAACAACCTGTACCGAGAACGGACACACGTCCCCAAGATGAGTATTCTAAGGCGAGCGAGAAAACCAATGTTAAGGAACTCTGCAAAATTATCCCGTACGTTCGCAAGAAGGGATGCCCTTTTTCAAAGGGCCACAGTAAAACGAGGGTGGCAACTGTTTATCAAAAACACAGCTCTCTGCAAAGGTGCAAACCGAAGTATAGAGGGTGAAGCCTGCCCAGTGCCCGAAGGTTAAGCGGAGATGTTAGCTTACGCGAAGCATTCAAGTGAAGCCCGGGTGAACGGCGGCCGTAACTATAACGGTCCTAAGGTAGCGAAATTCCTTGTCAACTAATTATTGACCTGCACGAAAGGCGCAATGATCGCCCTACTGTCTCAACATTGGACTCGGTGAAATTATGGTACCAGTGAAAACGCTGGTTACCCGCATCAAGACGAAAAGACCCCGTGGAGCTTTACTATAACTTCGTATTGAAAGTTGGTTTATTATGTGTAGGATAGGTGGGAGATGATGATACAAGGGCGCTAGTTCTTGAGGAGTCAACCTTGAAATACCACCCTTAATAAATTGATTTTCTAACCAGCTTCCATTATCTGGAAGTGAGACAGTGCGTGGTGGGTAGTTTGACTGGGGCGGTCGCCTCCTAAAGAGTAACGGAGGTGTTCAAAGCTACACTCAATATGGTCAGAAACCATATGCAGAGCATAAAGGTAAAAGTGTGGTTGACTGCGAGACCTACAAGTCGAGCAGGTGCGAAAGCAGGACTTAGTGATCCGGCGGTTCATTGTGGAATGGCCGTCGCTCAACGGATAAAAGCTACCCCGGGGATAACAGGCTAATCTTCCCCAAGAGATCACATCGACGGGAAGGTTTGGCACCTCGATGTCGGCTCATCGCATCCTGGAGCTGAAGTCGGTTCCAAGGGTTTGGCTGTTCGCCAATTAAAGCGGTACGTGAGCTGGGTTCAGAACGTCGTGAGACAGTTCGGTTCCTATCTGATGTGGGCGTTGGAATATTGATGAGAGCTGCTCTTAGTACGAGAGGACCGGAGTGGACGTACCGCTGGTGTTCCAGTTGTCTTGCCAAAGGCACAGCTGGGTAGCTAAGTACGGAAAAGATAACCGCTGAAAGCATCTAAGCGGGAAGCTTCCTCAAAGATGAGTATTCCTTATGAAATTCCTTATAGACTATGAGGTTGATAGGTTAGAGGTGTAAGTGTAGTAATACATTCAGCTGACTAATACTAATAAATTCAAAGTTTAAAAAGTTAATTCTTAAAGTATTTTAATAAAAATGTTACTATTCAGTTTTGAGAGCGCTAATTAGCATCCTTATTTTAGAGAGTCAATAAAAAACTCTTTAAAATAAGGATTTTTTTATTGACTAATTGCTTAATTAAAAAAATCCGAGTTTGGCAGTTTGAGGCCAAACTCAAGAAAAATAACTATCAAAGCAAAAACACTAAATTTTAAATCTAACACTCACGAAAGAAAAACCTACCTACTAATCAAATAAAGTAAACTAAAAAAGCTAAAATTTTAACTTAAAAAGCAAAATTATGAATTTTTAAACTGCTTTTTTAGTTTAAAACACTGGGAAAAACCATCAAAAAAACAACTACTATTTAAACTCAACGCAAATAGAAAACTCGTTTTTATTTGCAGCGAGCCTAAAAAAATATATGAAGTTTTGAAAGAACAATAACCAAAAGCCCTAAATTTATAAATTTCTAAACGGTTAAATTTAAGGCATTCCATTATATTTAAAAACATAATGGATAATTTGCATTTTCTGTTTTTTTTACAACAAAAACATAATTAATTCCCCCTTAATTCAATATCAAATTTATTAATTTATTCTTAGTGAAACTTATTATAACACAATTTTATTTTAGACCAAACATTTTTTTTTTTTTTTGCAAAAGGTTAATTACAAACTAATAAAAATTAAGGTTTTACTGTCAAAAAACACTGATTTACCGGTATTTTTTTCATATTTGTATTCACTAAAAAGTGAATTTTTTCCATCAGCTGGGAAACTCTCGAAAATATGCCTGAATTTGAGTGCAGTTTATTTTTAGCAATTGATTAACATAATAACTTATTCTTTTAAAATAAAGTTTTTTTAGGCATTTTTTCTAAAAAGTTTTTAATATATGTTAAAATTTTAAAATTAATAAATTTAATTAAAAAAGAAAAAAAACATGAAGAAAAAGTTAAAGTTTTTTAAGTTTATCACTAATATTGTCGCTTTCACTTCACTTACACTAAGTGTTTTTGGTCCGCTTTGACATTTTCAAAATACAAAAAACTATTCAGATTTTAAACTTGAAACTCGTGATATAGATTTATCAAATTCAAAAAAACCGGTAAATTTTGATGATTTAGTTCAAATTGTTTCGACCAAAAACCAACAAAATTCGCTTGTCATCAATGCAAATATTAAAAAAGCCCAAACACATCTAAACAAAACAAGCACTAATTCAGACTCTCCTAATCTAGATGATATTGAAATTCAAATTAATCAAGAAGGTGAGGTAATTTTAAATAGCGCTTCACTTGAATTGGTTGACAAAAAAGCTGAACTCTATTTTGAAGAAGGTATACCAAAACTAAAATTAGAAGGTTATGTTTTTGACTTTAGAGAGCTTAAAAATCAAACTCGAGTTGAAAAAACTGCGGCGCCAGCTGCTATTGCTGCTGCTCCTGCTGCTGCTTTTGGTGGATTATTTTGATATGCTGTTGGAGCTGCTATCGTTGGATCGGTTATTGGTATTGCTGCGGGCATTTTTCCGAATATTGTTAGTGATGTTGGAAGATGATGGAATAATAATCGGCCTGCAAATCCTGTCCACAAAGATAATGATAGCCCTATTACTTCAAGAGGGACTGACTCAATTGAAGTTGATTTAGATAAATTGACAAAAGGAAAAAGTAAGTCTAGAATTAAAACAATAGCAGGTACGACGACATTAAGACTTTCTGTTGTAAAAGATGAGAAAAAATTAAGACAATACACTGGAATCCATCCAGCTTGATTTTTTAATTTTCACACTGAAGGCTTAAAATCTTATTTTGTTATTAGTGAACAAGCAATTCCAGAAACTGCAGCCTGAATTTGAGCCGTTTCAAATTTAACAATGCAGTCAAAATTAACCCAAATTGTTATTGATAATTTCCTGCCTAGTTCAGTAAAAGCTAAAATCAATAAAAATAAAAGAGACCGTGAAAATATGGAGGAAAAATTAAATTCTCCTATTGATTTTTATTCGAATAATCAATGAGTTATGAAAAATCTTGCTGAAAAAACAAGAGATACAGCAAATTTGATTGTAGGAAACGGATGGCTACGAAGACAAAATAATAATTTAAATAAAGATCCCGGTTTTACTAAAGGTCCTTTTGTTACCGGGAGCGGACTTGCTCATGATTCTATTGATTGAACCGACCCCGACAACTTCTTTAGAACTACTCACAAGGATAAAGAGCCAGATGAAAAACCGTACATAAAAGTCTTTTTCCCCGGTTATCATGTAAGAAGAGCAAGATTTAAACGCGAACATCTAGATAGAGATGAAATGCTAAATGTTGAAAAGGTACATTTTTTATATGGAACACCAATTAGATTTGATGTCTAAGGCAAAAAAACAATTAAAAAAACTAAAATATTTAGAAATTAATATTAAAAGTCCTTGTTCAGTTGAAAATATAATTCAAGATTATGATCCTGAATGTGAAGATAGGTTTGCGCGAATACCTGATTTTTTATGAGTTTATGGTATGGATTTTTGCGCTGAGGTAATTAACCCGATTGAGACAATTATCGGTATTGACTATAAACAAGATGACTATATCTATAACTTAAAATTAGCAGATATTCCAAAAACTATGTTTTTTTCTAAGGATCTTGAAAATTTCCATTTTTATAATGAGATTAGATGCTTGATTGGTAGTCGTACTTATGAAGATCAAGAATATTGCCAAAAAAATAAAAATCAGAGTGGCGAGCCTGTTCCTCGAGTTTATTTTTCAAATACTTGGTACTACACTAAAGGTTTGAAAAAGGTTGTTGTTGCCTTTGAAAACTTTAATGACACTGAAAAATGTGAATTTTCAATTTCTTATCCTACCGTTTTTAGAAAAATATTTAAATCAGTAGAAAAATTAAAAGAAATTGAATCCTTAATAATTAAGGAAATCAAAGAAAGTGTTCCTTATGCAAAGCCAAAAAATTTATCAAATTATCACGAAAAAATCTTTGATTTTTTATCAAAAAGATATGAATATAACTCAGAATATGTAGATATAAACAAACCATATTTAGGACAAAACGTAGAAAATATCTACAATTTGTTGTTAAAAGAGAATTATAATTTTGGCAAAAAAACCCAAATTCAACCAATTCAAAATGTATTTACTTTTGAGACTTATGATAATTTGCTTAAAAAATTTGAAAAATACGGGATTAAAAAGCTTGATTTAAACATTGAAAACCGGGATAAATTTATTCTTAGTTGATTTGATAAATTCGGTCCGGAATATCGAAAATTTTGCATCAACCTTTTTGGTAAAAAAGGCCAATTTTACTATGATAATTTGAATAAATGAACAAATAAAATTGAATTTATCTATTTGTTGCAAATTTTATTTGGCCCTAGATATCATTTTAACACTGAGAATGTTTACCTTGCTGAACCTGATTATTTTATTTTACCAAGTTGAGCCAAACTTAAACTAGAAAATTTCCAAATTTTTTACTTTGGCGACCAAGAATATGGCCTTTTTGATGAAATAATTTCCCAATTTGACTCAAAAAAGTCAGTTTTTTGATTTAAACCGTATTATCGTTCCGCTTATAGCACCGAGACTGGCTGAATTTCGCCCATTTCACTAAAAAATTTCATTTTATTATATGTTGACGGGCAAAAAATTTATTACTGATTTGGCCATTCGAATTTATATGATGATATTTATCAAGGCAAATATAAAATTTTAAAATATTATTTTAAACAAAAATTAGTCAAACTTGAACAAGATATTTTTCTGCGAAATAACCAAGATCCGCAGTTTCTTTTTTATTCTCCACCAAAATCAAATTATTTAAATAAAAATGTAATTGAATCTTCTTTGGAAGAACTAATTTTATATCGCGATGCAATTAAAAAATATCAAGAAGAAACAACTCATGAATTTGAGTATTTTCAAGATTTTATAGAAAATTCAAGTTTATATAGCCAACAAGAAAAGAAATTGATTTTAGAAGAGCACTTTGATTTTTCTTTAAATTATCGAGAAAAAAATTACTATTTTGAAGAGATTAAAAAGACAGATTTTCGCGGTGACTATGGTGAGAAAGCTCGTGATGATAAAAAAATGTTTGCTGATCTTTTCGATGGTAAAAAACTTCGAAGCTAAAAATTTTAAATTCTTTTTTAAAATTTTTAGCTTTTTTTATTTTTGTTTATTCTAAAATAAATATTTTGTTATAAAAATTTTGTTTATTTGCAAAACTTGCCTGAATTTTTCTACCAATTTTTTAAGACGTTAAATTTTAAGTGAAATTTTCCCTAAAAGTTTTAATGTATGCTACTGTTGCAACTCACCACAAACATGCGAACATATATCTAATAAAATTATCGATCTTCCAAAAGAAAAAATTACTGATGATATTTTATACAATCTCTATTTAAGAAATTCGATAGTAGAGAACTAACTTTAACTTATTTGCAGCGAATTTTTGCTTCTTTTTTATGCAAAAACTATTACAAATTTAAATAGTTAGATTTTATTAGGGTCTAAAAAAATTTGATTAATATTTGATTAAAAATTAATTTTCATTAATTTATTTACAAAAATAAGAGTTGTAAAATTAAGAATTTGATTATTTATATTGTTTTAATACAACTATATTTAATAAACCGAGATATCACTATTTAACTTCAGATTTTAAGTTTTCTCAAATTGAATGTGATAATTCCAATTCTTATTCTTAAGCCAGGACAAAGAAAGTTAATTACAATTTTTTACTGATTTACTAAAATATCAAAACAGATTTACCTTAGAACACAAAATTATGAACACTCCCCATTTGTATTTTCAATCCATTTTTGTGGTGTCATTGTAAATCTATTTAGACACGCGTCCATTTTAAACGTGTCGAATTGCACACGGTTAAAATTTTAAAAAAGTATATAAATTTATACACTTTTTTGACATTTTGATTTATTTTGTGTTTGTTTTAAATGGATTAAAAAATCATGGTGAATCTGCACTGGCGGGTGCAAGTAGATGCCATCTTAAAATTTGAGCAGCAAATGATTTAGTATTTTTTAAATCCAATGGATGTTCACCATTGAAGTTCACGCCAAAATAGTTAAAACCGCGAGTTGCATAATTTCAAGCTTGCAAACTGTTGCGAGGTGTTCCGGAGTTAATTAATGAAATGTAATTGTTATCAGCGCTTAAAATTCCAGTTCCTGAATTTCCGGCATCAAAATATGTAGGCACATAGCCATTTTGATGTCTTAACATTACATTATAATTACTTAGACCTGGTCGGTGAATAACATATGCAGATTGTTTTCCATAAGGAAAACCAACAATTGAAAAGTCATAAATTAATGACTGGTGGTTTATATTATAATCCATACCATTGAAATTAAATTTCATATTTTCAAGCACTAGTCATGATTTTAATCAGTTGGCATACTCATATTTTCCTTGTGCAAGCGCTTCATCATAAAGTGGCTTAACATCGACCACAAAAATAGTAGCATCAATATTGCGGCCTTTATGTTCCTTTCCATCCCGACTTTGTTGATCTGATCCAGATCAAATTTGAGAAAGTAGAAATCCAGAATTTGGGTCTTCTTTTTTGTTGCTAGGTTTTGATGAGGAATTTGGACCCTTTAATAGACCACCTCAATAACTAAATCCAGCATCAACATTATTTCCAAAATTAAGTGAAGGTTTTACAATGTAACTATATCTTCGATAAGTGTTTGGTAATTCAGTTGTTGAGTTATTTAGCTGGTCAAAATTTTTGACATTTTCTACGTGATTATTAGTTATAAAGTAGAATTTTCAGTCATTTTCATCATTATTTACTTTTCCAATCATCGTTGCAGAACCAAAACTAAAAGCAAGTGCACGTTGGAAATTATTTTCAAATTGAGGATTTGATTTGATAGTGGAATAATTTATATAATCATTGTTTTGTAAATAACCATTATGTAACTCATAAAGAACGTTTTGGTTTGGAAAATAAACATTTTTTCGAACACTAGGATCGGTATAAAAAGGAATTGGTGCATTTTCTTGGGTGTATGAAATCTGTTTATAATCAAATAAATTAGTTTGGTTTGTGTACTTTTCATGTTGCTCAGAATTTTCATAAATAACATTTACTGCAGCACCTCTATTTCATAGAATAAAGGCTTGATTTTTTTTGAATTTCTCATTTTCATTATTGAAAGGATTATAGTTTTGAGTGGTATTTACATAATTAATTGGATTTCCAACTATAATATTGTATTGCTCATCTTTTAAATTTAGTATAAAGTGTAATCCATCAAATTGTTTTGTTACATGTAACAACAATGTTAGTTCAGGAATAGATTGTCCTCTTCCACTACTAGTGTTATTATGTCTTTTAGGTAATTTAAGTTCAAGGGTTTGTTTATTTTGTTCTTTTAGTTTTAAATAATCAATAGAAAATGAAGGAAATTTATAATAAACTACTTTATCATTAACAAATGAAAATTCACTTCCAGAAGTTCCTGGACTAGTAAATCTTGTATAACGAAAATCATCTTGAACTAAAATATTTCCATAGATTGTTAAGTCTAGTTTTGCATTTTTAGCATTTTTTAACATTTTTTCAAGATATTTTTCTTTTAAAATTCAGGATGCACCTTTTCCATTTTGTGATCAAATTGCATCCTTGGCACTAAATTCAATTTGTCGATTTCGAATAGTTGTACCTTTATCAATTATTAAGGTATGTAAACCAGAATGTGTTCAAGTAAATTTAGCATCTTTTATATCTTCAAGTGAAGTGGAATTTGTACCAGCAACTTTGTATCAATTATTACCAACAACTATTTTTTTCTTGCTAGGATAAGTGTATTTAAAATTAATATAAGTGTTTTCATTGTATGTTACTATTTTATGAATTGAAATGTCATTAGTATTAATTGAATAGTGATTTAGTGTAAGAGTTGCTTGATTTCAGGTTAATTTTTGATTTTCATATTTAAAATCTTGTAAACTTACCTTGTTCATTAGTAATTCGGGATATATATTATTTTGAAAATCATTTGACAAATTCACAAGTTTGATATCTTTGGAATTTGAATAAAATTTGCTAGGATCACTTTTATTAACAAAGCCAACTTTAAATTTTAGTTCACCAGTATTTTCTGATTTTACATCATAGTAAACAACAAAATACTGATTAATGATATTGGCGATATTATCTTGATTAGTTGTTACATTATCAGGAATTATCTTATTATTGTTAACTTCAAAAACATTTGCTGAATCATCAATTTTGGCTTGAATATTAAGTTTATCGTAAGCATCTCCCTCAGTAGCAGCTCCTAAATTATTTAATGTACTTTCAAATTTTAATGAGTCAGTTTCAATTTTTACATTATGATTATTTTTTAGTTGCAGTAAATATTGCAAAACGGTACCCGCGTCTTTGTTTGGAAATTGTGCAACTAATTCTTGAGGATTTAAAATACTAAAAGCTATTTCTGTTTTGCCAACCTTAGCACCAGGAGTTTTTCTTAAAACAAAATTAGAAGCATTAATTTTATCAATTAATTGTTTATGAGCTTCATCAAAGTTAGGACTTATTCAATTAGAAGGTAGCGCAATGTCACTATTTCGTAGTGGTCTAAAATATCACATATTTTTGGCATATGTTTTTTTATATTCACTTTCTTGCATATCTAAATTTCAATCTTGAAAATTAAGTTCTTGATTGTCCTTTTTGATTCCAAAAATTAGTTTGACTGTTCCACCACGATTGGAATTAAAAATATTTGAATGATCAAGTACTTCTTTAACAAAAAGTGAATATTTACCTATTTTGGGTCATTTATAAATATTATTTAACTCCTTTTCTGCCAATATTGAAGGAATTCCATGATGATCAACACCTTGTTTGATAGGTTGTAAATCCTTCAAAATTTGTTCACTACCACTTAAATTATCTTTATTTCATTGTACATTTGTAAGATAGCTAGAAATTAAAAGTTGCAAGTCCGCTTTATCTCTTTCAAGCTTGGTCATACTAGTAGATCGAAGAGTTATTTTATCTTTAGTTTGGAGTGTAATTTGCTTTACTATTTTTCCTAGTGCTAAGAAGTTAACTTTTGCACTAAAGTGTTCATTTTCATAGCTAATTTGAGCCAAATCATGTTGAAAAATGTGATCAACTTTATTACCTTTAGATCTAAAATTTTGCTTAATAATATCTTGAAGTTGACCAACCTGTTCTTTGTTAATTTGTTGAAGAGCAATTTTATCAAAATCATATAAGTCATCTAAATGTTGAAACTTTGTATCTAAAGCTGATATCTTACTTTCGATATCATAAGTATAGGTATTATCTTTTTTAAAATCAAGTAATTTTGAAATTCTTGTTCTATGTCCTTGTGCATTAGTTACCTGATAAGTAATTTTAATTTTATTATTGTTGGAATTATCTAATTTTGTATCTTTGATTTCAAAAGAATAACCTTCTTTTCCAATTTTAGTCAATAATTTTGTAGTTTCAACATCAAAAGCTACTGGATTTAATTTGTCTTCAAGTCTATAAAGTTTAATTTTTGCTTCATCAAATGAAGGATTTACTTGTTCTAAATCAGTTTTAATTTGACTAATTTGTTCATCTGTTGTTGTTCCATTTAGAGCTTTTTGTGCATCAGTTAATTCTTTTTGTACTGCATTAATTTGTAATTCCAAATCACTAATATTACTTGAAAAAGCTAGTTCTTGATTATGAAAAAATGACTGCGCTTTTAAAAGAGTAATATCTAATAATTTATCAGCATTGTTAGTAGTAGAAGTGTATTTTGGTGTTGATTTTATAGCTTCTGCTGACTTAATAGCATCACTTAATTCTGTTGATAAATTAGAAAGTTTACTAACTTTTTCTTCTATTTTTTTAAGATCTTGAGTACTTGTTTGTTCATTAATTTGTTGTGCAAAATGCAATTTTAAACTAGAAGCTAGTGTAGTAAATGTGTTAATTTTTTTAATACTTTTTTGCTGTTCTTGAAACAAAGATGGTTGAATATTTTCAGGAGTTGTCGGTGTTTCCTGAGTTGTATTATCTGATGAGGTAGGATCAGGAGTTTTAACTTGATCTTCTGGTTTGGATTTAATTTCTTTATTATCGTTTTTTAAGGTCGGATTATTTTCTTGACTTTTTTTATCTTCAACTTGATTATTTTGTTCATTTTTGTTCTCTGAAGATAAATTATTTTGGTTATCTAAATTTGGTTTCTTAGGCAGTGGTTTCGCATTTTTGTTTTGTTTAGCTGGTGTTTTAATTTCAGGGGTAGTTCCACAAGCAATTGCAACACCAAAAACTGTTACAAAAGAAGATAAAAGTAAGCTAAATTTAGTAATTTTAGATTTCATAATTACCTCTTTTATTGAATTCAATATTTTTTTTATTATATAACACATTTTACTTTTTTGTAAAAAGGTGAAAATAAACTTTAGGTTTTTTGGTAATAAAACTAAAATTGTTCATGGTTTTGCAACACAGTTTAGGTTTTTCTAAATATTTAAAATAAGATCTTCTTTATAATAATCTGAAAATAAAAAATGAAACCATAACTAAACCAGAACAAAAAAAGCCAACATCTTAGTGTTAACTTTCTTTATCCTGGTTTAGTTTTTAGCCTTTTTTAATTTTTTTGGCAAAAGTTAATTACAATTTCTTACTGATTTACTAAAATATCAAAACAGATTTACTTAGAACACAAAATTATGAACACTCCCCATTTGTATTTTCAATCCATCTTTATGGCGATAATGTAAAGGGATTGCTACCTTTTTTCTTTTTAAACGTGTCGAATTCGACACGTTTAAAATTAGGGTTGTTAATAGTCTCCCATAGACCAAGGAATTCGATTGTATCTCTTCCTGTTAGTCAGTTTTTAACAACATCTTTAGGTTCATGAATATTTTTATACCTTGTAATATCTGTTAGACTTATATAATCATTTTATTATAGTTAAGTTATTAATTTTGCCTGCATAATTAGAGAATTAAAGTTTATATTTAGTAAATTAAAAATCAAAATGCCACTAAGTATCAAAGCATTTTGATTGCCTTAAGAAATTTATTAAATAATAAGTTGTTATTTAAAAATTATAAGTCTATTATTGATTCATTAAGTAAAAAATCTTCTAAACCAATGTATAAAATACCATCCTGGATTTGGCAGTTTGGTGGCAAAAATTCACTTTTTAGTGAATATTAACATGCAAAAATACCGGTAAATCCGTGTTTTTTGACGCTAAAACCTTAATTTTTATAGTTTTGAAATTAGCCTTTTGCAAAAAAAAAAAAAAAATGCTTGGCGCAAGAAAAAATTATGTTATAATAAACCTCACTTAAGAATGAATTAATAAATTTTGATATTGAATTAGGGAGGAATAAGTTATGTTTTTGGCACAATAAACTCAGATAATGCCATTTTTTCCATTATGGCTTTAAATGTTAATGGAATGCCTTAAATTTAACCGTTTAGAAATCTACAAATTTATGGCTTTTAATTATTGTTCTTTCAAAACTTCATATATTTTTTTAAACTCAATTTAAATAAAAACGAGTTTTCTATTTAAATTGAGTTTAAATAGTAGTTGTATTTTTTTATGATTTTTGTTATTTTATCATAAATTGATTTTTACCAGTGTTTTAAAATAGGTAATTAACTTTTGCCAAAAAAGTTAAAAAAGCACCCAAAACTATAAACTAGGACAATTTTTTAAAATTATCTCACCAAACGGGAAACTCGCA
>NZ_AFHO01000007.1 GCF_000218525.1 Mesomycoplasma ovipneumoniae SC01 | reverse complement strand
CACCTTTTTTGTAATATTTTCTGAGTCTGTCACTCCTAACTATTACCCATTTATTAGTTTTGATTCAATTAAAAACAGTCTTTAAAGATGGTTTTTCAATGTCGGGGAAATTTTCTGCTATATAAAAATATGTCGCCTTAACTCCATGGACTTTTTTGTCATATTTTACTGCAAAAATTTTGCTAAATTCCTCATATTTTCCTAGTTCCACAAATCTAAAATAATACCTATGATAATATCTTTTTCGTCTTTTTGTTATTGCTAAAGTAGCTTCATAAATTCCATATTCATTTAGATTTCTTTTAATTTCTCTTGAGACAGTTGAGGGTGCAATATTAAGTTGCCTAGCAATAAATCTAATACTTTTGTTCTGCTACAATAAAAACTCAATTTTTACTAAATCTTCAAAACTAAAATGTTTAAATTTTCTTTTTTCCCAGATACTCCAAAAATAAAAAAATGCAAGTATAATATTATTATACTATACGTTGCATTTTTATCTTCGATTTAGGGACTAACACCCAAAGTGTTAGCTTTTTTAAATTTTCAAAGCAACAAAAAGGAGAATACTAATTTCAATACACTTCAAAAATCTATATTGACAAAATAAATAAAATGGGAGGAACTGTTTTGTTGTCTCGTGTAGGAAATTCATTAGATAATAGGGAGGCTGAATACTGATTTTAATTATAAAAAGTGAATGCTTAAACGAGTTAGACTACAGTAAAATAACTTTAGAAGATCTGAAAAAAATAATTGCAGATTATATATTTTGATATAACAACTATAGAATTCAATTAATTTTAAATTGAAAGACACCACAGCGATATGCTATGATATTAAAATAATATTAAATTATTAATTTTTTTGTCTTGCTTTAGTTTTGTGCGTTTTTAACTTTTTTGGCAAAAGTTAATTACCTTTTTTATTAATGATTTAATAAGAAGTAAAAGTAAAAATCATACCTATTTCAAATATTCGGGTCAATAGGAACACCACCAAACTGGAAACTCAAGAAAAATAACTATCAAGGCAAAAACACTGAATTTTAAAACTAAACACTCGCGAATGCAAAATCACTTATTAATCAAATAAAGCAAACTAAAAAAGCTAAATTTTTAACTTAAAAAGCTAAATTATGAAATTTTTAAACTGTTTTTTTAGTTTGAAACAGTAGCAAAAATTAATCTATGGATAAAATAACAAAATCATAAAAAATACAACTACTATTTAAACTCAATGTAAAAAGAAAACTCATTTTTATTTAAATTGAGCCTAAAAAAATATATGAAGTTTTGAAAGAACAATAACCAAAAGCCCTAAATTTATAGATTTCTAAACGGTTAAATTTAAGGCATGCCATCATATTTAAAAATATAATGGAAAATTCGCATTTTCTGATTTTTTATGGCAAAAACATAACCAATTCCCCCTTAATTCAATATCAAAATTTATTAATTATTCTTAAGTGGTTATAATTATAACTTAATTTTTTGTTAGACCAAACATTTTTTTTTTTTTTTTTTACAAAGGCTTAATTTTAAAATAATAAAAATTAAGGTTTAGCGCCAAAAAACCCGGATTTGCGGGTATTTTTGCGTTTTTATATTCACTAAAAATTTTGCCATCAAACTGGCAAACTCAGTTATTTGCTCAGACTTTAACAAAAGAAGTTATAAATTTTTACAAAAGGAACTTAATAAATTTAGTATTAAAAATTATTAGCATATTTTAGCCAAACAAAATTAATTTAAAATAAAAACCGCGAGGTAATCGCGGTTTTCTTACAAAAATATTCTAAAATTTAGAGACCAATTTTATTGTTTTTTGACTGGTAATGATTGACCAACTAGCATTGGAAGTTGATCAATGTTTTGTAAAGGAACTTTAAATTCGAATTCTTTTTTATCTGACTCGTGAAGAATAACAACGATAATATCGGTGTTTTTTATTTCTGATTGAGTTAAATAATCAAGATCAACGCTAGCAACTTTATCTCCAACACTAATATCTTGGCCAGCTTCAACAAAAACCTCAATACCTTTACCTTGAAGTTCGACAGTATCAATTCCGATGTGAATTAAAACTTGGGTTTTATTATCTTTAGAAGCAAATCCAATTGCGTGTTTGGTAGCAAAAACCATTTTAATTTGACCATTAATTGGTGAAAAAATATCTTTTTTACCGGTGTTTCCAACACGAATTGCAAAACCTTTTCCTAATTTTTCTTCAGAAAAAACGCCGTCTTTTACTTGTGCTAATTCAATTAATTCACCTGTTGCTGGAGAATAAATTTCTTCTGGTAAATGGCAAGTTTTGTTTTCACACTTAGTCATTTCAACTTTTTCTGGCATAGGTTTAGCTGGTTTGTTTTTCAAAATTGCGTCAATTTCGTCTTGAGACATAGCTTTAATTAAATCACGTTGGGAATTAATTTTTGCATTCATTTGCTCAGCGATTGGCCCTAAAATTGCCTGAACATGATGTTGTCCTTCAACTTTTATAGCAACAACGCCGGCAGCTTTTAATTTTTGTTCGTCAACAAGTGATAAGTCTTTAATGTCATAACGAAGACGTGATGCACAGTTATTAAAATTGGTAATATTATCAATTCCACCATATCCATCAACGATTGCAAGAACTTGTGGGTCAACTGATGAGGCAGATTTTGAACTATCTTTACGTGCTAAATAATCAGATTTTGTAAATAATTTGGTGTTTGTTCCTCTTCCAGGAGTTTCAAGGTTTTTCCATTTGATAACAAAAAGGAAAACAAAGTAGTAAATTGGTACATAAGCAAGTCCTACTACTAAAACTCACCAGAAATTAGTACCTTTTTGGACAGGAACGGCTCCATAAATTAAAAGGTCAAGAACTCCACCTGAGAATACCATTGGAATGTGAACTCCAGCTAAATTTGCAAACATGAAGGAAAGGGCCATCATAAATGCGTGGAATCCTCAGAAAAGTAGTGGAGATAAGAATAGAAATGTAAATTCAATCGGTTCTGTAACACCAGTTACAAATGAAGTTCCTGCTGCTGGAACAACAGTTCCTGCAGTAACTTTGCGATTTTCTTTTGGCGCTGCCATAATCATGGCCGCTGCTGCTGCTGGAAGACCGAACATCATTCCTGAGAATTTACCGTCAGCAAATCTACCAACTTTGAAACCATGGTTTTCTAAAAAGGTAAATAATGGGATTGAAAATGCTTTGCCGTCTTTGGTGTAATCAATTGTGTTAGCAAATTTTAATAAATAAATTGAACCTGTTGAGTCACCAACAAATTTATCTTTATTTTTAGCAATGTCTTCTAAAATTACCTTAAGTGAGTCACCAGGAATTGTTTGTGCTTCAGTAATTATTTTGTAAATTGTTTCTTTTTTACCATCATCTTTCATGATTTCTTCTGAAAGAACTTTAATTCCTTCACCAAGAGCTCAATCAGTGATAGTTGCACCTGCGTCTCCTCCGGCTGGTGAAAATCAAAGTGGCGCGTAGAAAACATGGTGCAGACCAAAAGGAATTAGAGATCTTTCGATGTAACCAAAAATAAATGACTCAAATCCATAAGGAACTTTTGCAAGTGAAGCACCAAAGAGGTTAAGCCCAATTCCTATTCATGGTCAGAAAATTAAGAAAACAAAAGCTAAAAGCCCCATTACTGGAATTGTAATTAATGCAACAAATCTTTTACCACCATAAAATGAAATCATTTGTGGTAATTGAATTGTATGAAAGCGATTATATAGATATTGAACAACAAGTCCAACAGCTATTCCGCCAAAAACTGAGGTTTGAAGCGCCCTGAATCCGAGAGCACCACCAACAAGCCTTGTTAATCCGGCTGGATCACGCCCTGCACCAGAGAATAAAATAGAAACCCCTTTACCAATGCTTTTTTTAGCATCGGCAGGATCAGGAATATCAACATCAGTGATAAAGACTGTTTGGACTGATGAGAAAACAAGATATCCGATTAATGTTGCAAAAACAGCCACACCGGACTCATCAGTAAAGGCAATAACAAAGGCAATCGCAAATAAAACCGGTAAACCGGCAAAAACAGCATCACCTAGGGCTTGGATAAATTGCCCAAATTGTTTAAGGTTATGAAGCGATTCGGCGTTGTTTGCAATCGCAGCACCAACTCCTAAGAGCAGACCGGCAATGGACATAACTGAGATTGGAAGCATAAAAGCGCCAGATAATTTGGACAAAATTTTACGCAATTTCCCAGCACCAGAGTTGTTGGTGCTCTTTCTTGTTTTTTCACTGAAAATTGATTTAAGTGAAATGGACATTTTTCTCCTTTCTTTTTTTTGTATATATAAAATAATTAATTTGATAAATTGATAACGCAAAAAATCAAATTAATTACCATAATTTTACATTATTTTGTAGGTTTTGCTAGAAAATAATTGAAAAATATATTTTTTTTTAGTTTTTGTCAAAATTTAGCAAAACCTGTCAAAAAAATAAAATAAACCGACAAAACGTCGGTTTATTTATGCAGTGTTTAGCTGAATTATTCAAGAATTAATTTTTCGGCAATAATTAATTCTTTGATCGCTTTTGCAGCAGTAATTTCGTCTTCACCTGAAACTTCAATGGTAAAATTTGATCCCATTTTAATTCCAAGAGCCATTATATTCATGATTGATTTGGCATTACCTGATTTTTCACCAGATATGATTTTAATTTGTGATTTGAATGTTGTTGCTAATTTTGCAACTTTAGAAGCAGGGCGGGCATGAAAACCAAGTTTGTCTATTACTGTTCCTGAAATTATTTCCATTTTGTTCCTTTTTTAAGAAATTAAATCTTTTATAAATTATACATTATTTTGAAAAAATAATGTATAAAATGTTAATAAAAAAAGCGCAAATGCGCTTTTTGTGAAAATTTGGACAACCTGATATGGAGCAAGTGAAGGGAATCGAACCCTCACAGTCAGCTTGGAAGGCTGAAGTTCTACCATTAAACTACACTTGCACTAGCAAAAAATAATTTTACCACAAAATTTTGAATTAGTAGAAATTTTTTTTTTTTTTTTTATAGGTTATGGCAGGCACGACAACGCGCCTCGTATTCGGCGCTATCACCAATTAAGTTTTGTTTTTCTGATTTAACAAGACGGGCCGATGTTGTTGCAGCGCGTTTGCAAATTGTACAAACTGCTTGTAATTTAGTGACATTTTCGGCAATTGCCATTAAATTTGGTAAAACACCAAAGGGTTTACGACGAAAATCCTGGTCAAGACCGCTGACAATCACACGAATTCCTTTGTTTGCAATTTTATCCAAAAAGGGGATAATATCTTCGGAAAAAAATTGAATCTCGTCAATTGCAATTGCCCCATATTTATCTTTTGCAAATAGATCTTTTATTTCTTGAGTTGTTTTAGCACTAAAAGTTGGAATTCTTAGACCTGAGCGCGAAACAATTTCACAATCAGAAAAACGGTTGTCAATTAAAGGCTTTATTACTAAAATCTTAATATTTGCATAAGTTAGAATTTTTATTCTTTTGATTAGTTCATCAGATTTGCCTGAAAACATTGGGCCGGTAATAACTTCAATAATACCTTCGAAAAATTTTTTGTACATAATAAAACCTTGAAATATTTTTTCATCAATGCTATTTTTTATTTTTTAATAAGGAGTTAGAATTATATTATAAATTATTATTTATTTTAAAGATTTGTCATAAGGTATTCCGAGTGCTTTTGGTGCTAAATCTTTTCTGGAAGTAAGACCGAGAATTAAAATTGTAACTAAATATGGTGCAGCTTCAATAATTGCTAAAAAGTCACCAAAATTCCCGGCTAAGCTAATTGAAATTGTGTATAAAAATGAAAAAATTAAGCTATAAATTACAATTAAAATTATTTTTCAACGGCCCATTATTAAAATTGTTAAAGATAAAAATCCTAGCCCTTGAACATCGCCTGTAAATGAAGATCCTAGATACTGGAAATAAAAAGCACCAGCGGTTCCTGCAATTAAACCTGAAAGAAAAACTCCTAGTCATTTCATTCTATTGACATTAATTCCGGCTGCAGCAACTGCGTGTGGATTTTCACCAACAGCCGAAAATCTAAGACCAAATTTTGTTTTGGAAAAAACAAACCAAGTTACAAAAATTAGCGCTGTTACAATTAGTAATTTTAGTGAAAAAATGTTTAGAAATGTTCTATGTGGACCAAAGGCAAGTTCATTTACCGGAGACTCAAAGCGACTACTGTTTCCATAAATTTTAAGCAATGCAAATGCAATTGCTGGCGCCAAAATATTAAGTGCTACCCCTGAGATAATATGATTTCCTTTTAGTTTTATTGTTAAAAATCCATGTAATAGTGAAAATAATCCTGAAAAAAGCGCTGCAAGTGGGATTAAAATTAATTGCATCGCCATGTTTGAAACATCAAAAAGAATTGAAAAAAGACCATAAACTGTAGCCCCAATAATCATAACTCCGTTGATTGCAATGTTTACAACCCCCGCTTTTTCACTATAAAGTCCGGCTATCGACCCTGTTGTTATTATTGAGAAAAAAACAAAGAAAAGCGCTAAAATTGGAATAATTGTTTCTAAAGTCATTATTTTTCCTCCGTTTTTAAAGGTTTTTTAGCTTTTTGGTCTGCTTTAAAATTTTCAATGATTTCAGATTTGAGACTACGAAACTGAAGGTGATGTTCAATAAGTTGCTGTCAAAAGGCGTTAAAATTATTTTTAGCATCAAAATAACCTAACTCATTTAGTTCGATATTCAATTTACGCCTTTTTTGGTTAATTTGCTCAAAAAAGGCTAATTTTTCCTCAACATTTTTCGACTTAAGCGCAAAATCTAGTCCAGATTTGTTTTTTAATTCACTCTTTTTTTGCTTTCAAATTGCGACGTTGTCATAATTCTTAATTTTTAAGTATGCTCTTTTTAGTAGAAAAAGTTTAATGTTTGTTTTTTGAATTTTTATGTAAATTCAAAAAATATTTACTTTTTGGTCTAAAAATAAAGTTAAAAGTTCTGCCTTAATATTTTCAAATTTAGTAATTTCTGTTTGCAAATTCCTAATTTTTTCCTTTTTTTCAGCTTTTATGAGCAATAAACTTAAATTACTGTAGGCAGAAGTTGGTGGCTTTATATTTACATTTTTTGCATTTTTAGCACTGAAAAATCGGCCTGTCCTAGATAAGTATCAAACATTCATCGTTCATTTTAGAGGTTTAAAATGAATGAAAATAACGGATATAGCAGATAAATACACTATAATTCCAATAATAATTTGTGTTGTTTGTTGATTTAAAGCGATTGAATGAGCCTCAAGTGCGTTTGTTCCAATTAGAAGAACTGAGTAAAAAAATGATATTGGAATTATTCCAAAAGGTGAATTAAAAGCTAAAAGCGCTAATAAAATAGCATCAAAACCTTCTCGTGGCATTCCGGCCTGAAGTGTAAAGGATCTTCTATAAAAAACATACCAGGCAAAACCGGCAATCCCGCCGACAATTCCTGAAAAAGTCATCACTGCAATAGTTGTTTTTTTGTTGTTAATTCCGGCATAATTTGCAGCATCTTTATTTTGACCAGTAATTTTTATTGAAAGACCAATTGAAGTTTTTTGCAAAACAAACCAAATTAAAAATGCAAATAATAATGATAAAAATAACATTATTATTGAAAAATTACGGGTTAAAAATATTGATGTTAAAAATGACAGCTCGTTTATACTTTGTGAAGTTAGTGTTGTGGTTTTAAATCCGATATCAAGACTTGTTGATGTAAGGAAAAATTTACCAATGGAAAAAATTATTCAATTTAATAAAATTGTTGAAATAACTTCATTTATTTTCAAATAAGATTTAAGAATACCAACTAGAGCACCCAGAATTCCGCTTACTAAAATACCTAAAAGTGCGGCTATCAGCAACCGAGCATAAATATTAATTGATGTTAAATTTAAAACAATCATCAAGGAAACTATCCCTGAGATCATCATTTGCGCTGGAAGACCGATATTAAATAATCCTGATTTAAAAGGAATTGCAATTGCAATACTAGCAAAAATGAAAATTGACGTAATTAGTAGCAAATTTCTAACTTCATTTCAAGCAAAAGCGATCTTAAAAACAATAGTATAATAAACTTGAAGCGGATTGTATCCAAATGATCAGATAAAAATAAAAGAAACTAAAATTCCAAAGAAAATTGCTCAAAAAGTAGATAAAATCTTTTCAGATAAACTTTTAGAATTGTTTTTTTCTAATTTTTTTCATAAAAAATTAGAAAAAATAGAAAAATTATTTTTTTTCTTAATCATGATTTAAACCTGCCATTAGTTTACCTATTTTATAACGATCAATTTCATTTGCAAAATATTTTTTAGAAATTTGTCCTTTGTTGATAACGCAAATTGTATCAGCTAGTGCCAAAACTTCGTCAAGTTCATATGAAATGAGTAAAATTGTTTTGTTTTTGCTTTTTTCTTCAAGAATTTTTTGATGAACTAAATTTATTGCCCCTATATCAAGTCCGCGAGTTGGCTGAACTATTAAAAGTACTTCGTGATCAGTTAAAATTTCTCGGCCTAGAACAAATTTTTGTTGGTTACCTCCAGATAAAAGTCGGGAATTTTTTTGGCCAGTTTTATCACCTCTTACATCAAAAAGTTCAACAATTTTAGCATATAATTCTTGAACTTTTTGAGTTTTTATATATTTTTTTGAAACATATTTTTGATTTCTCATGTTTCTTATTATTGAATTATCTAAATTTGGCAAATCTAAAACTATTCCGTATTTATGGCGATCGCTAGGAACATAAGAGATTAGACCAAAACGAGAAGAAACACTTGAATTTTCTAAGTTTATAGGTTCGTTATTTTGGTTATAAACCAAAATTTTACCTGTTGAATGAATTAGTCCTGAAATTGCAAGTTCGACTTCGAGTTGACCGTTACCTTCGATACCTGCAATTGCAAAAATTTCGCCTTTGTGAATTTCAAAGTTTAAATTTTCGATTTTTTTATCAAAAGAAGCGCTAAGATTTTCAACTTTTAATCCCACTTGTGTGAAATCTTTTTTAAGTAAATTTTTTGAGCTAACAACTTTTTTACCAACCATTGCCGAAGTCATCTCGGAAATACTGATGTTTTCGAGACTATCAAAGTTAGCAACTACTTCGCCATGACGTAAAACGGTCGCAGAATTTGCAACTTGTTTAACTTCAGATAATTTATGTGATATAAAAATTATTGTTTTACCATTTTTAACAAAAAATCTTAAAATATCTAAAAAGGAATCAATTTCTTGAGGCGATAGAATTGCTGTCGGCTCGTCAAAAATTAAGATATCTGAGTCTCGATATAAAATTTTTATAATTTCAATTTTCTGTTTTACAACCACAGAAGCATCGCCAGTTTTTTGGTCTAAATCAAATTCAATATTGTAAATTTCTTGTATTTTTTTTATTTTTTGACGGGCAGATTGTCGATTTAGAACACCACGATGGGCAAATTCCTGACCTAAAATAATGTTTTCAAAATTAGTATAAGCATCAACTAGTTTAAAATGTTGGTGAACCATTCCTATTCCCAAGTCACTTGCGCGATTAGGGTTGTCGATAAATGATTGTTTTCCGTTTACTTTTATCTGCCCCTCATCTGGTGTATAAATTCCAAAAAGAGTGGACATAAGTGTCGATTTTCCGGCACCATTTTCGCCAATTAGTGCATGGATTGTGTTTTTTTTAACTTTAAAGCTAATATTTTTATTAGCAAAAAAGTTACCAAATTTTTTTGAAACACCGATAAACTCAATTACATTTTCTTCTCTTAGCATTTAACTAAATATTACCAAAAAAAATTAAAAAATCCAGACAAAATAGCCTGGATTTTTTCTTGACTTTAAAAAGCACTGAAATTATTTATTAATTTCAGAAACAAGCTTATTAATTCGAGCTTGTTGATCAGTGTCCATTTCTGGAATTTCTAATGTTTTACGAATATCGGTTGAGTTTGCTGTTTTTTGGTCAAAATGTTTTTTTGCATCTTCGATTGCTTTATCGGCTAAAGTTTTATCTGAATCTGGTAGGGTTGAATCGGCAATGTCCACAAATTTATCCTTATATCCAAGTTTTACAAATGCATTTTTTTGAGATTGAACAAATCCGCCTAAATATTTTGAACTTGATTTTTTAGTATATAGATCGGCAAGAACTGAAAAAAGTGAATATCCTAAATTTTTCAAAATTGATGTGAAAAATCTTCTTCGCGCATTTGTATAAACAAGTGACTGATCAGTATCAACACCTATTAAAAAACGGTCATGATCTCCTGCGGCAATATCTGCAAAAATTCCTGTTAGTGGCCCAGCCACTGCTAGCAATGTTGAAGGAGAACCATTTGCCGCTAAACCTTCAAGTGTTTGTTTGCTTGTTGCATTGACAGCAAAATTTGTATCTAATTTGATTGTATTAGCGGTAATTTTAGTTTTTTTGGTAGGATTTGCGGCATTATATGCTTTAATTCCGGTCAAATATCCAGCAATAAAGTCAGTAACAGCGGCAAAAGCTCCACCACCTACAGTTATTGCAGAACGTTTGTTTGCATCATTTGGATATTTAGCGGCTAAAAACGCTGCATTTGCATAACCTGCAAGATATCCTGCTTCTTCAGTTTTATAATTTAAACGGATGTATTGACCTTGTGGAATTACATCATCCAAACCAGATAAGTCAATTCCGATAACAATGATTTTTTTACTAGTAAATGATTGTTTATTTTCTGGAACAGCAAGTCAAGTTTGTAGAGCTTCAGTGTGTTGAAATCCAGAAAGAACTCAAATATTTTTATTTGTGTTAATTAAGGAATTATATTTTTGTGATAAAGTGTCAGTACTACTATCAACCGCGGTAATTTCTGCACCTGTTATTGCAGCCATTTGTTGAATCGCTTCTCAACTTGACTGATTAAAAGATTTGTCAGTAACAGTTCCATCAGCTGTTACAATTGCGATATTCATTGCAAAATGTTTGGAAGGATCTGATTTTGCTGCACTTATTTCATCTTTACGGGATGAAACTAAATTAGAAATTTTGGAAACATCAGTAATGTTTTGTGTTTGGCCTGAACCAGGAGTTGTTGGTGAACCAGGAGTTTTTTCTTTTTCTCCATCTGTATGATTGTGGCCACAACTAGCAATAATTCCAATTACAGAAACTGGAAAAACTAAACCTAGTTTTAAAAACTTGTTTCACTTAGTTTTCATATTCTCCTCTAAAATTTTAATAATGTTTTTTTGTTGTTTTGTTATTATAACATAAAAAAAAACATTTTTTTGCTATGTTAACAAAAAAATGTTTTTTGATTATTTTTGATATTTTTCTGGGAATTTTTCTTGCATTGTTTTAAGAAAATCTTCTTTTGAATAATGGTGAAAATCTTCATAAAGTTTAGTGCATGTTTCAAATTCTTTAATCGCCTCGTCAAGAGAGATAAATTTTGAGACTTTTGTAATTCCGGGACGTTTTCAATTTTTATAATTGCTAAAAAAATAATGAATTGAATCTAATCACTCCTGAGGTAGACCGTCCATTGAATTAATATGATCTAAACGATAGTCATCATCATGAACTGCAATTAATTTTGTGTCTATCTCGCCGTCGTCTATCATTTCAAGGGCACCTAAAATTCTAGCATTTAGTTGTGATCCGGGTAAAAATTTTTGGCTAGAATAAACTAAAACATCTAATGGATCCCCGTCTCAATCTAGTGTCTCAGGAATGCTCCCATAGTTAGCTGGATAAACAAAATCGCCACGAAGAATTCTATCAACAACTAATTTTTTAGTTTTGGGATCAATTTCATATTTGATATTTGACCCTTTCTCAATCTCAATGTCAACTAAAATTACTTTTTTTTGCATAAAGTCCTTAAAAAATATTTGAAAATAGAGCTAAATTATATATTTTAACGTCTGTTCAAAAGTCTTAATATTTGAATGACTAAACGAAGGAAAGAAATATATAAACCAAGCGCATTTGCGATTCCCAATCTTAAAAAAACACGTTTAATTTCTGTTTCACTATTGTAATGGGTTAAAATTACAGATGATTGATTTCTGATAATTCAAAACTCATATCCGATCATTCCTAATGTAACTGTAATAGCGACAAATGAGTATAAGGTTTCTACAAATGAAGAAAAAACAAAATAGGAAACAATTAAAAGAATGAATTCAATAAAAATACCAATCAAAATTAAAGGTAGTAATTTACCAAAATTGATAACTTGGAAATAACCTAAAATTCCAATTAGGGCCATTATACCACCAGCGCCACCAATTGCTATCATTACATAGTTACCTTGTCCTAAGGCTATTTGAGTAGCGAAGATCAGCGGAATAAGGAAAGAATTAGCCATTACAAAGACAAAATAGAGCAAAACAAGAACGATTGTTGGCGGGTTATCGGCTAATGCTCATCTATTTATATAATATGACAGCCCAAAATTTACTACAATAAGTAAAACAAAAAATAGTAAAAGTCCAGAAAACCTTGATGTAATACCGGCAACTATTCTTAAATAAATAGCAAATAATGAGTCTATTGATAAAATTGCAAAAGTAATTAAGCCAACAAGTAAAATTGCAATACCTAATCACATAATGGAAAAAGACAACAATTTATTTGTTAATTTTTTTGTAGCTTCGTCCGCTCGGCTATAAGCACGATAATCTTTGCGGTCAAAAAAAATATTATTGTGCATTTTTCACTCCTTTTTCTAAAATTTTATTAGATTTAACAAGCCAATAGTTTAGGCCTGCTTTTGTTCTAATAATATTATACTCTTTTTTTAAAATTTTACAAATTTCTTGTAGACTTAATTCAGGATTTTTTTGACGGATCTCGAAAAAAATTAATTCTTGGTCGCTAAATTCCGATGTTAAATTGTTTTTTTGAATTAATTTTCATTTTTTAATAAAGTTTGTCGATGATTCACTTATCTTTTTGGCATTTTTTATGTCAAAATTTGTGATTCGGTTAGCATTAAGATAATGATCACGTTCAATTCTTAAAATTTCTAGTTTTGAAGCTTGTTCAAGTGCGCCGATAGCCATTAAAAAATAAATTATTTCGTTAACTTTTTTTAAGTAAATTTTTAAGCGGTTCTGGTAAAAAATTTGCTTAAAAGTGAATTCTAATTGATTTTGGCGCAAAATATTTAAAACTTTTTCGCATTTTGATTTATCCAAAAACGAAATTTCAAGGTGGTAAGATTTTGACCCTAGCGGTGAAATCGAACCTCCTCCTATGAAGAGTCCGGCAAAAAAATATTGGATATTTTCAGGTGTCTTATCAATTTTAATTAATTTTTTCTCAATACAGATCCAATTTTTGTTTTTTCTAGTTTCTGAAAAATTTAATTGAAATTTTCGAAAAATTTCAATTAATCGAGAATTAATTTCATTTTTGTTAATTCTTAATATAAAAAAGCTTGGATCATCATCTAGTGATGATGAAAAAATTAAACCTTTAACTAAGGAATTAAATTTTGGTCGAGTTAGTCGATTTGCTAAAATTTCAAGTTTTGCTTGTTGACTGAAAGTCATAATTTAACTCTTTTTTGGTTATTTTAACCATTTTATCGTGTTTTTTGTCTGTTTTTTGATATTTTTACTGTTTTTTTATTTATTAAAGAAAATAAAAAAACAGTAACTCCCTATTTTCCTATTTCTAGTATCGTCGGCGTAAAAAGGCTTAACTACTGAGTTCGGAATGGATTCAGGTGATCCCTTTTGCTATTGTTACTGTTATGTTTATAATTATATCACAAAAAAAAGTTTTGTGCAAAATATTTTTTTTTTTTTTTTTACAGGCAGGAAAACTAACTGGTTAGTTCCTTAATAAATGCATTTGTAAGAACTTGAGAGATTGACTCTTGGTCTGCAAGATCCACAGAATCATAAATTGCTAGACCACGAACAGTTACTGTTGAACCAGATTTGTCTACAGGGTTTGGACCTAAATAACTTCAATCAAGGTGACCATTAAATATATCAGGGTATGAATCTTCTAAATTTAAATTAGATACAATTTTTTGAGACAATGGATTACGAGAAGAACTTAAAGTAAATGTGTAATCAGCATCCTTTTTAGAAATAGTTAAAAATAACAAATCATCTTCTTTAAGTAAATCAAAATTAGCACTTTGATTAGTTAAATTGATATTTTTTTGAGAAAAAATATCAAAACTTAACGGTGCTGTGTAGTTTCTTTCAAGTTTGGACTCTTTAATTTCAAAAAGTCCTGCTGCGTTACCTTGAACACCAGAAATTAGACCAACCGCTGGGTAGGCTGTTTGACCTGAAGCAGCATTAGAACCATTTTGGTCTAGACCAATTACTAAAGTCTCTTTTTTATCAAAATCAACTTTTGAAATAAATAAGCCTTTACCTTCTTTAGATGAAAGTAAATGAGTCTTTTTGTTTTTAGTAATGTTTTTTAGACTAAAAGCTAACATTACTACACCATTTTTAAGAGCTGGTTGAGTACCTTTTCCTAAAATTACAGGTTTTTTTAGTACAATTCCATCTTGTGGGTTGGCGCTATTTTGAACAGGAGTTGAAGGTGCAGGGGCGGTAGCTGTTGTGGTGGTAGCTTCGCTGGTTTGAACTGTTTCCGCGACCGGCATTGAAACTTCTGTGCCTTCTTCGCCCTCCGCTGTTTCTTCGATCATTTTACTATTTAGTTCAATTTCAATATCAGTTCGATTTAATGATGAGATTTTTGAAACAGTTCCATTTTCAGTTTTTTGATTTTTTCTAAAATCAAAAAGAACTAGCGGATTATATTTAACTAAATTATCATAAGACTGATTGTCTTCAAGATTTTGAATTGAAAAAATTAATTTTGCTGGTTTTGATGTAGTTTCTCCAGTTGTTTTTTGATTAAAACTCATAACTACATCAACTTGGCTGTTAGAATTTTTAACAACTTCATAAGAAACATCAGAATTTTCTAATTCTGGATAGTTAGATTTTTGTAAAAATGACCAAAGTTTAATACCTAAACCATCTGTAATTTCAGTTTTTTCAGGTGTTTGGGTTTGAGTTGGTGTCTCTTGAGGTAAATCCTGAAAAGCAGATGCTTGTACAGGGGTTGCGGCAGCGGCAGCTGCAGGAGCAGCAGTACCTGTTGATCCTTCAGTTGTTGTTTGGGAATTGCTTTCTGCTGGAGTTGAGGTTCCTGTTGAAGTTGAAGGTTGAGAAGAAGTTTGGTCTGAAGCTTGAGTTGAATCTGAAGTTGGAGGTGTGGTTGAAGTTTGATCTTCTGTTGGTTTTTCTGCTTTTTCTTCAGATTTTTTCTCAGGTTGAGGGAACATTGCTGAATATTTTTGTTTGTATGCTTCTAATTTAGTAGTGTCCTCTGCTTGGTATCCGTGATCTAAAAAATAAAGTTTTCTAGCTACTTCATCAAATGTTTTTTGTTGTTTAGCATCTTCAACAACTTCTGAAACTAGAGATTTTATATATTCTAAAGTTAATTTTGGACCATTAGGATTTTCTTTGAATTCAAAAGTTCTAGCTAGAGGATTAAAGTTTTGAACTTTTGGATCTTGAAAATCAATCTTATCTAAATTTGAAAAGTCAATTTGTGAATTTCGTTGTAAAGCGGAATTTAGAACTTTTCGCTGATTTTCATCATAATCAAGTTGAACTTCAAAATTAGATTTTGAAGAATCAAGATCAACTAAAACAAATTTAGAATTACTTCCTTTTCCTAATGTGGCAAGTGAAGATTCAAGAACTCGCGGATAATTTGACTTAACAAATTCACTTTCAAGGTAAGGAGCTTCAATATTTAGTTGTTTTTTTACACTAAAATCAACTTCAAAAGAAACTTTATTTTCTTTTAAAAGTTTATCTTTTTGCTCTTGGGATAAATTTTGTGCTAAACCAATTGAATTAATTTCAACAAGATAGCCTTCAAGCCCAGGAATTTGTATAGTATTTAATTTTCAATCAAAAAAAGAATTAAAATCCTGAGGGTTAATTTGAACTTTTTCGGTTGTAGCTTGTGAATTTTGACCTGAATCTTGGAAAAGTTGGGTTGAAACTTGATTATGTCGTGCATTTTGTTGAGAGTTTTGCGTAATTCTGCTCAAGACTTTGGCGACATTAACGGGGTTATTATCGGTTTTGTAAATGGTTTGAGCCAAACTTAGATTATCTTTAACAAGCGCAAGTTGAACAAAAGGTTTTAATTGAATTACATCACTAAATTTTGAAAGAATTTGTTGCTCGACACTTTTGACATCAACACTTAATTTTTTAATTCCTAAAATTGGAAAATCAAATTCTTTGACAATTTTTCCGTTTGGGTCAATTAGCTCAAAAGAAATTGAAAGAGTTCCTGCTTTATCGTTATGATTTTTGAAAACCAAGTTTTCAACATTCATCAAGCTATCAACTCTTTTGGTTTCTGAATCAGCAATCATAACCATTTTTTCTTGTTTAGCTTTTTGGTTTTCAACTGTTTTTGGGGACAAAACATAACCTTTTTCCAAAATTGTTGGTAAACCTAAAGTGTTAACCAAATTATAAGTTAAGCCATTTTGAAATAAAGCATCAGAAAATGCTTGAGTCTTTGAGCGTGATATTTTATATGAAGCTTGAAAATCATTGTCAAGTTTAAAAGCAACTTCAGAAGCTGTTAAATTAGAACTTTTTGTTGCAGAAAGTTCTAATTTTGATTTTTCAAGATCAATTTGGAATCCAACTAAATCACCATCAGCTTTATCACTTTGAGCAAAACCTTTAAGGTCGGTTTGTTTTGAATAAGTAAGTTTAAATTGATCTGAATGAGCATAAACTACAACATTTTTTACTTCGCTACCAGAGGCAGTTGCTTTTTCAATATCTAAAACTACCCGAAAATTGTGCTTAGTAATTGGAGTAAAATCATATGCTTTTAAAAAATTGAAAGCATATGAAGGATTGTTAGCTAAGGCAAGTGCTGTTTTTGCCGATAAATTTTTATATTGGTCGTGCAATTTTAGATTATTAAGGGCATTAATAAAATCTTCTTCACTAAAAGTTGTCTGAGTTTTTAGATCTACAACTTGATTTTTATCAACATTACCAAAAATTTGCGAACTATATGAACGCTCAAAAATTGTTAGACCAATCGGAACTGCAACAATTGTTGTAAGAATTGCTGTAATCGAAAAACCTGTTGAAATTATTGTTTTTGCATTTTTTATTTTGTTTGTTTTATTAAGCATCTTTTTCTACTTTCTAAAAAATTATGTTTTAGCACTAAATTATTTAGCTTGCTGTTGAGGCTGTGGTTGTTTCGGTTGTTGGTTCTGAAGTTGTTGAACTTGGTTCCGTAGCGGTTGTTTCTGGAGCGGCTGGTTTCGGTGTTTCTGGAAGTTTTTGAATTCTAATTTGGAAATTAAGTTGAGATTTTTCGGTGTTTTGGGGTTGGGTTTCGGTAGATTCAGATTCGCTTTGAGCGTTTTTGGTAACTTCGAGGAGAACTATTTTTATTTTGTCAGGGTGGAAAACATCTTTTGTTTCAGATTTAACACTAAGGGCTAAAGTTGGATCATATTTTTTGATAATTTCTTGAATTTCTTTAAACTCTTTTGTATTTTCAAAAGCTTTTTGTGGAGTTTGATCTCCACTAGTTTGGGTAGTGGCTATTTTTTCAAATTCAGTTTTTTCATATTGAAGCAAAGAATAAGAAGGTGGAATACTTAAAACCGCTTTATTTAGGGTCTTTTTTTCTTCAGATTGTCTTTGATCATTTGTAGAAACCAAAATTTTTAAAGCTGTTTTAGGACTTTGATATTCTTCAGTCTTAGTTTGTTTATTGAAAATTTTGTAATAATAAGTAAGATTGTACCCTTCAGATCCGGTTGGAATATCGGTTCCTGTTGAATAATTTGCTGCACCAGTTTGTTTTTCAAAAACTATTTGATAATCTAAATCTAAGCCAACTTTTGCTCAAGCTCTAAAATTATTAAGTTCTTTAGCCTTAACATAAAACGCAAGTAATAAATCTTTTAAATTAGTCAGTTTTTCTGTTTTTGTTGAATAAAAACTCTTTACTAATTCTTCAACGGGTTTAGCTGTTTGTTGAGTTTGCTCAGTGCCGGTTGAAACTAGTGTTAGGACTCCGGTATTTGAACTTGAGTTACTACTTTCATTAATTTTTTTAGTATTTTCGCGAATTTCTTTGTAGATATCTTCAGGTTGACCTGTTGTTTCCGAAGAACCTTGTTGAATTTTTGCTGGAGTTATTTTGTTAAGTTTTTCAAAAATTTTGTCATCATCATGGTCATTTTTAAATTGATCAGCAATAGTTTTTGGTAAAAATAAGTTAGAAATTCAACCTCTTGTGTCAAAAGTTTTAACATGACCATTAAAATCTAGACCCATAATGTCAGACTCAGACTTAAATTTTATATCATTTGCGTTTTTAAAAATGTTACCTTCTTTAATGTCTGTTATATTTATTTTTTCATTAGGATCAATCAAGTTTGCTGATTTTGCAATTTCAAAAAGATATTCTAAAATTTCAGTTGGCTCCATACTTAATAAATAAGCATAAAAAGCAGCAACATCATGCTCGTTTGTGAAAAATTTGTTAGATTTTAATGATTTAATTTTAAAAGGTGAACCCGTTTGGTCATCAGATTGAAAATCAAGAAAATCATGTAATTTAGGGAATTTTTGATTTCCTGTTCATGATTTTAGCATTGCTTCATGGGGATTAAAATCATATCCATACTGGAACTTATTTGATAAAATTTGCTTTAATTCTTCAGATTTTTGATTATCAGTTCCAATTAATTTTTCTAGCTCAGTTTTAGAAATAAATGAAGTTGCGGTTACAATTTTTTCTTCATGAATTCTAGGCTGATTTGATGAAGTAGTAGAAACTGCAACTTGTTGAAGTTGAGGAGAATTGTCTGGTAAAGAATTAATAAAATAAAATTCTTGACGATTTTTGTCAAGTTGATGAGTTGCGCCAGTTGTTTCAGTTTTTTGTTTGAAATATTTTATTTCAAAAGTTTCTTGTTTTGATTTTAATAGTTTAGGGTTGTTGTCACCAAAAAAACTTGAATAAAGGTTAATATTTACCGGAATTTCAAGAGTATTTGAGGTTGCCTTTGCACGATTAATATCAAGGTAAAAATCAACTCCTGATACTTTTCTTTGTGAAAAATATGGAGAAAGTTCGCCAAAATCAAGAGAAATTGGTTTTATTAAAAGATTATCATTGATTGCTTTTACAACAGATTTAGATCGAGCTTGATTTGATTTATAAAGATCTTTATTTATTTTTTCTAAAAATTCTATCGAAGTAGTTGAATTAACGGCGAGTTTGTTAACAAATTCCTCAAGACTTTGTGATTTTGTTTCAGGGGCAGTAGCTTGTTTTGATGATTCTGCTTGGGGTTGGGCACCTTCAGTTCCTTGAGCTTGCTGTTGATCTTGTCCTTCTTGTTGCACTTGGCCTTGGAATAATTGGACTGAATTTACTTGCTGAAGTTGAGGTAATGGCTCAGAAGTTGATGAGGAAGCTAAATTAACTGCAACAGTTGAAGAGCTTGGGGTTGTAATTGCCCCTGAAGCAATTTTAAAATCAAGAAAATTTAGTTTTCTGAGTGAAATTTTAGACAAAATATCATCTAAATCAGCAAAATAAGTTGGTTGTTTTGCTTGTTTTTCACCAGATTCAGTGGTGTTTCCTCCATTATTTGCATCTTGACTTGAGTTAGAATTTGAACTAACTTGTGGAACTAAATCAATTTTTTCAAGTAGTTGAGCATCTTCAATATTAAAATTTTTAAGTTCAAATTTTGCATCATCAGTTAATTCAGCTTTAACTAAAAAACTTGGAACTGAATTTGAATCAACTGAAATAAAATTATTTGTTCCAGGATGTTTTTCTAAACTAAAATTGTAAATTGTTCCTTGTTTAAAAGGGAAAGAATTATTTTGATCAAAATTTAACTCGTTAATTATTTTTCGAAAATCAGGGAAATATTGAGCTATTTTTTCAACTGCCTCAAGTTGAGTTCCAGCTCTATTAATGTCAGCGGCAAAATCCTCAACACGAGTTAAGGATGCGATTTTTTGATCAGTTAAATTTGGACTTGAAAAACTAGAACTAAAATCTGTTCTTCTTAAATTTTGGATGTTTTCTTTGAAACTTTTAGTAATTTTTTCTAAATTGGAATTAAATTCGGCAAGAGCAAATTGTGAACGTTGTGCAAATGAAACTTTTTTAGAAATAATTGTTGAAAATGCTGTGCGATTGTTGTCAATTTGGTGTTTTGCGCGAAAGCGAAGCTCAAAACTTTGATCATTATCGTTTGGAATTAAGTCAATAAATTCTAAAAATGGTTTATTTGGTGCAAAAGTTGGTTCAAATTTGCGTAATTGGGAGTTAACTTGTGTGTAAAAAGATATAAATTTATTTAAATCTGTGCCAGCTAATAATTTTCCACTGTTGTCAAAAAGTTGTGTTTTTATTTGACTATATGTGGTAGAATCATCAAAGACATCAGTTTTAAAGGCAACATTATGGATTCGAGAAACTAAATTTTCTAACTCAGCTCGCGGATTTTCTCCTGTATAGCGAATTCGAGTTACAAGTCCAACCGTTGTTGCAAAAATAGCAACGCCGCCAACGGCGGTCAATGCTAATATTAATGAATTTTTGTTTTTTTCGGGCATCCTTTCTCCTTTTTTATTTTTGTGTATAGATACATAATTATATCATAAATCGCTATTTTTTTATGTTTTTATGTAATTTTAACCAAAAAAACTCATTTAAAAATGATTTTATTTTTTAAAGATTTTTTATCCATTCAGTCAAAATTAGATTTACTTTTTTAGGATCAGCATTTCCTTTTGTTTTTTTGATTAATTTACCTATCAGAATTTTAAATAATTTTTCTTTATTATTTTTATTTTGCCCAATTTGACTAGTTTCCTCACTAACAAGTTCAGCCAAAAGAATTTTAATCTCATCATCAGATAATTTTTTTTCAAAAATTGTTTTTATAATGCTGTCAAGATCTAAGTTAGGTTCGTTATTTTTTATTTCAATTATTTGACGAAATTCACTATTAGTTATTTGGTTATCTAACAATTTTTTGACTGAATTTCCAAAAAAATCAGAGTCAATAAAAAGCTGGTCAAAACCGTTTTTGTTAATAATTGGAACTATTTCAGCAAAAAACAATTTTACACTTTGGGATCAGTTTTCTGGATTTGAATTTTTTAAAAAAGTTCAAAATTCAAAATTATTTAAAATTTGATTAATATAAAATGTAGAAACACCGTATTTTTCGAGCTTTTTTTGGATTTCCAAAGGACTAAGTGGGACTTGGATAGAATCAATAAATTCTTTTGTTAATTCGATATAAGGTAAATTTGGTTCAGGGAAATATTTATAATCTATGGCATCCGTTTTGGTTCGTAAAGTTTGATTTTTTATTAGTTTATCGTTAAATTTTTTAGTGACCTGAGAAACTTTTTGGCCTTTTTCGTAAGTATTAATTTGTTCTTCAATTTCAAGTTGGGCAGCTTTTTGGATATTAGAAATTGAATTTATGTTTTTAATTTCAACTTTTGGATTAAAAAATGGCTGATTTTTTTCACGAACTGAAATGTTTATGTCAGCCCGAAGCGAACCATTTTCTAGTTTTGCATCTGAAATACCTAAAAATAAAGCTAATTTTCTAATTTCATCAACATATTGAGCGGCTTTTTTGGCCGAATCTAGCATCGGCTGAGTCACTATTTCAATTAAAGGAACGCCACAGCGATTATAGTCGAAAAATGTTTGATTTTCTTTATGAATTTGCTTTGCTGTGTCTTCTTCAAGGTGAATTCTTTCAATTAAAACAGAAAAATCGCCAACATTTATTGAACCATTTTTTCCAATTGGATAAAATTGCTGGGTAATTTGAAAACCTTTTGGCAAATCAGGGTAAAAATAATTTTTCCGGTCAAAAGCTAATATTGATGGAATTTCCATTTTTAAGGATTTTGCTAAAATTATTGCTTTTTCGACAGCTTTTTTATTTATTTTTGGCAATGTTCCAAGATAACCTAAATCAAAAAGATTAAAAAATTTATTAGGTTGACCACTTAAATTTGGCGAATCTGAGAACATTTTTGCATTTGTATTAAGTTCTAAGTGAATTTCAACCCCAATAGTTACTAAATATTTATTATTCAACATTGATGTCACCTATTTTTTCTTCAATATAAAGTGAAAAACCTAATAAACTTGCATCAGAGTTAATTTTTGAGTCAATGGCTAGATTAAAAGGTAAATTTTTGTGTTTTCCTAATGGGATTGTTATCGAAGGATTTCCGACTAAATTAGAAATTGCAAGTATAAAATTCGTAATTTTGTCACTTTTTTCACTGTTTTTTCCAAAAACATCAGGGGCAACCCCATAAAAAGCAGGAAAAAGCACTATATCAAACTGATTTAAAAGTGATTCATAATAATTTTTAATTAGGGTTCTTATTTTTTTTGCTTTAATAAAAAAATGTTCTTGATTTTTCTGCTCAAGGAAAAAAGATCCTCAAATAAGTCTTTTTTGGAGCATAAAGCCAAATCCGTCTGTCCTTGTTTTTAAAAAAATATCTTCTCATTTTAGATTTTTGTCCGTATTCCCAAAAGTTAAACCGTTTATTGCTGATAAATTCGAAGTAGCTTCTGAGTAAGAGATAATTTCATAAACTGGTAAAATTGTTTTTAGCAAATTTAAATCTGGAATGATGTTTTCAACCAAAACACCCTCAGATTGTAAAATATGCTCTAATTTATAGAGTTTTTCTTTAACATAAGGTTCAATTTCGTTGTCAAAATTTCAGAATAAAACTTTTTTTGGCTTAGTTTTTTCAACTTTTTGAACTTGTACTTCAACAGAAGTTAAGTCGTTTTTATCTTGACCAAAAACTGTTTGAGAAACCAAAATCGAATCACTAACATTGTGGGTAAGTCAAGCAACCGTGTCAAGAGAAGTTGCATAAGCAAACAAACCGTGACGAGAAACAGCCCCATATGAAGGTTTAAAACCGACTTTTCCGACAAAACTAGCCGGTCTTCTTATTGAATCACCGGTGTCTGAGCCGATTGCGAAATGGACAGAATCAATTGTTGCTGCACTTCCTGATGATGAGCCGCCAACTAGTTTAGTTTTGTCAAGTGGATTTAAAATTTTACCAAAAAAAGAAAAAAGACCTTTGCCACCTAGTCCTAATTCGTCATTATAAACCTTAATTAATGGCTGGGCTCCTTGATCGATTAATTTTTGAAAAACTGTTGAATTATATCCAGGTCTAAAATTAATAAGCGAATTTGATGAACCATGCGAAACTCCTTCAACGGTGGCAAAATTTGATTTTATGCTAAAAAACATGCCTGACAATATTCCTTTTTTTTGATTTTTTTGTTCAAAAAAAGAAAAAACAGCATTATTTTCATCTTTTTTTAATTTTTCAGTTGCCTGATTTATATCTAGTTCAAATTTAGTCATCAATCACCTTTTTGGTTATAATTTCATTTTGACTTGCGTGGACTGAATTTGTAAAAAGTTGAGGTCTAAAATCAGAAAAATTTGGCTCGTCATCGAATAAAATTTCAATTCCTTTTGGAAAAGAGTTAATTTTTTCCAAACTAGGAACGTCTTTTGTATCAAAAGTATGCAAAAAATTAATGCGGTTTAGCATTTCATCTTTTTCTTGTAAAACGGTTTCAATTACTTTTTCACTAGGAACAAAATACAACAATTTTGCAAGTTTGATTATTTTTTCTCTATCCATTTTGCCTCCAATTTTGTTATTTTAATTTTTATTAAATTTAAAATTATACTAGAAATTAGGGTTTAATTTGAATTTTAGATAAAAAATAACGAAAATCTATGGTTTTCATCATTCTGGTTTTGAGACAAATTTTTTGCCGTTTAAATAAGATAAAAAGCCGTCTAAATTATTGAATTTTAAAGAAAATGAATGCAAAAATAAGCGACTTTTTTGCTCGCCATTGTATTTTTCATCACCAAAAATCGGGAAACCTAAATGCGATAAAGTTAGTCGTATTTGATGTTTTTTGCCAGTATGTAAAATCGCAAAATTTCTGTTGTTTTTAGAAAAAAATGTCGTGGAAATAAGGTAACATCCTACTTCATTTTTACAAACTTCCATTTTTTTATTAAGGTCATTTTTCCTTATAAAAAGATCGGTTTTTATAGGTTTTTTTAACTTTAATTTTGATTCAAAGGTATAAATTTTCTCAAAAAATTTCTGCTTTTTATTAAGTTCAACAACACTTTTATAATTAAGTCCGTATAAAATAATTCCAGATGTTTTTTTATCAAGACGCCCCACATGTGAAGGCATAAAAACATCTGTTTTTTCTATTTTTAAATAATTTCAAACGGCCAAATCAAGGTTGCTATTACCACCATGAACCTGTAAATCCTTAGGTTTTTCAACAATTAAAATATTTGAGTCCTGATAAATTATTTTTAAATTTGTCTTTATTTTAGGTAACTTTTTTTGATTTTGAACTTCTTTTTTAGAGTTAAAAATCAAAACTCTGTCACCAAAAGCCAGCAAATATTTTTGTGATTCAGTCTTATTATTGACTTTTATTTTTTTATTACGAAAAAGCTTTTGAATTTCGTTGTAATTGAAATTCAAAAGCAATTTTTTAACTAATTGAATAAGTTTTTGACCTACTTGATTTTCAGATACGCTAAATTCTATCATCCAAATTATGCTTGATTTTCTGAACCAAATTCGACAATTTTAGCCTCGACAAGTTCTTGGATCGCTTTTGTTCCTGGAGCTAATAATTTTCGTGGATCAAAATTTTTGCCTTCTTTAATTTTTCCAGAAACAACAAAATCTGTGACAGCAGCCGCATTTGCTTGTTGAAGTTCGGTGTTTACGTTAATTTTTGCAATTCCTAATTTGATTGCTTTTTGAATTTGATCTTTTGGAAGACCACTACCACCATGTAAAACCAGTGGAAGTTGAGTTTTTTCTGAAATTTGGTCTAAAACATCAAAATCTAAAGATTTTCAACTAGGCGGATAAACGCCATGAATATTTCCAATTCCGGCAGCTAAACAAGTAATTCCAGTTTTGGAAATCTCATATGCTTGATTAACATCAGCAATTTCGCCATTTCCGATAATTCCGTCTTCCTCGCCACCAATTTGGCCAACTTCAGCTTCGACTGTTGCATTTTTTGAATTTGCAAGTTCGACAATTTGTCTTGTTAGTTCTAAATTTTTTGAAAATTCTTCTCTTGAACCATCATACATAACTGAAGTAAAGCCTGTCTCAAGAGCTTTTTTGCAAGTCTCAAAACTTCCATGATCCAAATGAAGGGCAACAGGAACACTTATTTCTAAAAATTCAATTAAATTTGTCACTAAATTATAAACTGTTTTTAAACCTCCCATATATTTTAGCGCACCTTCTGAGGTCGCGATTATTAAAGGAGATTTTTTAGCCTGGGCACCAAGAAGTGCGGCTTTTGTTCATTCAAGATTATTTATGTTAATATGTGGAATTGCATATTTGTTTTTACGAGCTTTTTCCAACATTGCTTTTGTATTTTGTAGATTCATTTTACACCTTTAAAAAAATTAAATTAAAATATCACTTCTAAGGGCTCAGTAATTATTGCCCAAAGCAACAAAACTACCATCAATTGTCAGTAGTTTATAGAGCTCGCCTCTTTTTAAAGTTAAAATTTTATCTGTTGATAAATTAGGTAATTGATTTTCTCATTTTGACATCAGGGCAATCTGAACTTCAAGAAAAATGTCGCTAAAATGGGCAGATTCTCGGTTTTTTAGAAAATTTATTGCTATTGAAATTATAGTTTTCATCTTTTAAATCCTTTCTTTTGCCTTTATTCCAAGTAATTTTAATCCATTTTTTAAAACAATTGAGACAGCTTTTGTTAAACATAAAAGATTATTTGTGTCTGAATTATTCAATATTTTTGTGTTAGAATAAAAAGAATTAAAGAGGTTAGCTAGTTCTAGTAAATATTTTGGTAGTAAATTAATTTTATAATTTTTTGCTATTTTTAAAACAATTTCCTCAAATTGGTTTAATTTTGAAATTAAATTAGTTTCATTTTCTAATTTAAATGTGCTCAAATTTTCAACATTTAAATTAGATTTAGCCAGCAAATTAACCGCACGAGCATGGGCATATTGGATTAAAAACAACGGATTCTGTGAATCTATGCTACTTGCTAAGTCTACATCAAATTCTACAAGCGAATTATACCCCCGTTCAGCAATAAAATAACGAATTGCATCAGGATTTGCGACTTGAAGAAGGTCTTTGATTGTAAAAGTTTGTCCTTTTCTTTTGGACATTTTAAATTCTTTGCCGTTTTTTACTAATTTTACAAGTTGATATAGCAAAATTTGCAATTTATTTTCCTGATTAGCAATTTTTAGGGCTGCATGTACACGGTCAACATAACCAATATGGTCTGCTCCTCAAATATTTATTAAAATTTCGGGCTTAAATTCTGAATTAATTTTGTGTAAATGATAGGCAATATCGCTTGAAAAATAAGTATAATTTCCACCGTTTTTTATTAAAACGCGATCTTTTTGATCGCCGAAATCTGATGTTTTTAGCCACAACGCGTTGTCTTTTTTATATGTAAAACCTATATTTTCAAGGGTTTTTTGAACATTTCCGAATAAAAATAAATCGCTTTCAGATGTGAATTTATCAAATTTAATGGATAAATTTGATAAATCTTTTTTTATTTCACTAAGGAAAAAATTAAGAGCTTTTTGACGAAAAATGCTATAAATTTCGGGGTTTTCAAGACTTGATGATTCAAATTTATTACCATATTCATCGAAAAAATTTTTTGCCATTAAAATAATTTCTTCACCAAGATAAGCTTCTTCTGGAAGAGGGATGTCTTTAAAAATTTGTTGATAACGGGCAAAAACTGAAGCAACTAATTTGTCAATTTGAGACCCAAAATCATTTACATAATACTCACGAAGAACAGAATTACCTGAAAATTCAAGAATATTTGACAAAATATCGCCAATAACAGCGCTTCTGAGATGACCAAGGTGTAAAAATCCCGTTGGGTTAGCAGAAACAAATTCGACATTTATTTTTTTTGACAAAAAACTTCGACCAAAATTCTCGTTTTGGTCGATTATTTTCTTAACAATTTTTGAATATTCTGTTTTGGAAACAAAAAAATTCAAAAATCCTGGTGATGCTATCTCAATTTTTTCAAGACCTAATTCTTGCTGACTTAATCAGTTTTTAATTTTTTCTGCAAGTTCCAAAGGTTTTAATTTGTTTTGTTTTGAAAAAATTAAAGCTACATTTGTGCTAAAGTCGCCAAAATTTTTCGATTTTTCAACTATTATCTTGGTTTTATCAAAAATTAAATTATTTTTGATAAAAAATTCGGATATTTGATTACTAATTTTTTTGTTCATTTGTGTTTCCAACAACTACAAGCGCTGTTTTTACAACCCGATCATGAAGTTTATATCCAATTGAGATTACGTTAGAAATTTTATCTTTTTCTCCATCGGAAACTTCATAAACTTCATGGATTGAAGAATCAAAAAAACCACCTATTTCAGGTTCTATTTTTGTTATTCCAAAATTTTCCATAACATTTTCAATTTGACCAACAAGCATCTCAAATCCTTTTACATATGAAGAAGTTTCGGGATTTTCTGCGTTTAAACCATATGAAATTGCTTTTTTAAGGTTTAAAAATGGTGAAATAAACTCTTCAAAAAAAGGTTGTAAACTATATTTTTTTATGTGATTTTGGTCGCTTTCAAATTTAGTTTGAAGTTCAGATTTAATATCTTTAACTTTTTGAGCCGCTTTTTCCTCGAAAATTTTGACTTGAGATTTAAAGTCATCCTCAATTTTTTTTATTTTGTCTTTTAATTTTAAGGACTCAATTTCAAGACTAATATTTTTTGTGCTTAATGATTGGATTTGATTTTCAAGGTCTTTTAATTTAGATTCCTTTTTTAAAAAACGACGTGATTTTTTGCCGTTTTTTTCATTATTTTCTGTTTCGTTTTCTATTTTTTGGGCTGAATTTTCAAGGTTATTTTCGATTGACTCACTAGAAATGTTTTCAGATTCTTGTTTTTCATTGTTGTTTAGATTGGTTTTTTTATCTTCAGAATTCTCAAAAATCATTATTATTCCTTTCTATTATTATTTTTATTTGATAGAAAATCTTCTAAAAGTTTTATGCCCGTTCGTGCTGCAGAATAATTAATTTTTTTCGTTGATCCTATCATGCTAATTTCTTTGATTGCAAATGATTTTTCAAGTTTTTTTGAGATAAATGAGGTTTCAGGCGATTCTATACTGATTTTTAAGGTTTCATCTTCAGTGGTAGTTTTTTCGTCTAACATTTCTCAAATCGACTTTTTTTCAATCAAATTAAGCAAATCAACAAGTCTTGTTCTAGAAATTTCGCTATCTAAGATTAACATATTTTTATTATAAACGTCTGATTTATTTTGGATCTGGAAGTTAAAAATTTTGTGTATAAAATGATGCAAAAGTTCATCGCTATGTTTAATTTGTTTTTCTAATTCTTGTTTTAAAATTATTAATTTTGATGAAACTTCTGCTAATGGAGTATTTATTAGTCTTTGTTGAAATAGCCGAATTGCGATTTTGACATCCTGCAAAGAAATTGAAGGTGAAAATGTGATTTTTTTATTTTCAACACTGCCACTAGAGCTAACAACGACAACAATTCCTTCATTTTGTGATATTTGCGTCAAGTTTATTGACATTAGACGGTCATTTTCGTTGCTTGTTGTGGTAATTATTGTGGTGCCAACAGATTCAGAAATCAATTTAAAGGCCTCAGAAATTGTATTTTCTATGCTGACACGTCGGCGCGCAAACAAGTCTTTTAGTTTATTTGCTAAAATTTCGTTTTCGTCGAATGACAAAAATTCAGCATAATATTGAAACCCTCTTAATGTTGGGATTCTACCGCTTGAAATGTGAGGTTTTTCCAAATAACCTTCTTTTTCAAGTTGATTCATTACCATTCTAAGGTGTGAAGAGGATTTTTTTATGCTGTAATTTTGTTTTAAAGCTTGCGAACCGATTGATTCTCCGGTTTTAATAAAATTTTCAACTATCTGCTTTAAATATTTTTCTTTTTTAGCATCTAACCTTGACATTGTTGTTAAATTATAACAAAAAAACTAAAAAATAATTAATTTTAGTAGTGTGAAAATTTAAGTTTTGTTTCTTAATTTTTTAAGGCTTCTTCAATTTTTTCAATTAGCAATTCTGCTGGAGCGTATTCAAATTTTTTAAAAATTGGCTTACCGTCTTTGAAAACGAAGTGAGTTGGCACAAAAAGAACTTCATATTCAGTGTCTTTTTTTCTAAATAATTGCGCTTCTTCTGCATTAACTTGAATTAATTTTACATCAGTTCTGTTTTTAAAGTACTCAGAAATTTCTTCATTAACAGGTTCTTGCATTTTGCAATCACCGCACCAATCAACCGCAAATTCTAAGTAAACAACACCAGTTTTAATTTCTTCCTGGGCGTCTTTTCATAGCATTTTTTTCATTTTTAGCTCCTTTTCTTCTGGATAAATGTTATGAATTATAACAGAAACATTGGGTTCTTTATCAAAAATACGGAAAATCTTTTTTTTGATATTTTTTTGAGTTTTTTGTTGTAATTCTTTTAATATTTTATCATTTGTTTTTTTAATATTCGAAAAATTATCAAAAATAATTTTTCGAATTATCTCGTGATATGAATCACGATTTTCACGACTCAAGATTCCATGATCAGTTATTTCAACTTTTGAAACAATCTTTTTTAAAACAGGATTGAACAAAAAGGAAACAATTATTAATCCATCTTGAGATAATGATTCGCGCTCTTTTAGCACTTCAAAAGAAACATCGCCAATTCCATAACCAGAAATATAAATTTCATCTTGACCTTTTGTTAGTTTTTTACGTGAAAATAAATTTCCGTCAATAAAATTAGCTATCCTTTTGTTTTGTAAAATAATTGTGTTTTGCCTGTTTATTTTATTATTTGCCGCAATATTTGATGCAACAACTAAATATCGATAGAGCCCTTGAATTGGAACAAAATATTTTGGCTTAAGAAGGTCGATCATATCAGAAATATCATCTTTATATGGGCGTGCTAGTCCAAAATCTGATTCAGAAATATCAACTATATTTGTTACAGATTTAGCAATTTGGTCTAAAACTTTAGCATAAAGTTGCTCCATCCCATTAATTGGAGGGGTTAACATAATCACATAATCTGACTTTTTTAACTTAAAATAGGCATCATCATTCTGAAGAACACGGTTAAATCGGTGACAAATTCTTTCTGGACTAGATGTTATTAAAACAACAGAATTTTTTTGCTTATTTGCAAATTTATAGTCAAAAAAGGTTGGCAAACTCTTAATTTTATTTGTTGTTAGTTTGTCAAGCTTATAAATCATATCGTATAATTTGTCATATTTTTTTCCATAAGCCGTAATTTGTCTGTTGAATTTTAAAGAAAGGTCTATGATTTCCTGAATTGAGACCATTTCTTCATCATAAGCTGAAACGACGATTCGCGAATTTTTATCGGCCTGCAGGAAACTTTTTTCAAGAAAAGATCTAGCAAAAAGCTTGTTTATTGCTTTTCCAGGAACATTAGATTTACCTGAATCAGAGATAAACATTAAAACACCTTTTGGGTTTTGGCTAATTTTTTTGATTAAGTCAAAATTAGTTTCACCATAAACGCCTAAATTTCCAACAACATAATTGGACATAAAAACAATTGATCCATCCTCGGTTTGAAAGCAAAAACCAATTGAACCAGGCATTGAACCTGCAACCGAAAAAGGAATTATAGTTATTTTTTCACTAATTTTTAACTCAGATATTATTGGTTTTATCTCAAAAGCAGCATCTTCGATATTATATTTACTCATTCGGTCAAGAATTAGCGCTTTAGTAAAAAAAGAGCTATAAATCATTACGTTTTTGAGTTTCATAACTAGCCAAGGAATTCCCGAAAATGATTCATTTTTGGCGTCAGTTATAAAAACACCCTTTATTTTCTGCTTGTTTTCTTCAATGTAAGTGTAATCTGGAATAATTGTATCCACACCAACCGAACTATCAAGCGGGATTTTGGCACCTGCATTTATAATGAAAATATCGTCATCAATTTCTAAAATATAGCAATTTTTTCCGTTTTCATCTTGGCCGCCTAGTGCAAAAAAACTAATTTTAGCCATAATTTCCTTTTAATTTTTATTTTATTTATGTGAATTTTTCACATAAGGTTTATTTATATTTTTTAACATTTTAATTATTGTTTTTGCAAGGGCCACAAATCTTTAGATTTGATATTGATTTTTTAATCCTTTAGTGATTGCAAAAATAAATAAATCTAGATCAAACGGCTGTAAGTCATCCATTCCTTCGCCCAAACCAACTAATTTTACACTAATATTAAGTTGATCTTTAATTGAAAAAACAATTCCACCTTTACTTGTGCCGTCCATTTTTGTTAAAATTATACCAGAAATTGGAGTTGCTTTTGTAAATATTTCAGCCTGAGATACCCCGTTTTGACCAGTTGTTGCATCGATAACCAAAAGTGATTCATGTGGTCCGCCGGGTACTTTTTGAGAAATTATTTTGTTAATTTTTGCTAATTCTTGCATTAAATTGACGTTATTTTGCAATCTTCCAGCCGTATCAATCAAGACCAAATCCATTTTTTCTTTTATTGCAAAATCCAGACCGCGAAAAACTACAGAGCCTGGATCTTTTTCGTTAGTTGCCGGTTTTACAATTGACGCGCCGACTCTTTTAGCTCATATTTCAAGTTGCTCGACAGCGGCCGCACGGAAAGTATCTGCTGCAATAATTAAAACTTTTTTACCTTCAAGCACATATTTGCGTGCTATTTTAGAAATTGAAGTTGTTTTTCCAGAACCATTAACACCAGAAATTAAAAAAACATTAATTCTATCGGTTTTTACGTTCAAATTTATATTAATAATTGAACGGTTTGAATAAATTGTATACATTTTATCCATAATAATTTCGGTAATTAATTCAGGATTGTCAATGTTGTGAAAACGAACTTCATCTTTTAGCGCATTTATTATTGTGTTTACAAAATTTGGAGAAATATCTGACATTATTAGTATTTCTTCAAGTTCATCAAAAAAATCATCATCAATCTTGATGTGTTTTTTTTGAAGCTGAACAATTTGATTCAAAAAAGAAAGTCTAGATTTAGACAAACCAGCCACGTATTTATCTAAATTAGCAACTTTTTTTTCTTTTGAACCAAAAATTTTTTCTTTGATTTTTTTAAAAAAAGACATTTTGTGGTTCCTATAATTTTTAATAAATATATTATAAATTATAAGGGTTTTTAATTTTTTATTAAAAGCTAAAAAAATTAAAAATCATTTTTTAATGCATCTATTTCGCTGTCTTCAAGTATTGTTTCGTTAAGAATAATTTTGCTTGTTGGGTTGGACAAGGCGGTTTTGTATGATTTTTGTTTGTATGACAAATTCATTAATTCGTTTGGACGCATTTTTTTCAACCGTTCAAAAACAAAGACAAAACAATCTCACCGTTTTTCTTGAGCCTCTATTTTTTGTTGTTCAGTAAAAGTTTCGCCATAATCATGACTAAAATCTGCCAAAAAATCGTTTTTTAGTATGTCCTTGAATTCGTCAATTATGTCATTTCTATGATAATCTAAAATATCCTCAAGATTGTAGGAGGTATTTTTAGGTGTCTGAAGGCTAAAAAACTGAGTTTTTAAAACTGTTCATGAAACAGGGCCATATTTGTATGACTCAAAATCTTCACAAAAAAACGGTTCATTATAAAGTCTATAAAATTTTCAATGCGTAAATCATAGTATTTTTTGAACTCAAGTTCGATAAAGCTCAGTTTCTCCGGTGTCGACGTGATAAAGCGCAAATAGATAATTTAAAAATTTTTTAATATCAATCCCATTCATAACAACCTCCGTGGTGTGTTTGTGAATATTAATTTTTTTATGATTTTTAATCAAAAAATGGAAAAATTTAGTATTTTGGTCGAAGTTTTTCCTTTTTAACTCAAAGAATTAGCTTTTCATTCTTCGTATTCTGCTTGACAATCGTGAACTAATAAATCTAATTTTTCAAGGTTTTCAAGAATGGTTCCTGACGCATTAAGGTGGCCGCCCCCGCCTCATTTTAGGGCAATTCTTTGAACATTTGGGCCTGCTGATCGAAATTCAACCCGTCATGAATTTTGAGTTTCTTGAACTAAACAGAGTCAAATTTTGTAATCGTCGATGTTAGCTAATAAATTTGGTCTAACTGAATTTTGTGAATTTTTTTCTAGTTTTTGCTGTTCTTCAATGGATAAAGTGTAATAAATTATATTTTTGTAAGTTTTTTTATTAGCAAAAATGTAACTATCAAATTCAAGATCAGACAATCTTTTGGCATTTAATTTTTCATGAATTTTTGAAAAATTAAATCCAGTTTCAAATAAAACTGCTGTTAAAAAGTGAGTTCGCGCTGATGTATTTTTATATAAAAAGCGCCCCGAATCTGTGTAAATTCCTAGATAAATGAGTTCAGCTGATCTTTTTGAAATTTTTCAGTTTAATTCATGCGCTAAATCTGCAATTTGCTCACAAGCGGCAATATAAGTTGGATCAACTCAGCGATAACTTTCACCCAAATCATCGTCATTTGGGTGATGATCAATTCTCAAAATTGATTTGAATCGAATTTGCTCAAATAAATAAGCAAATTCGATTCGATTTTTAAAATTTGCATCAACAATTATGGCTAAGGATTTTTCCAAAATTTCTTTTTCAGGTACTAAATCTTCTTTTAAATCTAAAAACGAGAATGATTTCTTAAAATCTCCGATTGCAAAAACTTGCTTGTCTAGAAAATTTTCTAAAATAAGTGATTTCAAACCGTTTTGAGCTCCAATACAGTCTCCATCAGGTCTGATGTGGTGAAAAATAACGATTGAGTCGTGATTTTCAATGAGATTTTTAATTTCTGTTGCTATTTTTTTATCCATTACGTGTAAAACCTTCGGCTAATTTTTCTAGTTTTTCTAGTATTTCACTAATATTTTGATTAATTTTGTCATTATTATCTAAATTAATTCCAGCGGCAAAAGGGTGACCGCCCCCGCCATATTCGACCGCTATTTTATTAATAACCGGGCCATTTGAACGAATTCTAACTCGGATTTGGTTTTCATATTCAATCAAAAACAACCAAATCAAGGCATCACCTATATTTGACAAAAGATTAACAGCCGAAACTTGGCTTGAGGACAAGTTAAATTTTTGCTGTTCGCTTTTTGAAACATAATGTCATAAAACTTTGCCTTTTTTGTTGTAATTTCCTAAAACATGTGCTTGAAAAGCAACTTCATCTTCAGTTCTCTGAGCCAAAAGGCGATTTAATTCGCTGAAATTAAAATTGGTTTTCATTAAAAAAGCTACAATTTCAAAGGTTCTTGCTGTTGTTGAAGGAAAAGCAAAACGACCTGAATCTGTTAAAATCCCTAAATAAACAAAAAGGGCAATTTCCTCGTCAATTTGCCATTTTTCTTCTTTTAAAATAAAACCGATCATTTCAGAAGCGGCACAAAAAGTTGGATCAATTCAAGTTTGATCGTAAATTTCTTCCACTTTTTCAGGGTGGTGATCGATTTTAACTCTTGTTTTGAATTTAGAATTCAAAAAAAAGTCTAATTCTTGAATTCTATTAATATCGGCAGTATCGACTGTAATTGCAAGTGAATTTTGAAAAAATTCACTTGCAATTGAATCTATATTATCAAAACGAAAATTTAAAAAATCAAATTCTTTGTTGTTATCTCCAATTAAAAAAACATTTTTTTGGGGAAATTTTTTTTTAATTGCTTTTGCAAAACCTTGTTGGGCTCCAAGACAGTCTCCATCAGGTCTAATGTGGTGAAAAACAAAAATATTGTCGTGTTTTTCGATGTTTTTTATGATTTCTAAGTATGGTTTTGAGTTCATTTTTTCCTTTTTTAATCATCGTGGTGGTACTTTCGATTATATTTTATAGAAAGCCCGCGATAAATTTGTTCTAGAAGTACAAGTTTGAAAATTTTATGGGGAAAAGTTATTTTACCAAATGATAAAAATCTAATATTTGGCACTTTTTCAAGAATCAACGCTTCATCAACGCCCCTTGAGCCGCCAATTATAAGGCAAATATTCGCTGAGTTTAATAGTTGTGAAAATTGTGGACTAGAAATTGTTTGGCCACGCTCTGTAAAAAGAAAACAACTGTAATTTTTAGGTATTTTTTCTAAAATTAGCTTTGTTTCAATAGTTTTTTTTAAACTTATGTTTTCATTTTGACTTTCGCTGAGATTAATTAAATCAACCTGGTATTTAAATTCCTTAATTTTATTGATTTCTTTTTGATATAAAACTGAAAAATCTCTAGAATTACTTCCAAAGGCAATTATTAAAATTCTCATTATGTTTTTGCTTCTTTTTGCATTTTTAAAAGATTAAGATGAAATAAAAGCATTTGAATATCTGCTGGATTTACGCCGCTAATTCTGCTTGCTTGGCCAATAGTTTTTGGTCTAACTTTTGAAAATTTATCGAGCGCTTCAGTTGATAAATTAGCGACTTTTTGATAATTTATATCTGTCGGAATGAGTAAATTTTCAAGCCTAATCATTTTTTCGGCCTCAGAATTTTGCTTTTGAATGTAACCTTTTAAACGAGAAATGACCATTAATTCATAACCGTATTCAAAATCGGGCAAAATATCTTTAAAATCAACATCAGGTCGAGAAATTAGTTTTAGCTTTGAAATTCCAGTTTTTATACCGTATTTTTTTGCCAAAGGATGTTTTGGCGATAGGAAATCTTTGGAAAGTTTTTCTATTTTTTTATCAATTTTTTTGTATTTTTCCTTAACTTTTAGGTAATAGTTTCTTGAAATCATGCCAGAAACAAAAGCATATTTTAACATTCTGATATCAGCATTATCATTTCGAAGAATAAGTCTATATTCTGCTCTTGAGGTTAGCATTCGATAAGGTTCTTTTGTCCCTTTTGTTACTAAATCGTCAATTAAAACGCCAATATATCCGTCATTTCGCAAGATTTCAATTGGTTTTTTCTTTAAAATAAATTGTCCAGCGTTGATTCCAGCAACCAAACCTTGGGCTGCAGCCTCTTCATATCCGCTGGTTCCGTTAATTTGACCAGCCATAAAAAGCCCTTTTGTTTTTTTAGTTTCTAAACTTTTTTTCAATTCAAGCGGATTAATTGCATCATATTCAATTGCATAACCATATTTTGCAATTTTTGCATTTTCTAGACCAGGGATTGTTTTAATTATTTGGTCTTGGACTTCTTCGGGCATTGAGGTTGAAAGGCCATTTATGTACATTATGTCTTGTTTTTTTGTTTCTGGTTCAAAAAATATTTGGTGTCTAGGTTTGTCTGAAAAACGGACAATTTTATCTTCAATTGAAGGGCAATAACGAGGTCCAACTCCCGAAATTAAACCTGAATACATTGAGGATTTGTCTAAATTTTCATTTATTATTTGGTGTGTTTTTGAGTTAGTGTAAGTCAAATAACAGGAAATTTGTTTTTTTAGTCTGTGTTTTGACTGGAATGAAAAATTTATATTATAAAGTGGTAAAACTTCACGTTCAACTTTGGAAAAATCAATGGTGGAAGTAAGAATTCTTGGAGGGGTTCCTGTTTTAAGTCGTTGCAATTCGAAACCGAGTTTTTTTAAGTTATTTGAGAGCAAATTTGAGGTTTCTTGACCATCAGGACCACTTGAGATAGACGAAGAACCGCGAAGAACTTTTGAATCCATGTAGGTTCCGGTGGTTATAATTACGCTTTTTGCGAAAAAAACAGCTCGTTTTTTTGTTTTTAGTCCAAAAATACGGTTTTTTTCAACCAAAAGTTCAGTTACTAAATCTTCAAAAATAGTCAAATTATCCTGTTGTTTTAGATCTTTTAGGATAATTTTAGAATATTTTTCTTTGTCAATTTGCGCCCGCATGGCCAAAACAGCAGGTCCTTTTGACTCATTTAAATATTTGATTTGAATCATAGCAGCATCAGAAAATTTAGCCTGCACACCACCAAGAGCGTCAATTTCTCGAGTTATTATTCCTTTAGCGGGTCCGCCGATTGCTGGATTACACGGCATTGATGCTAATTTTTTTTTATCAATTGTTATGAGTGCTACTTTAAAACCTTTTTTTAAAAGCGCATAAACTGACTCAATTCCGGCATGGCCACCACCAACTACAATTGCATCAAACTCTGAACCAATTTTATTTTTTTCTTTTGACATTTTAGACTTTCTAAATTCAATTAATTAAAAAATTATACTATATTTTAGCTGTTTTTATTGATTTTTTAAAATAGAAAATCGCTTTTTATACAAGAATTAGACCAATAAGTTGGCTAGTTTCTGGGCGCTCAGGTGATTTTATGAGCATTTTTGTCTTTTTTTCATTTATATAAATTTCAATGATGTTGTCAAAAACAGAAATTGCGTCTTTCAGGTAACGATAATTGACATTTATTTCGACAAATTCGGGATCATACTCGCTAGAATCAGCAAAATTTGGATTCATTTTAAAGTCAATAACATTTTTTGTAGAAACATTAGATTGCCCTGAATCTTGTCGTGAAATAAAACCTTTTAATTCACTTTTTGACATTGTAAGATTAATTACATTATCTTTTCCGGGCGAAATTATCGTTGTTTTATCAATTAGATCGATAATTTCGCGCTTTTTTATAGAAAAGAAATATAAAATTTCATCTTTTTTTGGCAAAATATTTGAAATATCTTTGTAGTCTATTGTCAAAATTCTCGATTGAATAGTTAAATTATCGTAAATGTAGCTAATTTTTGTCGGTTCAATATTTAATTCAATATCTGAATCAAGTTCTGGAGGTATAAAATCTTTCAAATTTTTAGCATTAACAGAAATATTTATTCTACTTTGATTAAAAATTTCAATTTTTTCAGAGGCAAATCTAGTTGTATCTGTTGCTGAAAAAAATAAATAACCCGAATCAGAACTAAGATTTATAGCCGATAAAACTGGTTGAGAAGGATTGTTTGTTGTTGCAAAAGCTGTGTTTTTTACGGCTTTTTTGAAGTTTTTTGCATTTACAATTAATTTTATCCCTTTTTGGTCAAAGTCAATTTCTGGGAAAAAACTAGCATTAATAAGACTTTTTGTAAAAGAAGCTTCTTCTCAAGAAACAATTAATTCGTTGCCTTTTAATTCAAAATTAATTTCTGAATCACATTTTTTTATAACATCACGTAAAAAAAATCCATCAATTAAACAAAAACCGACATCAATTATTTCAATTAAATTTTCTTTTTCAATAAAAACTTTATAAGAAAGTTCGCTATTTGTCGATATTATAAACAAACCCCCTCTTGTTAATTTCATAAAAAAAGAGCTCAGTGGAGAATTATTATGACTAAGAATTGCTACTTGCATTCTTTCGATTTGTTTTTCAATTATGTTCTTTTTAATTCTAAATTTCATTTTTACTCCCTTATAAAATAAATAATTACATTAAGTTATGTTTAGTTTTGTTAAGTTTGGTTTAATAATAATTATAATAAGTTTGTTTAAAAGTCTAAAAAAACTAAAAATCTTTAATTTATGGCGTTTTTTTGCCAAAAAACAGTGTTAATTTTTATTATTTTCTATGTTTAAAACTTCAATTTAAATGTTTATATATTTGGTTTAAGGCTAACTCTAATTCGTTATTATTACTTTGTTTTAAATTATCAATTTTTCTAAGTGTAAAAATTATTGTCGAGTGCTTTCTGTTGTTAAAAAATGACCCGACTTCATTGTGGGTTAAGTCGAGAATATTTTTAATTAATCAAATAGCAATATCGCGCGCGTGAACTATATTTTTATCTCTTTTTTCACTTTTTATATCGTTAACAGGGACTCCATAATATTTAGAAACGCTCTGGATTATTAAATCAGGTGTGATTATTTGTTCAGTTTCATGTTTTTCTACAAAAATTTCGAGCATTTTTTGCTTGTCAAAATAAATTTCGCTCTGAAATTTAATTCTATTTGTCTGAATGTAGAAAACAATTGACTTTAAAGCGCCCTCAAGTTCTCTGATTGAGTTTCGAAAGTGTTTTGAAAGAAATTCGAGCGCTTCAGTTGTTCAAATGTGTTTATCCAAATTTTGCTCGCGTAATTTATGTGTAAAAATCCGCAAAAAGTCCTCTTTTTTTGGCTTATTTAACTTTATATGCAAACCCGAACCAAACCTTGTGATAAATCTTTCTTCAAAACCACCTAATAAAGAAGGCGATTTATCCGATGTTATAATTACAGTTTTATCATTTTCAATAAATTTGTTCAAAATTTCAAGAGCAACTATTGAAGTTTGGTGTTTATGCCCTAAACCTTGAATGTCATCAAATAAAAAAACGTCAACTTGAGTCAGTCACTCTAAAAAATCACTTATTTTATCGCTTTCACCGTTTTGCATTCAACCGGTTATGCAACTTATAAACTTATAATCATTAATGTAGAAAACTTTTTTACCTTTTTCAGCCAACAAATTTCCGATGGCGTTAATAAAATGAGTTTTCCCTATTCCTGAGGGTCCTGAAATAAAAATCGGCGAAAAATTAAGCTTTGAATCACTTATAATCGAATCGTAAATGCTAAAAATCTGAAAATTATAATTAGACCTTATAAAGTTTTTAAAGGTAAATTTATTCAAAAAGTTGTTTATTTTAAAGCTGCAATACTTGTTTTTTATAGTAAAATCTTGTACTTGTTTAGGTTTTGCTATATAATTGCTTTCATTATTAAAAGTTAAAACCTTAGAAATTTCAAGGTTAGAAATCGCTTTTTCTACAGTGTCAATTCATCGAGAAATAACTTCTTGTTTTGCAATTTGATCTGTAAAATCAACGATAATTTCAGTTTCTGTCTCGTTTACCACAAATATTGTTTGAAAAAAATTGTTGTAAACCATTTTGTCATTTAAAAGGTTTTCAATTTGTTGCCGAAGTTCTTGGGTTCTAATTTTTATATTACTGTTTGCATTCATTTTTTTTGATTTTTCCTTCTTTTGTGGTAAAATTTAGAAACGTTTATTTTATATTTATATAAGAATATAAAAAAGTGTTAAAATTTAACTATACAATTTTGGGCGCAAGTCAACAAAATAACTATGTTTTTTTAAATTTTAGCAATATTTTTAAAAAAACAAATAAAACAAAAGGAGATATCATGAAAAGAACATACCAACCAAACAAACTAAAACATATAAAAACTCATGGGTTCCGTTCACGTATGTCAACTGCTGACGGTAGAAAAATTTTAGCAGCTCGAAGATTAAAAGGTCGTAAAAGATTAACTGTATCAGATAAATAGTTTTTAGGATAATTTTGCAAAAAATTCCGACTATTAAAAAAAATTGAGAATTCCAAGCAATAATTGAATCTAAAAAGCAAATAGTTACAAATTCTCTTATTCTTTATTATTCAAAATTTGCTTTTTTCGAAATTGGTATTTCAATTCCGAAAAAATTTGCTAATGCAGTTAAACGAAATTATTATAAAAGGCAAATCAAAAATATTCTTCACAACCTTCAAAAAGATTGACCTTCTGCACCAAAATTTCGAGTAATTTTAATAACAAGAAAATCATTTTTAACACTTAATTTTAAAGAAAAAGAGAACGAAATTATTAAAATATTCAAAGAATTCCAAAAAAATGAAAAATAAACAAACACGACCAAAGGCTTTTGATTACTTCCAGAATCAAAATGGATCAAAAAAAAATAGCTTCAAAAACTTCAAATTTATTTTCAAATTTTTGAAAATCTTTTTTTACACTATTATTTTCGGAATTTCTCTAACCGGTTGTATTCAGTCATTAGTTGTAAAAACTTCGCATAACGTTGGCGAAGCGCTTGAGTTTTATAATTCTAAAGAAGAAATAACTCCAAATTATACAATTTTTAAAAAATCAGAAAATGAAAGTGCACCTGGTATTGAATTAGCTACAAAAAACAATAACTTTTTGATTTCCGCTGATTCAAAAAAAGTAGATCAAGAAAGCGTTTTAAACCTGTTAAGACAACAAATTGGTGATAAAAATTCAGATTTTGGCGAGTTTAATTCGCTTATTTTGTTCCAAAATAATGAAAATGAATTTGAATATTTAAAAGGTGACAAAACTAATGAATTTATTTTCTTCAGTTCTGCACAAAAATCATATGAGCAAAAAACTGTTTGAACTGAAATAAAACTTCCATCTCCAAAATATTTCAGTGAAAAAGCTGATAAAAATTATTTTGAAAGTCTGTCAAACGCCAAAAGTTTACCTATTAATAATTTTAATTTTCAAAATAACACTAATGATACAGCTAACATAAGTGAAAAAATTGATCAGTTTTTCTTTAAAATAGACGACAAACTCCCTCCGGTTAATCGGAGTTATGCAACTTTTAGCCGTGATATTCTTCAAGTTCTTTATAACAAACTAATTTCGTTGCCAGAATTCTCGGATAATAAACTGGAAAAAGCAATTCAAGAGTTTGAATCAAAAGCAGGAAAAGAAATTTCCCCTGAAACCGAAAAAATTATTTCTGGATACGCCGAATCTATAAAAAAAATTATTTTTCCTATTAATTTTTCCCGAATTGATATACAAAACAAAACTTATAACTGGAATAATAACGACGAAAATTTTGCAAGAAAAATCGCTTTCCAAAACGAAATACCATTATTTCCGATCGTTAGCTGGCTCGAATCATGGAAATTAGGGCCTTTTTATTCGATGTTTGTTTACCCAATTTCTAAAATAATTACTTGAGTAACCTCGTCCCAATCATTATCTGCTTGGTCTGGTTGAATAACAATTTTGGCGATTTTAACAATCGTTGTAATAACAAAACTCATTTCTTTTGCTTTCAGATTTAAAACAATTTTTGGTCAAAATAAACAAAACGAGCTACAACTAAAAAAAGCTAAAATTGATGCAAAATATGAAAATTACAAAAAAAATAAAGTCATGCAACAACGTCATCGACAAGAAGTTGCCGACCTATATAAGAAAAATAATTTTTCACCTTTTGCGCCCTTTTCCCAAATTTTAGTAACTATGCCTATTTTTATAGCTGTTTGGCGAGCGCTCCAGGGAATCCCTAGCTTTAAAGTTACTTATTTTTTAGGTCTTGAATTAGCGGCAACTTCTTATCAAAAACTTTTTGAAGGATACTGAATTTATCTTCCAATAATAATTATTACGGTTTTAGTTCAAGCATTGCAGCAAATAATTCCAAAAATTTTGAATAAAAACAAAACAAAAAGAATAATTAATGCTCAGGAAAATGAGACATATAAAAAACAAGTAAAAACACAAAGAATCATGTCAATAATTTTTGTGTTTTTTGGAATAATTTTTCAAGCTTCACTTCAAATTTATTGAATTATTGGTGGTATTTGAGAAATTATGCAAGCGCTTGGCGTTCATTATTTCCAAAAATCCAAAGCTTATCGTGAAAAAGTTCAACCATGAATGCGAAGGAAAAAATGGATTTAATAATATAAATAAAGGTTTGCAAAAATTCGCTAAAATAGTATTAAATGTTTAAAAAAGTTTAAAAATCTACGGAGATACTAAATGAATAACAAAATTACACCTTGTATTTGAACACTTATTTCAAATACACACCTTCGAAAAGCGGAGAGTTTAGAAATATTAATTAAAGCACTTTATTTAAATAAAGAAGAAATAAACCAAAATTTTAAAAGTAAATGACTAAAAATTTACAAAAATAAAAACTGAAAACCAGTTGGCGATTTGAGCGAACACATAAGATTAGCCTCTCAACTTGGGATAGCAAAAACAAATATTTTAGCTAACGGACAGCAAAAACTTAATATTTTAGCAAAATTAATAAACAATGGAACAATAAAAGTTCGCGAATATATAAGTATTGTTTTGTTTAATTTAGTTACTTTTATTAATGAAGAATATCGCCACTTGTTTAAAATGACGCTAGAATTGCTCAAAGAGAAAAAAAACCACCCTGTTTCAGTTGATGAAATTTTTGATAATTTTAATTTCGGCGAACCGTCTTGTCCCGAATTTGACGAAAAATTTCAGCGTTATAATTTGACACAAAAAGATCATATTTTTTATATTCTAACTTCTGGGATTTTTTTTGAAGTTTTGTCTTTTCGTGAAAAAACACAACAATATAGCACAAAATTTTTTAAAATAAAACTTTTTGATTATTGATATGTAAGAATTGACGAACTAATAAGTAAATGCAACACCCAATTAGAATCATATAATTTTGAAAAAGCGAGTCTTATAAGACAAGACCCCGAAAAATGATCTAATTATTTAACTTCAAATTCTCAAGCAAATTATGACTATATTATAAGTGTTCTGAAAAATAAAGCACAAGAAATGCCTCCGGTTTTAGCTACGAATGAAACTCCGACCGAAACTCCAAGCGAAACTCCGACCGAAACTCCGGTCGAAAAAAAAGACGCTCAGGACGACTTGGAACCCCAAAACCAAGTTTTAGATCAAACCCAAGAACCAGAGACAGTAACTGAATTAAGCAAACACGAAGTTAAAAACACCGAAGAGACAATCAAACCCGCTGAAAAAAAGAGTGATTTAGGTGAGTTTTCCCAATTTTATACTCCTACATTTGACAGCCAAAGCTGCTGTGAAAACGACGATCCTGAAAATTTATCAACAAATCAAAACTATCCTATGAATTTAGGCGTAATTTTAGATTCTCAAATAACATATTGGCCTGAAAACACTGAAAAAAATCTCGAAAATTCACCTGAGGAATATTTGTGTAAAACAAAAAAATCTTTACCTCGCGTTTTACATTGTTATGAAATTCTCTCTTGTCCTTGTGAAAATTCACAAACTGTCAATTCAAAATCATTAAATTCAAACTCAACTAAAATTGAAGATATCGAAACAGCAAAAGAAGAAACTCAACAACTAGAAAAAAACTCCGTAGAATCAGAAAAAATTTGCTATTTACCGACAGAATCACAAACCCAAATTAATAATGTTAAATTGCCAGCTTCTACATTTTTAAAATCCAGAGAGCATTATTTTAATTATTTTATTAACAACGTATATAAATTAGTTGACTTTTCAATTAAAAATTTACTAAATCAACCCCAATTCAAACAAAACTTTTTCAATTTATTAGATAGAAGAAAAATTAATGACGAAATCACAATAAGTCAAAAACAAGCAAAAATTATATCCGGTAAGAATATATTTTTAATTTCTCCATCGCAAAATAAGATTTATTATGAAATTAAAAATAATATTTTTAAATACCATTTGCGTAAAAATAATTATGAAATAGCTACTTTTTCTGATAGTTATACTATCCAAGATTTTGTTGGTTATAGTGATTTTAGCGTTGATGAAAAAAATCAGGCTAATTTTATTCCTGGTCCATTTTCACGGATTTTGAAAACCTCATTTTGAAATCCAGATGAAAAATATTTCCTAATTCTTGAAAACATGGATAAAAAAGCTGCGATTGATTTAGTTTCACAACTAAAACCGCTTTTTTACCGAGATGAAAAAGCTAATAGTTTTTTTTCAATTTCACTCCCAGAAGTTTCTTCATATGTTTTTTCAAATGAGGGCCAAAAAATTTATATTCCGGCAAACCTTACAATTATTGCAACCGCAGTTATTGATGTTGAAAATCAAGAATTTGAATTCCCGATTGATTTACTAGAAAATTGAGATTTTAAACATTTACCTAACAAAAAGCAAGCAAACATTTTGCCAAAAAAACAAATTTGTGACACTGGTTTGAATTGAGATGATTTTTTAAGGGTTTTAGAGAACCAACTTGCTAGCAAAAATCAGGGCTACGTTTTACAACTTCCTTTTGAAATAGACCAAAATATCTTAGAAAATCCTGATCTTTTTGTTAACAAAGTCCTATTTTTCTTATGAAGTTTCACTTTTAAAAACAAAAGAGAACTAATTTTTAGCTATGACTCATATTTAACTTTAGCAAATAAATTCATTAATTCCGAAGGACCTCAGCGCTTAAAAATCTTTAAAGCTAATTTTTTTGAGTCGTAAAAATATATATTAATTTTTAGAAGGATTTATTTAAATTTAACTGTGAATTTTAACAAAAAAATAAAAAAAATTTTTCGACATTTTCTATTTAATGCTTTTTGAATACCACAAACTTTTTTTATCATAGCCTCATGTGGGCAAGTTGATAAAACCGAAGATCCATTTAATCCAACAGGTCTAGGTGTTCAAAATGCTATAAATTTGAAAAAATTCATTAATTCAGAGAGTTTAATTGAAATTTCTGCCGAAAAACAACAGCGAATATACGAGCAAAGAGATTCACAATTTTACTTGCTTAATCTAAAAGACGCTCCAAAAATTTCAAACTCACAAAAAATAAATCCCGAATATACATCGAGATTTAGCCCAAATTCGGAAATAACATACTTAAATTTAATAAATCGCTACTATAATTCTAGGCAACTTCAGGATGTTAAGCGCCAATTGAATCAAAGCCCTGACTCAATTTATGTCCCAACTGTAGCCGAAAATTCAAAGGATTTTTGGTTTATTTATGTAATTCCAACTTCGGTTGGTTTTACAGAATTTGAACAAAACGGCCAAAAAATCAACATATCCGAAACCCAAACAAAAATTCCTCGAACTTTAACCCCGTATTCTTCTGTCGAGTTAAAATTGTTAAAAAAAGATCTAATTTCAAACGATAATAAAAATTATTTGCAAATAAATGTTAACCAAATGCTTAATTCTTTCGCCTATAAAAGCAAAGACCCCAACACTTCCCAAAGCACAGAAAAAAACTTATTTGGCTTTCTCGAATCAGAAACATTTCCTAATTACAAGCTTTTTTTAAAAAATATTGATTTTGGAAAAAATGAAATCACTTTCACATTAGATGAAAAACAAAACAACTTAAAACATGAAATAACACACAAAAACTCCCTAAATTCAAATATTTCAGTGATTAATTTGGAATATAAGTCTGATAAATATGAAAAAAACGTTAATCCTGAAGCGTTTTTTTCTAAAACCGAAGATCCAAAAGACCAATTATCAGATTATCCGTTTGTTAGATTTTTTACCCAAACTTTTGTCGTACCTTTTGAAGGAGAAACAATTAACTTTGATAACAATTTTTCTATAATAATCGAGAAAAAATAAATTTATTTTTCCCGTAAAATTCTAATTTTCCCGATTCCTCCAGTTTGATGAGGTAATCTTAAACAAGCGTCTGGTTTTAGGC
>NZ_AFHO01000008.1 GCF_000218525.1 Mesomycoplasma ovipneumoniae SC01 | reverse complement strand
AAAGCCATAATGGAAAAATGGCATTATCTGAGTTTACTGTGCAAAAAACATAACTAATTCCCCCCCCTTAATTCAATATCAAAATTTATTAATTTATTCTTAGTGTGTCTAATTATAGCTTAAAATTTTTTTAAGCCAAACATTTTTTTTTTTTTTTTTTTTGCAAAGGGTTAGTTTTAAAATAATAAAAATTAGGATTATAGGTAAAAAAACCCTAATTTACCGGTATTTTTGCATATTTCTATTCATTAAAAAGTGAATTTTTGTCACCAAACTGTCAAACTCAGAAAAAATTATTAAAAACTTGCAATAAAAAAACTACCAATCGGTAGTTTTTTTATTGAATTTAAAATTTAATTGAATAAATAATTTTTAAATTAAATTTTAATAAAAGGAGCAGCATTTAAAAAATTAAATAAACTTGGACTTGATCCTAGATCCATCACTGCTTGGGAAACGGTTGTAGCAGTGCCAGCGGCTGCTGACTGTGTAGCTTTTATAGTTTGTAATGCTTTAGAAAGTTCTTCAACAGATTTTAGCGCTTTTTGCAATTTTTCTGGCATATCTTTTAATGCCTCAACTTGTGTTTTAAGCGAATCTAGATCTAAATTTGCAAGTTTATCAAAACCTTCTTGAAATTTTTTAATTTGCGCAGAGTCCAATTTGGAAAAAGTTTTCTGAAATTCTTCAAATGACGCCTTGATTTTATCAATTTCGAAACTTTCAATTTGCTTTTTAAATAAAAAATATAAAGTAGCAATTATTATTGCAAATAAGAGAATATTCCCAATAATAACAGCCAATACTGTCGATATAAATCTTCCGATTTTACTCACTTACGCCTCCATAAATTTGTAAATTAAATTTTAATTTTTGTTCTTTTTTTATGATTCACCATCCTTATTTTCATTTACTTCTTTATTTGGTTCTTCATTAGTTTCATTTTGTTTCTCTGTTGTTTCAGCTTTTTCTTCGACTTTTTCTTCGACTTTTTCTTCGACTTTTTCTTCAGTTTTTTCGCTATTATATTCAATTAACTTATCAACAACTTTTTTGTTTGTTATGTTAATTTGAATTTCGCTGTGAGGAATTGTTTCGTTCAATTCTTGGACAGATTTACCTGTAAATCTTGACAACATGGCGATTTGTTCGTCATAATCTTGCTGGGTTGGAACTAATCCTTCTAGTTTGGCAATTTCAGCAAAAATAAAGGAATTTTTAAGCAATTTTCTTGCTTCAGCCTCAAGTTGATTATAAATATCTTGCTCAGTGAATTTTGTAATTCGGCAATATTCCTCAAGAGTAAAGCCTTGTTGTTTTAAAGTTGAATTAAAAGTTTCATTTAAACGATTAACTTCAGCATTAACTAATTTAGTTGCAAGTGGAATTTCAACTTGATCAACAATTTCTACAAGTGCATTTTTTTGAAACTCAATTCGCGCTTTTTCAATATTTTCACGTTTTGTAAGATCTTCAAGATAAACTTCAAGTTGGCTAATTGTTTCAACATTTGGAATTTTTAATGAAGCAACAAAATCATTAGTCAATTTAGCAGGTTGACTTTCTTTGATTCTATTGATTTTTACATGAAATCTTGCCTTTTTACTTGCATAAGCTGGAACATGGTAATCTTCAGGGAAAACCACATGAATATCGGCTTCTTTTTCAATTTCTAACCCAACTAGTTGTTCTTCAAAACCGGAAATAAAGCTATTTGAACCAATTCGAAGTTCAAAGTCTTGCGCTTCTCCACCTTCAAAAGGTTCATCATCAATAAAGCCTTTAAAATCAAAATTAATAATATCTCCCATTTTTACAGGACGATTTACATTAACAAATTTTCCTTTTGATTCTAAAAGTTTTTGCTTTTGGATTTCAATATCTTCTTTTGTGACTTGTTTTACAACATATTTTGTCTTAAGATTTTGATAATCAGGAAGCTTAATTTCAGGATAAACAGGATAAAGAAACTCGATTTCTAAGGTATTTTTGTCCATTTGAACAATATTAAAGACTGGAGATTCAATAACATTGTCACTATCAATTACATTAGAAAAAGCTTGTTTTTCAAGTTCAGGTAAGTACATTCTAAGCGCTAATTCAAAAACTGACTGTGGATTTAAATATGGGCGCGCTTTTTCTAATGGCACTTTTCCTTTTCTAAAACCGCGTAATGAAACTTTTGCAACTTGTCTCTTTTCAGCTTTTTCGTAAAATTCAACTCATTTTTGCGGATCAGCTACTAACTTAATTTTAAGTTCGGCACTATTAGGTAAAAATTCACGTGTTATCATTAATAATAATCCTTAAATTGTTATATAAAAGTAAAATAAAACTAATTATAATTTAAATTATGATAAATTTGTTTAAAATTTAAAAAAATAATAAAAAATTTAGCTTTTTCTCTTAGTTTTTTAAGTAGATGTATTTATTTAAAAACTAAGGCTAATAACTTATTATTATCTAGGTTTTTATTTTTACTTAAATTATAATTTATTATTGTAAAATTTAGAAAATTTTTATGCTGTTTTTTGAAATTTCTTTTATTTTTTTAATGGCAAAATCTAAACTTGCCTGTATAATTTCAGATCTACTTCCGGTAAAATTCAGCTCCCAGACTTCATCATTGATGGCAATAAATACTTGTCCTAGCTTGCCATCTTGAACTGTAGGGCCGGCATTTCCGGTCAAGGCGATTGCATATTTAGTTTGAAAAAAATCAAGGCCGTATTTGGCCATTTTTAGGGCTGTTTTTGCATTAGTTACACCATTTTTTGTGTCAATACCAATTTTTTCCTTAATTTCATTTTGGTAACAAACAAGTCCACCGGCAAAAAATTTACTTGCACCGGGCTTTTTTACAATTTCAGCAGCAAGGGCGCCTCCAGTTAAAGATTCAACCGTAGCAATGCTAAATGGTTTATTGGCCATTAATCAGTCCTTTTTATCAAATTTTTTACTATTTGAACAAAAATTACATTTAAATTCAATTTTTTTATATTTTTCAATTAAAAAATCAACATCTTCTTGACTTAAAAGTTTCAAATTTGCTTCAAAATTTGCCTTTTTACAGTTACAAATATAATCCCATTTTTGGAAATCAACCTGATTAAAACTTGAAAAAAAGCTCATAAAATCCGCCATTTTTTCATTTTCTAGTCAAGATTCTACTTCTTGTAGTTCTTCTTGAGAATGATTAGGCAAAAGCTGAATAATTAAGGATTGGGCTTTTGTTATTTTTGTATTTTCATCAAGTTCAATTAAATTTTTTACTACTGAATTAATTTGCTGAGATTGGTGAAAATAAAACGCTAAATCAGTGATAAAATCACCTCTTTGAAGTTTAACCTGACCTGAATAATTAGTTTTTTTTGTAAATTGGTTAATTTTTAAAAAGCCAGAAGTTCCAATATATGAACTTACAAGTTGGTTTGTGTTGTAATTTTTGAAAACATTAGCCGGAATTTCAAAATTATTTGCTGAAAAACTAGCACGAATTTGGCCTTGCTTATTTGTTTCAAGAACTAAAGATTCAACAGTTTCAGAATTAATTTTAACAGAAAATCCAGCTGTTTTTTCCTTAATCAAGGTTGGAAGTGGACCAAAAACATTAATAAAACTTGCTAAAATAAGCGAACTAATATTGCTTAATTTGTGAATATTAATCGCTTTATTAACAATTTCAGTCATTTCTGAGACAACTATTAGAATATTTTTGTGCAAATAAATTTTAGAATATGATGACATGATTATATTTTTTTATTTTGCTTAGATATTGAATTTGTTCATTTTTCTCAAAGTTGTTTTCACTCTTGCTCATTTTCACAACTTAAATACTCAAGAATTTGAGCATCAACTATAGGATCAAAAATTGGTGAAACACCTAACTTTGTATAAAAATTATACCATTTTTTAATTTTTTCTATATCATCCATAACTTGAGATTTATTAACATCAAAAGCATAAGATTTTATATGTCTTTTTTTTATAGGAAATTCTTTGGGATTTTCGTAGTCATCTTGCTCTAAAAATGTTGCTACAATTGCATATTTTTCGGCATTTTTTAAAAATGCATATAATTGGGCTTGTTTTATGTATTTTTGCGGTAAATTTTCCCCTTTTTTGCCTCACCTTTCAAAATTTTTCAGTCCGGTTGTTTTAATTTCGATTATTATATTAGTTTTTTTGATAAAACCATCAGGAATTCCACCAATAATTGGATCGTCACTAAAATAATCATAATTATATTTTTCGGGAGGAAAGGTTTCAATTTCTAGATCTAATTTCTCAGAAATGGCTTTAATGACAAGAGGTTCAATTGCAACTCCGGCATCAATATATTTAGTGTCTAAAATTGGCATATCCAATTTTGAAATTTTGACAAAAGCTCTGAAAGGGGAACTAAAACTATCAAGTCCGAGCACTTCCCCAATTAAAGTTCCACCAATTTTTTTAAAACCGGTGTTAAAAGCAAACTTTTTGTTAAGTAATTTTTCATGAAAAGCAGGATTAAGAATTAAAACCCGTTTTTCATGGTCAATAAAATATTCTTTTTTATTGTAAAATTTACGATTTGTATACATATGTATCCTAAAGTCAAGGTTGTAAACTAATAAGTGAAAGTAAAATTCCGATAATAATTATCAGAAAAACATTTACTTTTCGCAAATACAAAATAAAAACTGTTATAGACCAAAAAATTGCAAATAAAATAAAAACTCAAAGTCTTCAACCGCTTACAAAATCACTTACTTCTTTTGTGACAAAATATCCATTATTAGAATTAAAAGCATAATTTACAAGCACTAAATTGATAAAAAGTTGAAAAGCAAGCGCTAAAATAATTCCAATAATTGCTGGTCGAAAAATTTGTACTATTTTTGTAAAATGTGAGCCATTTTTTTGCGAAACTCTATTTAAGGCCTTTAGTCAAATTACAACTAAAAAAATTGCCGGTAGTATAAATGCCATTAAAAAAATAAATGAAAGAAATCAACCTAAAACTCCAAAATCTGCAATTAAAAATCCAGTGACTGCGGCCAATTTAATTGAAAAAACACCTGGTGTTGAATTTGCGACAGTGAAAATTTGATTAATTTTCTCTTGATCAATTTCAAGTCCCAGCTCTCCAAGTTGTAATCAAAACCAATTAAAAACAGGCATAAAAACTTGCCCGCCACCAAAGACAATTAAACTAATAACTGCTATCCCCAAAATTGTTAAACTAATTAGTAAAATCACGGTTTTTCTTTCATTTTTTAAACAAAAATAAAACTGAATATATAAACATAATTACTAAAATTGGGACAATCGCTAAATTATACGGACTTGGGACAAACAAACAATATGCAAAACTTAATGATAAAACGGTGTAATAAACTAATTTATTCTTTGAATTCTTGTCTTTTTTTCAATAAATATAACAAAACCCAAGTAAAATTCCGATAATTGTTGAAAAAATTGCTAAGTTAAAAGTGATTAAATATCTTGGAGGTAAATTTTTTACTAAAATAAATAAAGTAAAAAATAATAAAATATGTGGGAAAATTCCCAAAACTGTTGCTATAACACCCCAAAAAGCGCCTAATTTTTTAATGCAAACTAATGCCATCATTTGAAGTGATGAAGGTCCGGGGAGTAAATTGGTCAAAATTAAACCTTGATCAAAATCACTTTTTGAAATTCATCCTTTTTTGACAACTGCCTGACTAAAAATAATAGGCATTAAAGAATTTCCTCCGCCAAAAGAAATTAAAGAAATTTTTACCACAAACCATAAAAGTGTTAAAAAATCTCTCATTTTCATATTTTTAATATTTTTTGTATTCATACTTAATAAAATAATATATTATTTTTTAAAAATGTGGTATAATTAAATCGGCCTAGAGGTGTAGTTCAATGGTAGAACAACGGGCTTCAACCCCGTATGTTGCGGGTTCGACTCCTGTCACCTCTGCCATTTTTTTTATTTTTTAATTTAAGAAATAAAAAAAATGGCAATAAATTCTAAATTTTTGGCAAAAGTTAATTACCTATTTTAAAACGCTGGCAAAAATCAATTTATGGATAAAACAACAAAAATCATAAAAAACAACTACTATTTAAACTCAATGTAAAAAGAAAACTCGTTTTTATTTACATTGAGCCTAAAAAAACATGTGAAGTTTTGAAAGAACAATAATTAAAAGCCATAAATTTGTAGATTTCTAAACGGTTAAATTTAAGGCACTCCATCATATTTAAAAATATAATGGAAAATTCGCGCTATCAGAGCGCATTAGACAAAAAACATAATCAATCCCCCTTAATTCTAATATCCAAATTTATTAATTTATTCTTAAGTGAGGTTTATTATAACATATTTTTTTCTTAGACCAAGCATTTTTTTTTTTTTTTTTGCAAAAGGCTAATTTCAAAATAATAAAAATTAAGATTTTAACCTCAAAAAACACGGATTTCCCGGTATTTTTGCATTTGTACATTCACTAAAAAGTGAATTTTGCCATCAAACTAGGAAACTCGGAAAAAAATGACAAGAAATTCTAAACTTTTGCTAAAAGATTTAGAATTTCTTAAAAGAAATAAGAAAAGCAATTAATCAAGATAATTTTTACCTTTTTGAACCTCAAAGCAAGACAGTCCACTAAAATCAAGTTGACGATAAATTTCGTATGCCATAATAACAACAGAATTTGCTAAATTAAGCGATCTAGCATGAGGTGACATTGGAATTCGCAAGCATTTTTCCTTATTTGATTTTAGAATTTCAATTGGAATTCCGGTTGATTCCCTGCCAAAAATGAGGAAAATCTCGTTATTATTATTTAATTCGCTTTTAAAATCGATTTGCGAATAAACTTTTTGGCCATAACGGGTTATAAAATAAAGATTTTTTGCGCTATATTTTTTTGCAAAATTTTGTCAATCACTGTGAATTTCATGTTGAATTTCTGACAAAAGAATTCCAGCTGCCGGCCTTTTTAAGTGTTTTGGATCTAGGTCAAATGCGATAGGCTTTATTATATGCAGTTTCATATTTAAAACAAAACAAGAACGGATAATATTGCCTGTATTTGGACCTATTTCGGGCTGAAATAGCACAATGTTAATCATTTATAAACTCCAAAGTGGTAAGATATGTTGAAATTTTTGCATTTTCCGGGCCGTTATTCTTGAGAAAAAGGTCATATTCAATCTTAATAAATTCTGGAGTTATTTCTAATTTTGTTAAAAGAGTATTGACAATAAATTCTACTTCATTATTAATAAATAGATTTTCAACATAATTATCTAATTCAAAAAATAAAGTGTTTTCGCCAGAAAATACTGTTAAATTTTTGTCAAAAATTTCCAATCTTATCATCGTGTTATTTTCAGGATTTTGCGTTTCATAAACATCAGTTTCAGTGTTATTAATTATTTGCTTTGAAATGTAAATTGTGTTGATAAATTCGACCATTTTTTTGTTTTGGGCGTCAATAATAGTTCTAAGAGAAAATCTTACTTTCATTTTTTAAGCCTTTTTTGAATTATTTGCGGACCTAAAAGTCAAATTGCTCTTGCTAATTCAGGACCTGATTCAGCTCATGTTGTTGCCAGTCGTAAAGGTAACAATAAATTTTTACCTTTTATTTTTAAGGTTTGGCCAATTTCCTTGATTAAATTTTCAATTTTTGAAAATTGCCAACCATCATAGTCAATTTTTTGTGAAAAAAGTTGAATTGGTTGCTGATTTGATTGCTCTAGTAAATCGACTATTTTTTGGCTCATTGAGTTTTGAGGTTTTGTGAAAAAATCTAGATTTTCAAAAAAGTCGCTGTATTTTACAGCACTTTTTTGAAATGTTTTGACAAAAAACCGGTTTCATTCAGAGTTTGTTCCAAGATTTAGATGCGGTAAAATTTGGTCTATGTCCATTTTTGAAATATAAGATTTTGAAAACCAGTTTAATTTTTCAGTATCAAAATATGAAGGTGCTTTTGAAAGTCTTTTAAAATCAAATGCTTTAATTAATTCGTTGTGCTCAAAAAATTCGCGAGAATCAGCGCTAGTTCAACCTAAAAGTGCTAAAAAATTAAAAACGGCATGGCTATGATAACCTTGATTTTTATAGTCCTCGATAAATTGGAAAAGTGATGAGTCTCTTTTTGAAAGTTTTTTACCATTTTTATCAGTAATTATTGTAAGGTGACCAAATTCTGGTTGTTCAAATGAAAAGGCTTCATAAAGTGCAATTTGTTTTGGAGTGTTTGAAATATGCTCTTCTCCACGGAAAATATGAGTGATTTTCATATCATAATCATCAACAACAACAGCAAAATTGTATGTTGGAAATCCGTCAGATTTTATAATAACTCAATCACTAATGGCAGAACCTTCAAAGCAAATTTTCCCGCGAACTAAATCATTTCAGCAATAATTTTTGTCTTTGTCAACAGCAAACCTAATAACAAACTCGTTATTTTCTAGACGTTTTTGCTTTTCTTCCTCAGAAATTTTAAGTCAGTTTTTGTCATAGCGAAAACTAAAAATACCTTGTTTTTCCTGCTCTTTTTTTTGCAGTTCAAGTTCGTGCCCGTTGTCAAAAGCATAATATGCAAAACCTTTTTGAACCAATTCTTGGGCTAATTTTTGATAGCGCGCGATTTTTTCTGACTGACGGTATGGACCATATTCTGAAATTGTCCCAGGTTTTTCGTCTGGAAAAATTCCAAGTCATTCTAAATTTTCAATTTGGGAACGCTCACCATCTTGGATATTTCTTTGGGTATCAGTGTCTTCGATTCGTAAAATAAAATCACCGCCGTGATGTTTTGCAAAAAGATAATTAATAAGCGCAGTCCGAGCTCCACCAATATGCAAAAATCCAGTCGGCGAAGGGGCATAGCGTGTTCTAATTTTCATTTTTTCCTTTCAATTTTTAGAGTACAAAACTCAAATTATCCTATAAATTTATAGGATAATTTGAGTTTTTTTGTCAATAAGCAAATCTTGGTTTTTGGTTTATATCATTTTCAATTTTGAATTCAGGGAAATTTTTTTTGAAAAAATTGACACTATCTTTGTCAATTTCAAAAAAAATTCAACCTTTGTCATTAAGAAAATTATCGATTTGCGACATTATTTTTTGATAAAATGAAAAAGACTCAGGTTCAGAAAATAATGCAGCTTGGGGTTCAAAATTCATAACTGACTCATCAAGTTTTTGCCTTTTGAGGTAAGGAGGATTTGAGACAATAATATCAAATTTTTGGCCAATAATATTGCTAAAAAGGTCAGATTTTACAACTTTTACATCTAAATTGTTGTATTTTGCATTTAATTTTGTTTGCAAAATCGCCTCATCACTAATATCGGCCAGAGTAATTTTTGCGCCACTAAATTTGGCAAGAACAAGACCGATAAACCCTGAGCCACAACATAAATCAAGAACAAAATTATCTTTTTTTATGACTTTTTTGACTTTTTGCAGTAATTCTTGCGTTTCATAACGGGGAATAAAAACTTTTTGATCTAAAAAAATTCGAACATTTTCCATTTCAATAAATCCAATGATTTTTTGGACTGGATAGTTCATTTCTAACTTTAAAAGTTCAAGTTTGGAAACTTCTAAGGGCAAATTATAACGTTGTTTTTCCTTTAAAAGTTCCAATTTTCTCCTATTTATCTCCATAGCTTTGCAAGATTAACTCAGCTCTTTCTTGAGATAATAAGGCTTCAATTATTGGATTTAGACTTCCTTGGATGACCGGTTTTAAAGAACAAGAAAATCCTATTCGATGGTCTGTCAGCCTATCTTGAGGGTAATTATAAGTTCTAATTTTTTCAGAACGAGCTCCTGATCCGGCAAGTTTACGAAAATTAGCTTGTGTTTCAAGTCTTTTTTGAACTTCCAAGTTATAAATTTTTGATCTCAGAATTCCCATGGCTATTTCTTTGTTACCAATTTGGGATCTTTCATCTTGAGAAGTTACAACAATTCCGGTGGGAATATGGGTAATTCTAACTGCCGAATCGGTTGTATTTACAGACTGACCGCCAGCTCCTGAAGATCGATAAGTGTCAATTTTGAGATCAGAAGGGTTAATTTCGATTTCAATTTTGTTGTCAATTTTTGGCATCACGGTAACTGTGGCAGTTGAGGTGTGAATTCTGCCCATTGTTTCGGTCTCAGGAACCCGTTGAACACGGTGGACACCTGATTCAAATTTGAGTTTTGAGTATATATTCTGACCAGAAATTTGGAAAAAAATCTGTGAAAAACCGCCAGCAAGTGCAAGTGATGAGCTAAGAATTTTAACTTTTGCCCTTTGGGAATCAGCTCATTTTTGATACATTCGAAAAAGATCGCCAACAAAAATATTAGCCTCATCTCCGCCGGCAGCGCCGCGGATTTCAACAATTACGTCTTTATCGTCATTTTCGTCTTTTGGAAGCATTAAAATTAAGAGTTTTTCTTCGAGCGCTTCAATATTTTTATTAGCACTTACAATTTCAGATTTTGCTAAATGTTGTAATTCTGGGTCTTTTTCTTGACTAAGAAGTATTTTTGCTTCTTCAAGTGTTTGCTGATTTTTTAAAAGTAAATCAAATGTCAAAGAAATTTCTTCAATTGAAGAAATTTCTTTTGCTATTTCTAAATATTTTTTTTGATTATTAATTATTTCATCAGTTAACAAAAGCTGACTTAAATCTTGATATTTTTTATGAATTTTTTCTAAAGAGTCTAAAAATTTTTTTTCCATTGTTACTTCAACCTGTGTTTTTATTTTTAAAATTTTAAATTTTTTTATAAATTTTAAAAATAAAAGTTAAACATCGGCGGTTGTTTGGGAATTTTGCCCGTTAGAAAATTTAAGCCAACGCGCTGAGTGAGCAAGTCTTTCAATTTGGGCTGGATCTTCAAGGGAAAAAACTTTTTGAGAGGTTTGATCCAAATCAGTTTGAACATCTTTTGTTTGGGCAAGTCATTTGGCTAAAACTGTTGGGTTATTGTCAATTTTTACACCAATTGGGTCAAATTGACCAATTCCTTTAACAAGAGGATTTCTCCCTGGTGCGGTTTGAGGGAAATATCCGCCCCAAAAAATACCGATAACTTGGTTATATTCATTTACAACGAGCGAACCAGACATTCCACGGCCACCGCGAAGTCCGGGAAGTGAAATTGAAGTTGCCCCTTGAAAAGATTTAAGCGAATTATCTTGTTTAAACTGGTTGTCTTTTTGTAGCTCATTAATTGTAACAAATGAATTTTTATTGTCAGTAATTCAGGTATATCCGCCTAAAAAACCGCCTAAATAAGCATGCAGTGGTAAAGCTCCTTCAATTTTTGAGGTCTTTAGTTGAGTTCCTTTTGTAAAAGTAGGAAGAAATTTATTTGTTACTAAAACATCAAGTGGAGCTTCGTTGTAATGTCGAACAGCATCGGGAACATTTTTTATATATGAATCTCTGCCAAAAAAGTTACGATCTAAAAAAGGAATTCCAAAATTAAATGGATTGTTTTTATGTTCATCATCAGGAAAAGTTACTTCAATTATTGCAATATCACGAAATTTTCCTCTATCGGGCATATCTAGACCAATAGGATTAATTTTTAAATTATTTCAGAATTTTTTTGACTCAGAGTTTATATACTGAAATCCTTCAGGTGGTAAAAAATCTCTGTTTCCTTCAGTTTTTGAAATTCGATCAAAACGACGAAATAAATTAGTATCATCAAAACTAATTTCATCTAATTTTGTCAAATTTCCATCAAGTAAATAAGAAAATGAATAAATTTGGTCTGGTTTGTTAATTAAATCTGAAATAACATGCAAATTTGTGGCTAGATAATAAGTGTTAGTTGGTAAAAATTTTCCTTGATTATCAGGGTCGGGTTTTAATTTTCGATCAAAAACTCAAGCTGTACCTGAGGTAATTCGGGTTGTATTTGAATTAGTTCTTGGGTCAAAAGCATTTGAACGCAACTGAATTACCATTGATCTTGAACGTAGTGAGTCATTAATTATATTTTTTTCAAGAACTTTTGCACCAAAATCTTCAACAATGTTTTTGCTTTCTCTAGTGTTGCTAAATTTTACGTTAATTTTGTAATAGTCTTCAACTGAATTACCAAAGTAAAATGAAACTCCTGACTCAGAAATTTTAAAATCAGTGAATGAAGCAAAGTCATAATTTAATTTTTCAAAATTACTTAATTCTCCAGTATTTTTAAAAAGTGTCGCTTCTGATAGTGTTTTTTTGACTGCTTGACCAAAAAGCGGCCATAAAAGTGCATCACTTGAGGAGTTTAAACTTTGAGAAATATTTTTTAATTTTTCTGAAACATTTGTTGTAGTAGGCAATTTATACCATGAATCAATGAAGTCAAAATTTATTTGACTTGTAAATTCGCCGGACTCAAATATCTTATTATATGAGTTAAATCCTTCGACTTTAATAATTTGACCAGGACTTGTTGGACCTGAAGTTAAATCGTTTTCTTTTGAATTTAAAATTAGGTAAAACTCACCATTTTGATCATTTGAAAGTGAGGGAACTTTTTTAATGTCATACTTTTTGTAATCTAAATCACCAAAATCGATATATTTAGATAATGTCTCACCTGAATTTTCGGAGGAATTTATTAAAAAAGATGGCAAAAAGTTAGAATACTCTTCTTTAAGTTTGAAACTTTTAATTTCAGTTAATTTTTTTAGACCTTGGGTTGAATTAACTTTTAGTTTTACAATTTTTGAAACATAATTATGGTATTGATCATGATAAATTGACAGAACAACATCGACATTTCCAGTTTGGGAATCATATGTGTCTTTTAAAATTGTTGCTTTTAAATAATAGAAATTTTTAACCTTTAAACGGTAAGGATTTTTGGCAATATCTTGAATGCTTGGGAATGATTGTTCTTGACTTGGAACATCAAATTCGTCTGAATTTCTAAGCTTAGTTACATCCATTTTTTCAAAATTTGACGGTAAATTTATATATTCCCAAATATCTGAGTCAGATTTTAGTGAGTCAATGTTAAAATTGCTTTGATTTTTTAATTCTAAGGTTTCTATTTTTTCAAAAGCGGTATTAATTCTTTCTTTGTAAGCATAAATTCCGGTTTGTTCTGTTTCAAAGCCGTTAATAACAAACTCTTTTGATTGAACCAAAGTTTGTGAGTCTTTATTATAAGAGTCAACCTTAACTTTAATTGAACCGTAATAATCATTAGCAGAATTTGTAATTGGAGTAATTTTTAATTCAAATTTTGCATTTAAGTCAAGATTATCAACGCCTGGGATAAAAGTTCAAATAATTGATGAGTTTAAAATTGAACCTCTGCTAATTGGCAGGCGACGAGATAAACTATTTGAATCATTATCTAAATCTAAGGCTGAATACTGTTTTAAAAAATCAGATGCCTTAAGTTTGTTGCCTAAGACCATTTTCCCTGTAATTATTGAATCTAAAGGTTTGCTTTGATCAAGTTCTTGATCCCAAGGGTTTGATTGGCCAATTTCGAGAGTTCGCTGGACAATTTTGCTGACCGCACCAAGGGGTGTGCAAGAAGCGATAAAAAATGTAGTTGAAATTCCAACTATTGGGAGAATTTTTGTTAGTATTTTTTTCAAAGATTTATTTTGTTTTTTTGCCATGATTGATATAATTATATTATAATTATACTTAAAATAATAAATTTTAAAAACTTTTTAAGGCTCATTGGTGGAATGGTAGACACGGCAGACTCAAAACCTGCTGCAGCAATGCGTATCGGTTCGAGTCCGATATGAGCCACCAAATATATCATACCCATATTATTAATTTAGTTATATAAAAAAATTTAAAGAAAGGCACTCCAACTTGGAGTGCTTTTCTTTAAATTTGAAGTGTGTGACTTTGAAAACTAAAGATTTTTCATAGCGTCTTTGTAAATAGTATCGACAATTTCGACTGATTTTGCGAATTTTTCTTTTTCTTTATCATTGAGGGTAATTTCAATGATTTTTTCAATACCATTTGCGCCAAGGACAGCTGGAACTCCAATATTTACGCCATCAAAGCCGTACTGACCACGTAAATTCGCACCGACAATAAGAATATTTTTTGAGTCTTGGATAATGTTGCTTACAATTCGGGCTAGTGCAGCACCAATTCCGTAAAATGTTGCTCTTTTTCTGTTAATTATTTCATAAGCACGACGTGAAACTGGATATTCGAGCTCTTTTTCGTAATTTGAACTATCAATTCCGGTTAGTTCTGAAAAATGACAGAAACATTCACCTGCAATTTTAATATTAGAATAGGCAACAAAAGATGAATCACCATGCTCACCCATTACGTAAGCCTGAACTGAATTTGGGGCAATTTTTGCTCTTTTTGCAATTTCAAATTGAAGTCTTGCAGTGTCAAGTATTGTTCCTGTTCCGATAACTTTTTGGTCAGAAAATCCTGAAGCATCACGATAAGCGCGAGTAATAACATCAACAGGGTTTGAGGCAATAACGGTAATTCCACTAAAGCCACTTTCTTTAACTTTAAAAGCAATATCACGGATAATTCGAATATTATCTGCAACTAATTCAAGTCGAGTTTCACCTGGTTTTTGAGGTCTTCCTGCTGTAATTAAAATAAAATCTGCATCTTTTAAGTCGCTATAATCATAACGGCGAACTGAAAAAGGACGCAAAAGTGAAGCAGAAGCATCCTCAAAATCAAATGCATTTCCTTCTGCAAAATCAGGGTTTATATCGATAATTCCGTATTCAGATGCAAGACCTTGATTCATTGCTGCATAAAGAAATGAATTTCCAACGTTTCCTGCGCCGATTAGAACGATTTTGATTGGCTTCATATTGTATCTCCTAGTTTTTACTATAATGTTATAACAAAAATATTAAATATCTTTGTTATGTCTAAAATTTTAATACATTTTTAAATAAAAACAAGCAAAAATATACTTTTACTTGCTTTTTTTAATTTTATTTAAAAAAATGAAATTTTTTTCATAATTGAATACGTTTAATTTCTACTGAGTTCGCTAGTTTGATGGCAAAATTGACTTTTTAGCGAATATAAATATGCAAAAAGGCCGAGGAAGCGGATTTACTAATAATGCTTTTGGAGATGTCTTCAAAGAATTCAACATTCACAAAAAAAGCTACCTTAAATAAACTTTGATTAAACTAATTAATTAAACACAAATAAATTACCACTTTGAGTTTCAACCAAAAGTGATTTTTATTATTTTAAAATTAACCTTTTGCAAAAAAAAAAAAAAAATGCTTGGTCTAAAAAAATTTTCTGTTATAATAACTTTCACTAAGAATAAATTAATAAATTTTGATATTGAATTAAGGGGGAATTAGTTACGTTTTTTTGTCATACTAAAATTAGATAGTGCGAATTATCCATTATATTTTTAAATATGATGGAATGCCTTAAATTTAACCGTTTAGAAATCTATAAATTTAAGGCTTTTTTTATTGTTCTTTCAAAACTTCATATATTTTTTTAAACTCAATGTAAATAAAAATGAGTTTTCTTTTTACATTGAGTTTAAATAGTAGTTGTATTTTTTATGATTTTTGTTATTTTATCCATAAATTGATTTTTGCCAGTGTTTTAAACTGGGTAATTAACTTTTGCCAAAAAAGTTAAAAAGCACCCAAAACCGACACTTTTTTAGATTATCTCATCAAACTGGAAAACTCGGGAAAACATTAAATATCAATGTTATACTTAAAATTTTGATACATTTTTAAATAAAAAAACAAGCAAGAATAAACTTTTGCTTGTTTTTTTAAATTAATTTAAAAAAATGAAATTTTTTTATAATTGAATACGTTTAATGTCTGAAAGTTTGCGAATTTTTAATAATTTTTTATAGCCTGGATGAGGCTCTTTTAATAAAGCAAGTCCTATTGCCGAAGCTAATGAAAAAATTATAATTAAAATATAAGCGCCTAGGGCATATCCATCAACATTTCCAGTATTAGCTGCTTTTACATCCACCCCTGGAGGTGTGTTAACTAACGAAGTTATTATTGTTGCTAATGTAAAGGCTGTATAACCAAGTCCTCAAATAAGCCCAAATTGGAATCCGACTCTTTTAGGATTTGCGCCTGGATATTCGTGTGGTAAATTAAGCATTACTCCTTGAATTCCCCAGAGACAAATTCCCATTAAGAGACCAAAAATTAAAAATAATCAAGTTCAACCATCTTTATAAGTTTTTGCACTTAGAGGGTCTTTTCCTACTTTTGTAACAAAAACAACGGTAGCAAGAACATAAAAAAGAACACCTAAAGAAATAACTGTTGTTATATATTTACGTCTTTGAAGTTGATATTTTGAAAGTAGTCCAATTGTAAATGGACCAACAAACATTCCTGATAGGAAAACAATTAGAAAAACTGAGATTTTTTGGTTAAAAGTTGTTCCAGCAGCATCACCAACTAAACGAGCAAAAATTGGTTTAGAAAATGTAAAGGGGAAGACAACCGCAATAAGTCATGAACCATAAACAATTGTTCAATATCAAGTATCTTTTTGTTTAAAAAAGCTTAATAAAGTTAGTTTTTCTTGTTTAGGTTGTTTTGCTAAAGCTGAAGGATATAGGTCAAATTTTGTTCCTAAAATTATGTAACCAATTAAAGGAATAAGTGTTAAAAGTCCAATTACTAAGAAAATTGTTTGTCAATGGGAACGAACAGAACTTTGGATTTCGCCACTCAATATAAAAGGAATAAGTGTTATTATTGTTCCAATTGGGTAAAAAAACGGTGAAAACTGTGAAATTACCGCTTTTTGACGTGAATTTAAATAGTTTGAAACAACTGGTTGAATTAAAACAATTTGCATTGTTCCACCAATTGCAAAAATAGTTCTTAAAATTATAAACCCTGCATAAGTTGGTGAATAAGGCGCAGCTATTCCAAAAAGCATGAAAATAAGCGACAATACAACAGTATATTTATGCGAAATTTTTACAATAAATCAACCAACTAGAATTGATCCAATTCCACGACCGATTGTAATTCCTCAGTTAACTGCTTGATTAACTACAGTTCCAGGCGCGGCACTAGCATCTGGGAAAAAATGTCCTAAATATCCACTTTCACCAGCTTTTCCGTTAAGTCCAGCTGATGCAAATCCTCAATTTATGACAAAAATCATATAAGCAAAAACAATTAATGCTCATAGAATTAACCCGGCACTAAAAGTTAATTTTTTTTCTTTTATGTTTTTTTGAGCAAATTTTAAAATAAAATTATCATTCATACAATTTAGTTCCTAAATTTTAAAATGTATTAAGAGTTAATAACTCTTCTTAGAATTATATAGCAAAAATTTAAAAAAATATCAAACTGGAACTTTTTTGTCTAAAATTTAAAAAAATTTCAGTTTTTAGTTCAACATTAAAAAATAAACAGCCATTTTTTAATAATCTTAATTATGATTATTAAAAAATTTTGGCTGAATTTAAAAAGTGCTAGTAAAAATGTTTCAACTAAAAAACAAAAATTAATTAAATAGTGAAAATTTAATTAATTTTTGTTGCATCAAAACGGTCTGTTGTTTGTAAGATTTTAGTTGCTGAATACCAAAAACTTACGTTTGCTTTTGCAATTTCTTCTAAGATCGCGTTTTTTTCTATTATATAAATAATTGTTTCAACTCTTCATTGTTTTTGACCGGTATATCCAGAAACACCTTCTCAAATATTATATGAGTGCCAATATTTTATTGATTTAAGATGTTCAACAATTTTTTCGGGGTGATTAGTATAAATTTGTAAAAGAATTTTTCCGTATTTTGGATAAATTCGGCTAACAATTGACGAACTTACAATTAAATAAAGAAAAACAGACGCTAATTTTTGACCCAAAAGTTGTCCATCAACTTGTGAAGGCTCAAGAAAATAAAGGATAATAATTGAAAAAAGTCCAAAAAATATCGAAATACTAAACATTATTTTGCCAATAGGTTTGCGATATTTTAGCGCAATATAATAAGTTATATAATCAGTTCCTCCACAAGAACCACCGAATTTTCACGCCATTCCGATAGCTCAACCAGACAAAATTGAACCAATAATTGTATAATAGAAAATAGTCCAAGAACCTTCTTGGTTTGGAATTAAAATATTATTAATTAAAAATGTTCTTATTGGGGTATCCAAAGAAAAAACCTGGTTTCAAACAATTTGGAAAAAAAGTCAAATAAAGGTAAGATAACTAAAACTTTTGTTCGAAACTTTAACAAGAATAAAAATTATTAAAGGAATATTAATTACAAAATAAATTATTGCAAAACTTCAGCCAATATTTACCTCATATTGAGAGTTAATTATTATTATAGTAAGTGCTGGAATTGCCGATACACCTGTTGGGACAGTTCTTGCGACTCCTAAGAAAAAAATAATACCTAATGTAAAAAATAATGCTGAAATAGCCATCATTATGATTGAAAGGGTTCGCTTTTTTCAGAAATTTTTCAGGTTTATTTTGCTTTGATTATGATAAAAAATTTCACGTTCAGCACGTAAAACAAGTTGATTTTTTAAGCATTTAGCTAAATTATGGTTTTTCTGATTAGAACAAGAACAATGAACATTGCTTGATTTATTAGATTGCCGAGAAGACATAGTGTTTTTTTACCTTTTCAAATATAAAAAAGACCACTAAACACAATACTTCTCGATATGGCTGCTATATTTCTATCCTGACCAGGTTACAAGGTTATTATTTTAGTGGCAATAACATTATATCACTTTTTATTTTTTTTGAAATAAAAAGTTAAAAAAATTTTTTTATTTTATAATTAATTTTAAATAAGCAAAAAATTTATTTTAAATACACATTTAAATACACGAAAAATCATAAAGGAGATCAGAAAATGTCTAATTCAGTTTGACCATACCCTTTTATTATTAATCAAAGCCCGTACAATAAAATTAATATTGTTTTTTGCCACGGTTTTAACTCAAGCCATAATGTTTTTAGCAGTGTAATTGAGTCTATTGGCAAAAAAATAGGCGTAAATTTTTATGCCTACACACTTCCAGGAAATAATTTAACTCCCGCAAAAGACGAACAACTTTATGTAGATTATTATGCAGATTTGACAGTTGAATTTATTAAAAAATTAAACCTTAAAAACGTTGTTTTAGTTGGCCACTCAATGGGAGGTGGATATGGGGCTTTAGTTTATAAAAGAATTCCTGAATTAATTTCAAAAATGGTTTTCATTGGCCCAATGAATAAAGCTAATTTGCCATTAAAAGATTTATTTTACGAGAAATTCTTCCCAAAAACACCTGAAGAAATGTTAGAATTTTTGCCAATTTATGAATATGATAAAGAAAAATATAAAAATCCTAAATATATAGAATGAGCAAAAACCACCTTTAATTACGAATATTTTAACAATTACTATATTGTAACCCTTAGCAAAAATTTACTAAAAAATAATATGATGGATCAAATTGAGGACGGTATTAAATCAATAAAATGTCCAACACTTCTTGTTTTAGGTGAAAAAGATGGAATTGTTCTACAGCAAGAAACTAAGTCATATTTTGAAAGTCTAATACCGCACGTTCAAACCGAAATCATACCAAAAACTGGGCATTTGATTTATACAGAAAATCCTGAATATTTTAATAGAGTTTTTATTGCTTTCCTAAAAAAATAGTTAATTTTTGGTTTTTCTGTTTAAATTCTTAAATAAAAAAAGGTGATTTTCACCTTTTTTTATTTAACAGTTTTTAAATTATTCCAAACTATTTTCCGCTAAAAGTTGTAATTTTGCATTTAATTTTTTAGCAGCTTTAGAAGTTTTAAGTCTACGTGCTTCACGCCTTTTTTGCATTTGAAGTTTTCTAATTTTACGCATTTTATACCTTTTTCAAATTAATTTTGATTAATTTTGTTAATTTTCTGAGCTAATTCGTTTGTTCGTTCCACTGGGGTCGAAACTACTTTGGTTATATCGTGAGCTTGAATTTTTCCATCTAAATAACCAATTGCAAGCCCTGATTTACCTTCATCAATTAACTCAATTGCTTTCATTGCCATCTTAGTCGCTAATATTCGGTCAAATGCCGAAGGTCTTCCGCCTCTTTGAATATGTCCAACTTCGAAAGCTCTTGTTGTTATATTAGTTATTTTTTCAATTTGAGCAGCAAATTCTTTTAAATTTGGTAAAACATACTCTAAAACTGTAATAATAACGCTCGGCTTACCTTTTTTAAATTGCTCAAGAACAATTTCTGATGCTTCTTGCGCGCTTAGAGGATTTGTGTTAGTAATAACAATTTCACTTCCGGTTGCAATTGCTGAATACAAAGCTAAATCTGGACAATGACGACCCATGACTTCAACAACAAAACAACGTCGATGAGAATTAGCAGTATCTCTTAATTTATCAACACTTTCTACAATTGTATTTAAAGCTGAATCAAATCCAATTGTATAATCAGTAAATTGAATATCATTATCAATTGTTCCTGGTAGAGCAATTACTTTGATTCCTTGCAAATGAAGTTTATAACCACCTTTGTAAGTTCCATCTCCACCAATAACAATTAAAGAAGAAATACCCATATCTGTTAAGATTTTTGCGGCTTTTTTTTGAATTTCTTCCTCTTTAAATTCCGGAAAACGGGTAGAACCAATTGCTGTGCCACCAAAACTAGAGATACCGTTATACGGAAATTCAGAGGCTAATATAATATTTTTATTCAAAATTCCAAGGTAGCCTTCAAAAATTAAATATGGTTCAAATCCTGAATTAAGTGCGGCCTTAACAAGAGCACTTATAGCAGAATTCATTCCTGGTGAGTCGCCACCAGAAGTTAAAATTGCTATTTTTTTTGACATTTTAAACCTTTTTAATGAAAAATTATAAAAAAATGGACAAATAAATTTGAAATGGTACGCCCTAGAGGATTTGAACCTCTGACCCAATGATTAAAAGTCATTTGCTCTACCTGCTGAGCTAAGGGCGCTTTTGGTGCTCGAAACTGGACTCGAACCAGCACGGGATTACTCCCAAGGGATTTTAAGTCCCTTGTGTCTACCATTCCACCACTCGAGCACTAATGGTTTGTTCAGTTAAAAGCATATAACATTATATCATAAAAAAAAGAAAAAAAGTTTTTTTTAAATATTTTTTTAATTTGCTTAACGAACTACCTAATTAAAATTAGTTATATTTAGATTTTTCTACAAAAAAAGTAAAAAAACCGCTTTTTTCACTGTTTTAAAAAAATATAGATAAAAACAGCGAATATAAATTATAATGCATAAACTCAAAAAAAATATTAAAATTTTGCTTTTTTTCAAATTAACTTGGATTTTACCTGTTTTTTTATTTGTAAGTTGCTTTAAAATTAATATAAATTCGATCCATTCACAAAACAAGGGGAAAATAAAAAGTAACACAGACAAATCAAAACCTTTTGTTTTTGAAACAATTATGAAAGGATTGCCAAAAAATCAAGGAAAACCAAGCACAAAATTTAGCGGAATTTTAGATCAAAGCAAAATTGAAGAGCTAAAAATTGGGCAAATTGATGAAAAAGAGTATTTTGGTCTTGAAGAAATTCTAGTTCAATTTTTTAATACTTTTTATAGTAACATGGATTTTAGCCAAAAAAAGGTTCTTTTTCTTAGTCTAAAAGAAAAAATTAAAAATATTGACCTAACTTTAAATCTTGGCGCAAATGATGATGGTCAATATTTTGATGAAAATTTAGGACTTATTAATATAACAGACTTAAATATTAATAATTTAGATGATCAAAAATTTTATAAAGAACAAATAAACATATATAAATCAAAAAGTTTGGATGAATTTTTAAAAAATAAGGAAAAATATCTTTTTATCGAAGAAAAACTAATAGCTGAAAAAAGGCAATGAAACCCGGTAGTCAAATTAATTTTTCACATAAATATTGCTAGATTTTACTTGCATTTTCTTAAATTAAGTCAAGAGCTTACTAGAAATATTATTATTTCAATCATCGATTTTGCTATAAAATTAGATGACTCAAAAAAAGAAGAAAGTAAAATAAGTCAACAAATTAATGAGCTTTTTGAACAAAAAGAAAACTTAAAAATCAAATCTAAAAACGAGCAAGAAAAAAACAAGCCTACAAAAAGTGATTTTTCCAGTGTTAGTCAAAAAATTGACCAAGAAATTCAAACACTTAAAGAAAAACTAAGAACTGTTAAAGAAAATAATTTTTTAAATTTAAAATCATTAGTCAACGAAATTAACCAATTTTTGAAAGAGTTTTTTAACCCTAAAATTCACTATTCGATGAATTCTGACTATGTTTTTCTAAATGAACCCAAACTTTATATAAATAACCAGTTAGCTTATGGTAAATTTCTCCAATTTTTTACAGAAAATTTAAAAGATAAATATGACGAATTTGGGATAGATTCACCTTTTTTAATTATGGGAGAAGACAAGACAAATTTAGTCAAAAAATATTTTTTGCCATTGATCAAAGACTAAAAAAGCTTTAAATTTATAGAACTTTTTGAAAAATATGGTATAATATGATCCAACTTCAAGAAGGGAAAAATATGGCAACAAGGACGCTTGAAAAGAACAAGTCTCAGAAAATCACCTTTTTTGGCGCTCTTTTAATCGTCCTTGGCGCAAGTATAGGTGCAGGAATCTTTTTTAAATCCAAGGCCGTTATTGAAAATTCAGGTTATAATCTTTGACTTGCAATTGGAAGTTGAATTTTTGCTTGTTTTGCAATTGTTGCGATGGCAATTGCATTAATTGAAATTTCATCTGCAACAAAAAAATCAAATTTATCTGTGATTATTTGGAATAAACTATTTAATTCTGAGAGTTTTTTTCAAATTTCAAAAAATTTCATAATTTATTTATATTTGCCCTTTACTTATTTTGTTCTGCCTGTTTATTTTATGCAAATTTTGCAAGATGCAATTGCAGCTTTTGGCCTTGAATCATCTAGCGATTGAAATATAAAATTTGACTGAGTCATCGTTTTAGTTGTTTCAATTGTTATTGTTATTTACTTTTTTATAATTAGTCTAAATACAAAAATTGCTGAATTTCATAATAAAATTATTTTAATTGCAAAATTTATTCCTATTTTTGTGACAGTTATTGTCGGTTTTATTTTATATTTTCAAGGCGGTTCAAACAAACTTCTTTCTCAACCTGAATTTGCAAGTATTGAAAAAATAAAAACTCAAGGAGTTTCAATTTCCTCAAGTTTGCCTGGTGTTGGTGTTTTAATTTCAATGGCTGGAATATTTTTTGCATATGAAGGATTTTTTACTGCTGCTGGTCTGCAATCAGAAATGAAAGAGCCTAAAAAAACGCCAATTGCTATTCTTTTAGGGATTGGAATCACGACAATAATTTATCTTTTTATTGCAATTGCAACTTCAATTGTTGGCGATGGTTCAATTTCGTCATTTATTAATATTACAAAAAATGAATTAAAATGGCCACCACTTACAATTAAATTAATTTTGGGGACAACTTTTTTACTAATTGGAATTAGTCTTCTTGGAATTATTAATGTTTTTACATTGTGAGGGCCACGTGCACTTGAAGAATTAATTTCCAAAAACGAGTTTTTTTTGCTCAAAAGGTGAAAAAAACATATAAATTTAAATAAACCTGTTGTTTCAACTTATTTTTTAATTATTTTTTCAGTTTTGTGTCTAATTATTTTTACACTTATTGGTGTTTTTGGCTTTGATGATCAAGAATACGGGACTTATGGTCAAAAATTAAATAATTTATATTCATTTGCTGATATTACTGGAAATTGATCGGCCTTAATTAGTTTTTTACTGATTGCTGCTGCTATTTATGGTTGTATTAAAAATCGAAAAACAAAAAAAATTGCTGTCGAAAAACAAAAATACTTCCTGTTTTTTGGTTATATTTCCGTAATTTGCATTTCATTAATTTTATTATTTGCGGTTGTCGTACCAATTATCGATCTTTTTACAATTTTGATTTATCAACCTGAGATTGAAAATTTTAACTTAATTCTAAAAACTAGAATTACAAAAGTTATTGTTCTTATTTTCTTTATAATTGTCCCTGTTTTTCCGGTATTTTGAACTTATTTAACAAAAAAAATAAAAAAAACTGTTAAAAAAAGCAAATTATAAATATAATATAAGAAAGTTATGAAAATTAACTTAGAAAATTTTATTCGCACAGTTGAAAACTTCCCAAAAAAAGGGATTAGTTTTAAAGACATTTCGCCATTACTTGCCAATGGTAAAGCTTTAAATTATGCAATTGTTGAAATGGCATCGCTTGCTAAGGATGTTGATATAATTGTTGGGCCAGATGCTCGAGGTTTTTTATTCGGAACACCAACAGCCGCTTTTCTTTCAAAACCATTCATAATGGTTAGAAAAGCCGGAAAATTGCCAGGTGATGTCGAAGAATTTGCCTATGATTTAGAATATGGATCTGCAATTTTAGAAGTTCAAACCGGAATGATCAAACCAGGCCAAAAAGTGGCTATTATTGATGATGTGCTCGCAACTGGAGGAACCGTGAATGCCATCACAAAAATGATCGAAAATGCCGGAGCTATTGTTTCAAAAATTATTTTTTTAATTGAGCTCGAACAATTAGAAGGTCGAAAAAAATTAGAAAATTATGAGGTTACTTCACTCATTAAAATAAAGTAATTTTTTGACTCAAAAATTAAGTAACAAAATTTTTAAATTTTGTTATAATTTTATTGTAAGCTCAAATTAAAAAATTTTTTTTGTTTTTTTTGAGTTTATAATTTAAAATATTAAAAAATTATAAAAAAAGGAGATTCATGGAAAAATTTCGTTATGTCAAACCCGATCTAATTATGGATAAAGACCATGAAATGGTTAGGTTTCTCGATATTGATGGAAATCTCTTAACTTCGACTGTTTTTGGCCAAATTGATGAGTCAAAAGATATTAGATTATCTGCTGATCAAATCAAAAAAGCCTATGAGTTTATGGTTTTATCACGTCAACAAGATGTTTATATGACCCAACTTCAACGTCAAGGTCGAATGTTAACTTTTGCCCCTAACTTTGGTGAAGAAGCTCTTCAAGTTGCTTCAGGAATGGCACTTACAAAAGATGACTGATTCGTACCTGCTTTCCGTTCAAATGCAACAATGTTATATCTTGGTGTACCAATGATAAACCAAATGCAATACTGAAACGGAAGCGAAAAAGGAAATGTAATTCCTAAAGGTGTTAATGTTTTACCAATTAACATTCCAATTGGAACTCAATTTTCACATGCTGCCGGAATCGGTTATGCTGCAAAATTAACCGGTAAAAAAATTGTTTCAATGAGTTTTATTGGTAATGGTGGAACTGCTGAAGGTGAATTTTACGAAGCTCTAAATATTGCAAGTATTTGAAAATGACCTGTTGTATTTTGCGTAAATAATAACCAATGAGCAATTTCAACACCTAATAAATACGAAAATGCCGCTTCAACAATTGCTGCAAAAGCAAAAGCTGCAGGAATGCCTGGACTTCGTGTTGACGGAAATGACCTTTTAGCTTCCTACGAAGTAATTCAAGAAGCAGTTGATTATGCTCGCGCCGGAAATGGTCCTGTTCTTGTTGAATTTGTTACTTGACGTCAAGGTGTTCACACTTCTTCTGATAACCCAAGAATTTATCGAACTGAAGAAGAAGAAAAAGAACATGAAAAATGAGAGCCAATGCACCGTATTGAAAAATACATGTTTGATCGTGGCATTTTAACTGAAGAAGAAAAACAAAAAATTTGAGATGATTCTTTAACTGTTGTTAAAGAAACTTACGAAAAATCTCTAATTGGTTTAGATTCAACAATCGATGAAATTTTCGATCACACTTACGAGACATTGCCCCCAGAACTTCAAGAACAAAAACAAGAAGCAATCGAATTTTTTAAAGGAGCTAAATAATGGCAAATTCAGATAAAATCGCTCTAAATAATATCGGTGCAGTTACAAATGCTATTGATTTAATGATGGAAAAAGATCCTCGTGTTGTTCTTTGAGGAGAAGATGCTGGATTTGAAGGCGGAGTTTTCCGTGCAACTGAAGGATTACAAAAAAAATACGGAATTGAACGTGTTTGAGATGCCCCAATAGCAGAAGCATCTATTTGTGGTGTTGCAGTTGGAGCAGCCATTGCCGGGCTACGTCCAATTGCAGAAATGCAATTCCAAGGTTTTTCATTCCCTGCCTTTCAACAGCTTTTTGTTCACGGAGCCCGTTATCGTAACCGTTCCCGTGGTCGCTTTACTGTGCCAATGGTTTTAAGAATGCCAATGGCAGGTGGAGTTCGTGCCCTAGAGCACCACTCAGAAGCAATTGAAGCACTTTTTGCCCACATTCCTGGACTAAAAGTTGTTATGCCTTCAACTCCATATGATACAAAAGGTCTTTTAATTGCCGCAATTAATGACCCAGATCCGGTTGTTTTTCTTGAGCCAAAAAAAATATACCGTGCATTTAAACAAGAAATTCCTGCTGGAATTTACGAAGTTCCAATCGGAAAAGCTAATGTAATTAAAGAAGGAAGTGACCTAACACTCGTAACTTACGGTGCTCAAGTTCACGAATCAATCGCCGCTATTCAAGCTCTTAGTTCAACTCCTGGACTTGAAGATGTTGATGTTGAATTAATCGACCTAAGAACAATTAAGCCAGTTGATACTGAAACTATTATCGAATCAGTTAAAAAAACTGGACGTATTTTAGTTGTTCATGAAGCTGTTAAATCTTTTTCAGTTTCAGCCGAAATTATAACTCGTGTTAACGAAAAAGCATTTGAATATTTAGAAGCAGCTCCTGCTCGTCTTACTGGATATGATATTACAGTTCCGTTAGCAAAAGGTGAAAATTTCCACGCAATTACAAAAGAAAAAATAATCGATAAAATTCGTCAAATTATGAACTCTTAATAATTTGAATGTTTAAAAATCTTCCTAATTATTAAAAATAAACCCTTAAAATCATAAAGTCCTTTGATTTTAAGGGTTTTTTATTATCCTAAGTTTCCTAGTTTGATGAGGTAATTTTAAAAAAGTCTCAGGTTTTAGGCGTTTTTTAACTTTTTTGGCAAAAGTTAATTACCTATTTTAAAACACTGGCAAAAATCAATTTATGGATAAAATAACAAAAACCATAAAAAATACAACTACTATTTAAACTCAATGCAAATAGAAAACTCATTTTTATTTAAATTGAGCCTAAAAAAACATATGAAGTTTTGAAAGAACAATAATTAAAAGCCATAAATTTGTAGATTTCTAAACGGTTAAATTTAAGGCATGCCATTATATTAAAAAACATAATGGAAAATTCGCATTTTCTGATTTTTTTAGACAAAAAACATAACTTATTCCCCCTTAATTCTAATATAAAAATTTATTAATTTATTCTTAGTGAGACTAATTATAACCTAAAATTTTCTTAGACCAAGCATTTTTTTTTTTTTTTTCAAAAGGTGAATTTTAAAATAATAAAAATTAAGATTTTGCGCCAAAAAACACGGATTTAGCGGTATTTTTGCATATTTATATTCGCTAAAAAATGAATTTTTGCCTCAAACTGCAAAACTAAGGAAAAAATTCTAAATATAAAAAACTAGACTTTAAGCAGTCTAGTTTAGTTTTTTGGTCTACGAAAGAAATGGGGCGGATGACGGGGATCGAACCCGCGTATGTCGGAACCACAACCCGATGCGTTAGCCACTTCGCCACATCCACCAAATTAATTAAATATTATAACATATTTTTAATTAATTTTTTTATTTTTTTGCTAATTTTAATTGCAAAAAAATAAGCTTTTTATGATTCTTCTTTGCGAGAAAGTGTTTTAAATCCATTTTCAGTTACAAGAACAACATCCTCGATTCGAGCACCACCCAGTCCGGGGATATATATTCCAGGTTCAACAGTTATAACCATTCCTGGCTCTAAAATTGTATCACTATTGGCACTAACAACAGGCAATTCATGAATATCAATTCCAACTCCGTGACCAGTTGAATGAACAAAATATTGTCCATAACCTTTTTGGCTAATATAATCACGGCAAGCTTTGTCAATTTCTGATGCCTTAACACCAGGAGCAACTTTTTTACGCCCTAATTCTGCAGCTTTTTTGACAATTTCAAGAATTTCCTCTTTTTTTGAATCTAGTTTTCCAAGATATGAAGTTCTAGTAATATCAGCGCAATAACCATTATAAAGAGCACCAAAATCAATTTTTAGAAGATCATTGTCAAGAATTTTTGCAGAACTAGCTCTTCAATGAGGCATTGCTGAATTTGGGCCGGTTGCAATTATTGAATCAAAAGATTCTTTTTCAGCCCCAAGTAATTTCATTTGATAATTTAGGTCAATATCAATTGATTTTTCAGTTAATCCTGGTTGAATTTTTGGCAAAATTTTGCTATAAGCTTCAAGTGAAATATTAACTGCTTTTTGGATGTTTTGAATTTCTTCGTCAGTTTTAATAATTCGAAAAAGTTGAGCTGATAAATTGATAATCTCCGAACTAGGGAATCACTGTTTTATTTTATTAAGTTGTTCAACTGTTAAATATTCAGCCTCAACTCCAATTCGATGATATTTTTTTTGGGCTAAAAAATCCTCAATATTTTGCTTTGTAATTAGTAAAACTTGACAATTTTTAGCATTTTTTTGGGCTGCTTCAATATAACGGCCGTCAACAAACAAATAAGAATCGCTCTTTTGAATAAATAAAAGACCATCAGTAGCTGAAACTTTTGTCAACCAAAGGCGAGTTTGATAAGAAAATGAAATTATAACATCTAAATTGTTTTCTTCAAAAGCTTTATTTAAATACTTAGGATTCATATTATTTTTTCTCACGGTGTAAAGTGTGTTTGTTGCATTTATGGCAATGTTTTTTTACTTCAATTTTTTCAGGCTTTGTTTTTTTATTTTTTTTAGTGATATAATTTTCCATTTTGCAATCAATGCATCTTAATGTTAGTCCTTCTCTTGGCATTTTGGCTCCTTTTAAAAAAAATAAATCTTAGTAAATATATAATTATAACATAATTTTGTATTTGTTAATAACAAATTGCAAAATTATTGCAGTTCATCTTTTAAAATTTCTTTTGCTTTGGAAAGTTCAACAGAAAAAATTGAACTAACTCCGCGTTTTTGCATTGTAATTCCTAAAAGTTGATCAACGCGAGACATTGTTCCATGACGATGAGTGATAATTAAAAATTGTGTTTTTTGTTTTAGTTGCTTTAAAAATTCAACATAACGAATTACGTTAGCCTCATCAAGGGCAGCCTCAACTTCATCAAGAATACAAAGTGGAATTGGCCGGGCTTTTATAATTGAAAATAATAGCGAAATTGCGATTATTGCTTTTTCTCCACCTGAAAAAAGGCGGATATTTTTGATAGTTTTGCCTGGTGGTTGAGCGCTTATTTCAATTCCAGAATTCAAAATATCATTTTTGTCGCTAAAATAAATTTTAGCACTTCCACCACCAAACATATTTTGAAAAACCAAGTTAAATTCAGAATTTACAAGGTCAACAATTTCTTGAGTTTTTGCGATTATAATTTTGTCAAGATCAGAAATTACTTCTAAAATTTTTGATCTAGCCACTTCAAGTTCATGTTGGCTTGTTTTTAATTTTTCAAGTCGATTTGATGTGGTTTGAAAATCTTCAATTGCATCAAGATTTATATTACCTAGCGCTTTTATTTCCGAATTTAAACTATTAACAAGATCGTGGGCATCTTGAGTTTCAATTTCTAATTGGTGTGTTTCAAGCGCTGATTCAAAGGTGAGATTATATTTTTGCGACAAGGTGGTTTTTAGATTTGTTAAAAGAAACTCATATTTTTCTTTACTTGTTTGATTTTTGTTTAATTCAGCATTAACATTTCGCTGACTTTGATTGAGTTGCTGAACTAAAATTGTTAATTTAGAAATTTGGGAGTCATATTCTTGTTTTTCCCGGTTTAAAATTTTTAGCTCAGATTCAAGGGCTGCAATTGAATTTTCAAGTTCAATTTTTTGTTTTAAAGTGTCATTAATTTTTGAATCAATTTCGTCACTTTGAGATACAGCTTCAATTCCTTCATTTTCAACTCTAATTTTATCAAGCTCGGCTTTTGCAGCATTATATTTATTTTCTAATTCATCAAGAGAAATTTCGGTTTGCTGCAAAAAGTAAGATTCTTTATTGATGGTTTGTTCAAGATTATTTGATTCTACCTTAAATTCTTGAATTTTTTTCTCAAAAAAATTCACTTTATTTTTAAGGTCATTAATTCTTAATTCCAAAGAATGAAATGAATCATTTTTTTGTTTAAAACCACCGGAAATTATACCGCTTGTGCGGACTATATCGCCATCTAAAGTGACAACAACAAATTTATGATCAACAAATTTAGAAATTTTATTAACATTGTCGATTCTATCATTAACAATAACGCCACCAAGCAAAAAATCAGCTAAAATTTGGTATTTTTTCTCATAATTTACCAAATTAGAACCAATTCCGATAAAACTCTCTTGAGTCTGAAGGTGAGTTAAATACAAATCAGGAATAAATCGTGGTTTTAATGTTGAAAGTGGAATAAATGTTGCACTTCCGGCGTGATTTTTTTTCAAAAAATTAATCGCTTCAACGGCATTTTCTGGTTTTTCAACAACAATTTGTTTTAAACTTGAGCCAAGAGCGGTTTCAATTGCATCTGTATATTTTTGTGGAATTTTAATTAAATCAGAAACAAGACCGCAATAGCCTGAAAAAAGATGGCTATTTTCAACAATTACTTTTGTACCTTTGGGCAAAAAAGACCTAGATTCAAGTGTTTTTTGCAATTCAAAAATTTGTGTTTGACTTATAATTTTTTCTGAATTTAAACTGTTTAATTTTGAGTCAATTTCTGATTTTTTGGCACTTAAATCAGCAATTTTTTGAGCAATTTCTGATTTTGTTTGTTTGTTTTGACTAATTAGGTTCGAAAAATTGTCTTTCTCAACTAGAATTTGATCATGCCTTTGCTTTAAAGCGGCTATTTTTTGTTCAAAATTAACGTTAATTTGCTGGGATAATATCATCTCCTGAAGTTGCGTCATTTTAGCATAAGTTAAGTTTATATTGTTAATTTCGCTTTTAAGATTATTTATTTGATTGCTTTTTTCAGTAATTTCTAAATCAGTTTGCGTTCTTCTTTGGACATTGTCATTTATTATTCTTTCATTAGATTCAATTTCACTTACAAATTTAGGCTCTTCAAATTTAAGGCGTGATAATTGCTCGTCAATTTTTTCTAATTCAGTTTGAAACTTTTTGATATCACTAACGATTAATCCAACTTCAACTGATTCTAATTGTTTTGATTTTTCTAAATATATTTTGGCATTTTTTGCTTGTTTTTCAAGTTGTTTTGCTTGAGTTTCAAGCTCTTTTACACGAATTTCAATTTTTTCAATGCCCATAAGGGTCTGATCAAGTTTTACAATAGCTTCTTGTTTATCATTTTTGTACTTGGAAGTTCCGGCAACTTCTTCAATTACAAGCTTTCTTTGGTCAGGAGTTGACTCAGCGATTTCAGAAATTGTACCTTGAGAAATAATTGCAAGTGATGACTTTGAAATTCCAGCCTCAATTGCTAAATTACGGATATCTTTATAGCGAACTGGTTGGTCATTATAAAAATATTCATTAGTGCCTTGACCTCTTTTAATAAGTCGTGAAATTGTAAAAATTTGGGCAGAATCTTCGCGACTTTCATCACTAAACGTTAATTTTACCATCGCCTTTTCAACAGGAGCGACTGTTTTTGAACCAGCAAAAATAACATCGTCCATATTGTATCCACGTAGTTGTTTCGCTGATTTTTCACCTAAAACCCATTTAATTGCATCATTTATGTTTGATTTTCCTGAACCATTTGGTCCAATTATTCCAACAATAGAACCGTCAAATTTGATGCTCACGGGTTCTGCGAAGGATTTAAAACCTTCAATTTCAATTTTAATTAACTTCATAATTTGGTATTTCTTGATAGATTAAATTTTTAAATAAATAAATTATATTAAACTTATCCTAAAAAACGCTAAAAAAAGCATTTTTTTGCATTAGCGGCTCATAAAATGATTCATTGTTTTTTTTAATTTTTTAAATTTTTATTCGCTAAAAAATAATTAGAACTTAGAAACTTTGAAAATAACACAGTGTAAATACTAATTCAAGAATAGGGCTCTAATTTTTCAAAAATGGGTTAATTTTATTAAATGCGCAAATTAATTTGATAAAAAAGAGTAAATTTTGTTGTCTAAATTCTAAAAAAGCTATGAATTCATAGGTTAAAATTAAGATAATTTTGCAAAAAAGTAAATTTTTGTAAATGCAAAAATAAAAATTTTAAATAGCTTTTTCGAGAAACTTCTGATGTCTCTTTTTGAAAATAATTGTGTTAACAATAAGGAAAATTGATGAAAACAACATTAATGACATTGAAAAAACTGGATTTATAAAACCTAAAAACGCTAAAGGTATAAAAAGCGAATTAAATAAAATTGCTCACAAAAAATTTAATTTAACTAATTTATTAGTTTTTTTGATAATTTCAAGTGACTTATAAACCATCACAAGATCTGTTTCAAATAAGGAAATATCAGCAATTGAATTACTAAGGTTAGAACCACTTTCAAAAGCGATTGAAAGATCAGCGGATTTTAAAGCTAAAATATCGTTTAGTCCATCACCTACAAAAATAATTGGGGTATCTTTTTTTAATTTTTCTACTAATTCAAACTTGTCATTAGGTTTTAAATTTGCATAAAATTGCCTAATTCCCAATATTTTTGCTACATTTTCAACATTTTTTGGATTATCACCTGAAGCAATAATGCAATTTATCCCTTGAGATTGAAATTTTTTAACAACTTTTTTTGCACTTTCTTTTACTTGATCAATTATTAAAAAAACACCAATAACTCTATCATTTTTAGCAAAAACTGTGTAATTACCTAGCTTGTCAAATTTAAAATTATTATCAATCAAAAAATTGTTATTTTTTGCGAACTCATGAGAAATAAGGCTATATTTATTTGATTCTAAATCAATATGTTCCAAACCTTGCCCAGGAGTTTCGCTAACCTTAAAATTGTCAAATTTTTCTTGATGTTCTGGTAAAAAATTATAAATTGAAAGTGAAATTGGGTGTTTAGAATTTTGAGCCATTTCCTTAATTAAAGGTCAAAAACTTGAATCACCTTGAAATTCAACAACTTTTGGTTTTCCTTCAGTTAGAGTTCCGGTTTTGTCAAAAATTATTGTTTTTGTGGTAATAATTTTCTCATAAATCTCTGAATTTGCAAATAAAATTCGATTTTTTGAGGCCAAAATCGAAGAAGAATAAATGGCCATTGGTGCGGCTATTCCAAAAGCACATGGACAAGAAATTACCAAAACAGCAACTCCTATATGCGCACCAACATAAAATGGATGAGAATTTCTTGGAGGCGTAAAACCAGTATAAATTTGCTCAAAATCTCCAAGTGAATAACCGATTATGACTCAGATTACAAAAGTCAAAATTGACAAAATTAATACAGTTGGGGTAAAAAGCGAAACTATTTTAGTTGAAACTCTTTCAATTTTGGAAGGGGTTTCAAAAATGGACTCTAATCTGTTAATTGTTTGCATTAAAAATGAATCTTGCGCTTTTTTTGTGCAAGTTAGATAAATCGGTTCGCCAATATTGATACTTCCAGACAAAATTTCTTGATTTTTAACAAATTCAATAGGCAAAGATTCACCGTTAATTGACGAGTAATCGATAGTTGCAAAATCAGAATTTAGGGTTGAATCAGTTGGAATAACTTCACCTTTTGGAACAAAAACAATATTACCAGGAGTAATTTTATTAGTTAAAATTTGTTCTTTTTTGCCATCAACTATTATATGAGAATAGCGATTTTTTAATTTTAGTATCCCTTGAAAGTCTGAACTTGATTTTTTTTGTAGTTTTTCTTCAAGATATTTTCCAGCATTAAAAAATAAGAACAGAATAATTGAAACTTCAAAAAATTCCATACTAATTTTGTCACCAGTACTTATTTTATACAAAAATGAAATTGCAGAATAAATAAATGAAACATGGCTTGCAATCGCTATTAGCAATTCCATTGTAAAAATTTTTCTTAAAAGGTTTTTGTATGCTAAAAAGTATTTTTTTTCTAGAAAGATAACTAAAAATGCAAAGAAAAACAAAATTGACGCTAAAATTAGATGAATTTTGTGATCGTGACTAAAATTTAAAACTTTATAATTATTTAAAGTATCAAAAATAAACGAAAAAAAGGCAAAAATAAAAATTAATAACTCAATAAATATTTTTATTTTTGCCTTTTGTTTAGAGTCAGCGAAAAATTTTCTATTATTCGTCGATTTTTTCACTTGCATAACCAACAGAAGTTAATTTTTCACTAATAAATTCGTCAGGATATTTTTCTTCATCAGCAATAATTTTCAAAACTTTTGCACTGATATTTGCACTCCATTGAAAATCTTCCAAATTTTCAAATAGTTTTTCAAAAACCACCTTGCAGCTTGCACATTTAATATCAATGCTAAAATATCTTGTAGTTTTCATTTTAATCCCCTTTACTTAAAATTATCAATTAAGACATAATTTTACAATAAAAAATAATTATAAGTATATTAAATTTTTTATATTTTTTTAAATGCTATAAAAATTTTTTTATCAAGATTATTAGCGAATTCTACTACCTGATAATCACAATTTTTGCAATTTTTGAGCTCTTCAAAAATTTTTGGTCCTTTAATAAATGCAAATATCGTATTTTTAGACTTGATTTTATTAACAATTCTATCGAGTTTTTCTAGATTTGCAACCGCTCGGGCTGTCACAAGATCAAAATTATCGTTTTCAATTTCTTGGACAGATTTACAAACTAAATTAAATTTAATTCCCAGAGTTTCAGATACTTTTTTTAAAAATTGGCACCTTTTTTGCATAGACTCACAAATAGTCAAGTCTATTTTTGGATCAAAAATTAAATACGGAATTGAAGGAAAACCTACACCAGCTCCGATATCTAAAATTCTTGGCTTTTCTGAAATGTTTTCTTTTTTCAAAAAATTTCTTATAAAATTCATTGTAACAATGGACTCAAGGATACCTTCTTTTCAAAGAATATCCCCTGAAAAACCAGTTAAATTAAATTTTTGATTATAAAATTCGATTAATTTTACGTATTGCTCAAGTTTTTCAAATATATCTAAATCAACAAGTAACTTTACTTTTTCTTTATACATAAAAACATTGAAAATATTTTAATTTTTGTTTGCTGAAATTAATTTTTCCTTAATTTCCTCATAAATACTTGTAATTGATTTTGAATGGATGCATGCTAGTATACTTTTTGACAAAAATTCAGCTAAAGATGTAACTAGTAATTTATCAAATTTTTCTACAAGTTGTCTATTATCGATTGAATCAGTAATTATTACCTTGTCAATATTTTCATTTTCTTGAAATTTGTCAAATCCGTGGCTAAAAACACCGTGTGTTGCTGCTAAAATTACTGATTTTGCACCTTTTTGTTTAACAACATTTGCAGCATTTATTATAGTTCCACCTGTATCGATAATGTCGTCAATTATAATGCAATCTTTATTTTCAACGTTTCCAATTAATCCTAGAACCTCAGTTTGATTTGTCCCGGTTCTTCGCTTGTCAATAACGGCAACATTTGTTTGTTTTCCTAAAATTTCTGCTAAAATTCTAGCTCTAACAGCACCACCATGATCCGGGGTTACAACAACATAATCCTTGTTTTTGCCAACAAGTTCATTTGCAAGAATATATTGGCCATGAAGTTCATCGACTGAAATATCAAAAAATCCTTGAATACTTGGATTGTGAATATCAACCAAAATTAGTTTAGTTACACCTGCTTTTTCAAGTAAATTAGCTACTAATTTTGCAGTAATTGGTTGTCTTCCGGATGATTTTCGATCCTGTCTAGCATAACCATAATATGAAAGAACCACAACAATTTCTTGAGCGTAAGCTCGCTTTAAAGAGTCAATGAAAATTAAAAGTTCCATTATATTTTCATTAACTGGTCTTGATGTATTTGCAATAACAAAAACCGTTGAATTTCTAACAGTTTCATTAGATTTTAGCAAAACTTCGCCATCAGCATAGACTGTTCGATCAATCCCTGAGAGCGGAATTCCAGTTTGAATTGAAATTTTTCTTGCTAAATCTAGTGAATTTTCCATTCCAAAAAGAATTACGCTTTTCTTTATATCTATGTTCATTTTTCGCCTTGTTTATTTTTTTATTTAGAATATAATTATATAATAAAATATAATTAATTTTAATAATATTTCGAAAAGTTATAATGTATTTAAAAATCGAGCAATTTTCACCGCGGCATTTGAATTTACTTCTAAATTCGATTAAAAAATTTAATTTAGAAGTAAATTTAAAAACTAAAAATGGCAAAACTAATGTCACCAATTTGGATTATTTCCAAAATTTTGAAAATAATCATGAATTTACTGTTGTTGACTTTGACAAAAATTTAGACTTTAGTTTAGCACATTTTATTATTTCTAAAAAAGAACAAACTTTTTATTTAAGTTTGATTTTTTTTAGTCAACTTTTGGATTCTAACTGAATTAACATTATTGGCGAATTTATACTTGATTTTATTAAAAAACACTATAAATTAGGAGATTTTTATCTTAAAATTGACCAAAAAAGTGTAGTTTTCAAAAATTTTTTTGCCCCTTGGTTTCAAGAAGAAAAATCTTCATTTTTGACATTCCAAATTAAGGAAATTGAAAAATATAACTTTACCGATGTACACTGCCATCCTTTTTTGGAATATTTTCAAAACCCAAAACAAGAAATTACCAAGTGATTTGATGATAATATTGGTCTTCTCTTTGTTGTTGGAACTTCTTGAGAGGATCTTGAAGAAATTAAACCAATTAGTTCATATTCTGATAAAATATATAAAATTATTGGAATACATCCAAATTTAATAAAAACAACAGATAATTATAATAACCTTTCAAAATACATTGACAAAAATGTGGTAGCAATTGGCGAAGTTGGTCTTGATTTTTATTATGAAAATAACCCTGGCCAACAAGAACAAATAAATGCACTTTTGGCCCAAATTGAAATCGCAAAAAGCAATAATATCGCTGTAATGTTGCATATTCGCGACAAACTTGGCGAATTTAATGCAATTAATCAAATACTTTTAATAATTGACAAATTTCCTGAAATTAACTTTATTTTTCATAATTTTTCAACAAATTATGAAAAATTTACAGAAATACTTAACAGAAAAAATTGTTATTTTTCCTTTTCAGGAGTAATAACCTTTAAAAAAAGTGTTGAACTAAGAAAAATAGTATCTCAAACTCCGATTTCAAGAATTTTATGTGAAACTGATACGCCATATTTAAGTCCCGAACCTAATCGCCAAGTTTGGCCCAATACATCTCCGCAAATTGAAAATACCTATCAAACAATAGCTAATTTGAAAAATTTAACAAAAAGGCAGCTTTCTAAAATAGTTTATGAAAATGCGCTAAAAATTTTTAAGGTAAAAAATGCTGAAAATATCGCCTAAAAAACATCTAGGTCAAAATTTTTTAAAAGATGAAAAAATTGCCCAAAAAATTGTAAGTAGTATTGACCTAGCAGATAAAAATATTGTTGAAATAGGACCTGGAACTGGTTTTTTGACTAAATTTTTAGTCCAAAAAGCTAAATTTTTGACTTGTTATGAAATTGACAAAAATTTAATTCCACTGCTTGAAAATAAATTTAAAAACAAGAATATAAAAATAATTAATGAGGATTTTTTACTTTCAGATCTGAATTTTTCAGAAAAACAAATAGTTATTGGAAATCTTCCTTATTATATAACATCAAAAATTCTATTTAAAATATTTGATAATTTTGAAAAATTTGATGAAATCTTAATAATGGTCCAAAATGAGGTTGCCGATAGAATTATTGCAAAACCAGGCTCACCATCTTACTCAAAATTATCACTAGCCTGCCAATATGTTGCTGAAGTAAAAAAGTTTTTCGTTGTACCTCCAAGTTCTTTTTTTCCGGTTCCAAAGGTAAATTCTGCTATTGTTCATTTTTCAATAAGAAAAAATTTAAACCCTGAAAAAGTTGCACAATTTTTTAAATTTACAAAATTGTGCTTTCAATTCAAGCGAAAAACATTATATAATAATCTCAAAAATTCTTTATCACAAGAGGAAATTGAAAAAATTTTTAATTTTTTCAATTTTGACCCAAAAATACGGCCACAAGAAATAAATTTTGAAACTTACGCTAGACTTTCAAATTTTTATTTTGATAATATTAAAAATAAATAATTTTTATTTTTTTGTTTTTAATTTCAAAAAATAGTGTATAATTTTAAAAATCTCCCTCCCTTAGTCGTTACATTATTTTTATAAAAATCTTTTTAAAAATTATAGAAAGGTAGTCATGAGACAAACTACGTTTATAAAACCAAATGAAGTTGAAAGAAAATGGTTTGTTATTGATGCAGAGTCACAAATTTTAGGGCGTTTAGCCGCGTTTGTCGCTAGCCGTTTACGCGGAAAACACTCTCCGCTTTTTACTCCTAACGTTGATATGGGAGATAAAATAATCATAATTAACGCTGAAAAAATTTTGTTAACAGCAAAAAAAGAAGACCAAAAATTATATTATAGACACTCTGGTTATCCTGGTGGTTTAAAAGTTAGAACCGCTAGAGAACTTCGTGCAAAAAAACCAATTGCTTTAATTGAAAAAGCGGTTTATGGTATGCTACCTCACACAAAACTAGGGGACAAACAAAGAAAAAATCTTTATGTTTATGCCGGAACTGAACACCCACACCAAGGTCAAAACCCTGAAAAATTAGAGGTCAAATATTAGAATGAATCAAGAATTAACTTATTATGGAACAGGAAGAAGAAAATCTTCAGTTGCTCGTGTTATTTTAAAACGCGGAAATGGTCATTTTAAAATTAATAACCGAATAGCAAAAGAGTACCTAAAATCTGATATTTTAATTAAAGACGCTCTACAACCACTAGCTATTACAAATACAATTTCTGAATTTGATATTCGTGTTAATGCTCATGGTGGTGGAATTTCTGGTCAAGCCGGTGCGATTAGATTAGGAATTGCAAAAGCTTTATTAGAGATTTCAGCTGATTATCGTCCAAGTCTTAAAATGTCTGGAATGTTGACGCGTGATGCTAGAGCTAAAGAACGTAAAAAATTTGGATTGAGAAAAGCAAGAAGAGCACGTCAATTTTCAAAACGGTAATTTTTTCTTCCTTTTTAAAAAAATATGATATAATTATATATTGCTATAGTTATATCACCTTCGGGAGCGTAGCTCAGACGGTTAGAGCACACGACTGATAATCGTGAGGTCGATGGTTCGATCCCATTCGTTCCCACCATATCTAATTGACTTTAAAAAAACCTTTTTTTCTAAAGGTTTTTTTTTTTTTTTATTTTTAAGTAGTAAATTTTAAATTCGAATTCACATTTTTAGATCAATATCATAAATTTTTGAGGGATGACCTGAACCACGGCCAAAATCGTAAAATTTTGTGATTTGTCAAAATAATTGGCGCGCTTCTTTAAAATTAAGAGGTTTTTGACCAGAAATATTTGCGCTAGTAACAAAAGCAGGCCCATTTTTTATAAATAAGTCTTGGCACTTTTTCAGCCTAGGAATTCTAAATGATTTTTTTTCAATTATAAAAGTAACCGCGCCAGGTCAATATTTTTTGCTTTTTTGTTTAAGAATTTTGTAATTACTTGGACTGATTAATGGCTGTATTTGCGATATTTTTCCTACCAAAGTTACGATTTTTTTGCTAACATCTCGGTTTTTTATTTTGTAAATTGCTTCTAGATCCAAATCATGATAAAACGAACCAAGTCCAACAACAGTATCTGTAGAACAAATAAATAGTTTAGAATTTTTATAAATTTGTTCCTTAAAAACGACATAATTTTGCGCAAATCAATCGCTAAATTCTTTATCATCTTCAATAAAAATGACAAGATTATTGATCTGGTATTTTCAAAACAAAATGTGGAAATTATTCAATAATTTTAGAATAAATATTTTATTTTTAGACAAATTAAGTCCGTTAGATAAATTGTTTTTTAAAATTAAATTTTGGCTTGCAAGTCAAAATAAAAAATTATTAAAATAAGAAATTTTTAAATTAAAGCAAAAATTGAATCTGATAGCTTTAGACTCCAAATCTAAAAAAAATGCTGTAAAAACAGGCGTTTTTACTTTTATTAGCATTTTTTTTAGACTATCATAAAAACATAGCGATGAGAGCGATTTATTATAAAATAATTCCAATTTCATTTTAACACTTTATTTTTAAAATTGATCTGCTTTTTGCTTAATTTCGGCAATTAGGTCCCGAATTTGAATAGCTTCTTCAAAACGGTTGGCATTAGAGGCGTTTCTCATTTCTTTTTCTAAAATTTGTATCTGTTTTTCGATCTCTTTTTTATTCATTTTTTTCTCATGAAGAACTTTGCTTAATTTTAGAGCATTTGGATTTATACTTTCAGGAATCGGTTTTTTTATTGTTTTTGGAATTATTTTATTTTCCTGATTGTGTTGTATTTGAATTTTTCGTTTAGCTAAATTGTCATTAATAACTTCTTGAATTATTTTTGTAATTCCATCTGTAAAAAGGACTACTTTTCCTGATTGATTTCGAGCAGCACGGCCAATTATTTGAATTAATGATGTTTTTGATCTTAAAAAAGAGGCAAGACCTGCATCTAATACAAGAATCAATGAAACTTCCGGAATATCAACACCTTCACGAAGCAAATTTATCCCAACAATTGCATCAAAAATTCCTTTTCGTAATTTAATAATAATTTCATCACGCTCAAAAGTTGTCATTTCTGAGTGCAAATAATAAACATTGTGTAATTTTTTTTCTTGCAAATATTTGCTAATTTCCTCAGCGTTACGTTTTGTTGTTGTTAAAATTAAAGTTCGTTCCTTTTTTTCTTTTTGCAAATCTAAATATTTAGAAATTTTTGCCATTTGGTTATCAGTATTTTCAATTATAATTTCAGGATCAAGCAATCCGGTTGGCCTTATAATTTGACTAACAACTTCGCCATCAGTTTTTTCAAGTTCATATTGAGCTGGTGTGGCTGAAACAAAAATTTTAGGCTGCCTAAATTGTTCAAATTCATGTAATTTTAAAGGCCGATTATCAAGTGCCGAAGGAAGACGGTAACCATAGTCAACTAATGTTTGCTTGCGACTTCGATCACCTTTGAACATTCCATCAATTTGTTTGATCATCTCGTGAGACTCGTCAATAAAAATTAGGGCATCTTGCGGCAAATAGTCAAGCAAAGAAAATGGTTGCTCATCTTGTTGACGGCCGTCAATATGACGGGCATAATTTTCAATTCCAGAACAAATTCCAAATTCACTTAAAGAGTCAATATCGTTATTAACTCGGTCTTTTAGCCTTTGTTTTTCGACAAGTTTATTATTTTGCTCAAAAAAAAGTAAGCGCTCTTCAAGCTCAATTTTAATAGATTCAATTGCTTTATCAATTATAGTTTTTTTAACACTATATGCAGTGGCAGGATAAATTGTATAGACCGAATAAGTTTTTATTAGCTTTTTTGAGACTGGCTGAATTGTGCTGATTTTTTCGATTGTATTGCCAAAAAATTCAACTCTGATGTTAAAAGTTTCATCTCAAGCTGGCGAAATTTCAATTACATCACCTTTTAGTGAAAAAAGTCCCGGTTTTTGCTCAACTAAGTTATTAAGATACTTAATTCGCGTTAATTTTAGGGCTAATTCTTTTGGTTTTATTTCTTGACCGACACTTATAAGCAAAAAATTATCATGATATTCATTCGGGTTTAGAGTTCCATAAATTGCCGAAACTGAAGCAACAACAATAGTATCATTTCGTTCGATTAACGAATTAAGAGCAGACATTCTCATTGCTTCAAGATCAGCATTTGTTTTACTTGTTTTTTCAATATAAACATCTTTTGAAGGAAGGTATGACTCAGGTCGATAAAAATCAAAGTATGATACATAAAATTCAACCCGGTTTTCCGGAAAAAATTCCTTAAATTCAGTATATAATTGAGCAGCAAGCGTTTTATTGTGCGACAAAACTAATACTGGTTTGTTAAAGTACGCAATTACATTCGCCATAGTAAAAGTTTTTCCAGAACCAGTTACACCCATCAAAATTTGCGATTCTTTACCAGTTTCAATGTTTTGAATTATGCTTTTTATTGCTTTGGGTTGATCGCCACTAGGTTTATAATTTGCTGTAAGGTGGAATTTATTAAATTTTTTTTCACTTATCATTTGAAATCAGACCGTTTTTTGCAGAATAAAAGAAATTTTAGCACAAATTTATTTTATTCTATTATATTTATTTTTGTGGACCTTTGCGTGATTAATTTTTTTTCTGTTTTAGACAAAAAAAGGAAAAAAATTAAATTTTAAATACTATTAAAAGCAATAATTTTAGCAATTTGTGGTATAATTTTTTTATTTAGGAATGAGAGAAAAGGGAAATTATGAAAAATTTTAAAAGAAAACTAAAATTTTTGACGCTTCAGACAGGTTTATTTTCTTCCGTGCCTGTTATTTTTGTTGCATGCTCAAATGCCGAAATTCCAGAAATTTCAATTCAGAATATACAATCAAAATCTGTCGAACTTTTGTTAAATAATATTTCACTAGCTCCACAAGAAAATTTATCTAAAACATTCAAAGTTGAATTAAGAAAAGAAAACACTGACAATTATGAGCAGGTTAAATTTTCAGCTTTTCGCGCACTCCATGAAAATAAGCCCAAAGTTTTACTAAAAATTAACAATTTAGACTCAAAAACTAAATATGTTGTTAGAATTACTCGCATTAACGGCCAAGAAGAAGAGCAATTATTTGTTCGCGGAAATGTTTTTCAAACTAATCCAAATCCAACAATAATTCCTGGTTCATTTCAAAAACTTGATTCAACTGACCCTTCGAGCCAATATAGTTTTAAGGTTTCACTTTCTGATACAACTTTGACATCACAGCAAATTGATGTTCAATATAGAAAGGCGAGCGCACTTCGATCTAATCCTGAAACACAAAGTTTTACACATAACTTAAGATCTGATCAGTCTTTATATGTAAACCTCAAAAATCTTGAACGAGACACAACTTACATAATTTCGGGACTTTATGATCAAAAAGGTAACATGCTAAGTTTTGATGAGAATTTATTCCCACTAACTTTTAGAACCGATGGTGATATCGTTGGCGTCAAAGTTTCTAATAGTAAATTCGCAGGACAAATTCATAGTGACCTTCAAAATATTGATGTTGATTTTAAAGTTAAATTTAGCCCTGGAGTAGTTAAAATTAACACTGTAAATAATTATACTCTTGTTTTTAAACGTGAAAATACAGGGGTTCAAACCGGTTTTGATCAAATTAACAATAAAGATATTGAATATTTAGCAAATTATGTCAGACCTGTAGAAAATGAAGATAATACTTTTATTTTTAGAGTAAAATTGCCTTGAAGATCACAAAATAATTTTTATAAAATTGTTGGCGGTTATAATAAGCTTTTTACTGATAGTCATATTTTTGATCAAAATCTTGTTGATTCACCAAATATTTTAAAAGTTAACCCGGCAATTTTAGAGCAAAAATTTCAAATAGATACTTAATTATTAAGGGTTTTGTATTTAAATGGAAAAAATTAATTTTTCTCATTACTTAAAATTGCATACTCAACAAAAATATTTTATTTGAAACAATCCAGATGCACAAAATTCAGATGAAATTGACTTAGATGATGATGATTTCGATCAAAAACTTTGAGATTTTGACTCTTTTCATGAAAATCAAATAAAATTTCCCGAATTGCATGAGAATATTTTTAAAAGTTTCAACAAAACATTTTACTTTTATATAAAAGAAAGGTTTGCTGACAAAAAAATTTGTCTTGTTTCTAAAATTTTAATTGATGAAAAAATTGAGCAAACCGTTGATTTTTATAAAAATCAAAAATGTGATATAATCTTTAACCCTGCATTTGAATATAAAAACGCATCGGCTAAGCCGTCAGTTTTTTTTGTTTTTAACAAAAAATTAAGTATTTTAAAACTTTCTACCTCAACTAAAGTTAAAGATTATTTAAGAGCAAATTGGGATTTTTGAATATCTAATTATATGCTTCGAGAAATCAGCGGTGATTTAAATCCGATTGATGAAGTATCTTGTTTTTTAATTAACACAGTTGAACATCCAAAAAAAAATAAAATTGAATTTCATGAAACATTCTGAATTTCAAGGTATAAATCAGCAAAAACTATATCAAAAGCTGATTCTGAAAGTGGAAATATTTTTCTTGCAAAAAAAATTGCAAAGCAAAATGGTCTTAGTTTAGATGAGTTTTGAGATAATACATTTTTAGAGAACAATAAAATAATAAAAAACTTATTCAGAAATCAAATTGAAAAAATTTCTAAGGTTAAAGATAAAAAAGTTGTTCACATGATCCCTGTCAATACTGCTATTGATGAGATTCTTGATGCTAAAAATGTAACAAAATTTACTAAACCTAGCGAAATTGATAACAGTGCCTTTGAAAAAAGTCCTAACTTTGCTTTCCTGGTTGAACAGTTTTATCCTCAACTAACCGGTATTAGCGGAACACTTTTAAATTCTAGAAGAATTTTATCACTTGTTAATGATGAAACTAAGCTCATTTCTTTTGAAAAAAATTCATATTGATATAATTTTTTCAAAAAAAGTAATTCAATAATTATTAATGAAATTGAAAATTTAGAAACCTTCATTAATAAAATGAATGGGAAAAAAATTGTTTGGTATGATTTTGAAGCTCTTTCTTTACCTTTTCCAGCTATGGATTATGCCCAACCTTTTCAACAAATTGTTACCCAAGTTTCAATTGTTGTCACTGATAATGGAGAAATTTTGCCTCAAGATTTTGACGAAACTAATGTTGTTTTTGATCCTAAAACTTATAGTTGGGATAATTTTTGCAAAATAATTGATAAAATTTATCTTGAAAGCGCTGATTTTTACGTTGTTTTTAACAAATCATACGAACTTACAAGACTTAAAGAAATGGTTAACATAATTTTTATGCATTACCAAAGTAATAATCCATATCATGAGGCAATTGAAAAAATTCAAAGATATCAAAAAAAAGTTGATGAAATAATTGCCAAAACTATTGATTTAAAGGACCCATTCTCAAAATATTGAGTTGTAATTTCTGATCTTAAAGGTTTTTACTCAATTAAAAAAATTGAAAATTTTATTAATGAATATAATTATAATTTAGATCACTTAATAACACCTTATAAAAAATTAGCTGTAAAAAATGGTCTTGAAGCAATGATTAAAGCTGTTGATCGTTATTTCAATTACATTGGAGACATGGAGTGAATAGAAACTAGAAAAAATTTACAAATTTACTGCCAAAATGATGTTATAGCGATGATAATGGTTTGAGATTTTTTAAAATTTATTTATGAAAATAGGGATAAAATGGGACATATTGAAACAAAAACACCTAAAAAGGTTGCGCTTTTTTAGATATCCCGAGTTTCCCAATTTGATAAGATAATTTCAAAAAAGTCTTGGGTTTTGGACACTTTTTTAATTTTTTTGGCAAAAGTTAATTACATATTTTCTACTAATTTATTAAGATATCAAAGTAAAAATCATACCTATTTCAAATATTCAGGTCAGTAGGAACGTCATCAAACTGGCAAACTCAGGAAAAATAACTATCAAGGCAAAACACTGAATTTTAAATCTAACACTCATGAATGCAAAATCTACTTATTAATCAAATAAAGCAAACTAAAAAAGCTAAAATTTTAACTTAAAAAGCAAAATTATAAAATATTTAAACTACTTTTTTTAGTTTAAAACACCGGCAAAAATCAATTTATGGACAAAATAACAAAAATCATAAAAAAATACAACTGCTATTTAAACTCAATGTAAAAAGAAAACTCGTTTTTATTTAAATTGAGCCTAAAAAACAAAGATTTGAAGTTTTAAAAGAGCCATAATTAAAAGCCATAAATTTCTAGATTTCTAAACGGTTAAATTTAAGGCATTCCATCATATTTAAAAATATAATGGATAATTTTCATTATCTTATTTTAATACGACAAAAAACATAACTAATTCCTCCTTAATTCAATATCAAAATTTATTAATTATTCTTAAGTGTGGTTTATTATAACATAATTTTATTTTAGACCAAGCATTTTTTTTTTTTTTTTTGCAAAAGGTTAATTTTAAAATAACAAAAATTAAGATTTTAGGTAAAAAAAGGATTTACCGCTATTTTTGCATATTTGTATTCAATAAAAAGTGAATTTTTGCCATCAAACTAGGAAACTCAGGAAAATAGGGATAAAATAGCACAAATTGAAACAAAAACACCTAAAAAGGTTACTCTTTTTTAGGTGTTTTTTTCATCTTTAGTAGTTAAATCAGTTAAATATTGCTTACCTTTTGAAGTTATTCGGCGACCTCTAGGAGTTTTTTCAATTAATTCTTTTTCAATTAGTGGCGGCTCGATTATATTAATAATTGTTTGACGATGTTCCTTTAAAACATTAGCGAGAACATCGAGTGCGACAGATTTTCCTTTAAAAATTTTGAATAGAGTATTTAAATATTCAATGTTTATTTGAGAGAGGCCTTGGTTATAAATACCAATGCTGTCAAAAGTTTTGTTAACAATTTCGCGGTCAATTTTCTTTTTATTCAAAACAAGCGCAAAATCACGAATTCTTTTTAATAAATTATTAGCAATTCGAGGCGTGTTATTTGAAAAACTAGCAATGTATTTAATAATTTCCTTGTTGATTTCCAGTTTCAAAATCGCTGCAGAATTTGAAATAATTTGAACCATTTCATCAGTTGTATAGTTGACAATTTTGGCAATATAGCCAAATCGATTTTGCAAAGGTGTTGAAATTTGTGCTAGTTTTGTTGATGCGGCAATCAGTGTAAAATGCGGCAATTTCATTCGCATAATTTTTTGTTCACCGTCAACCCCAATTTGTAAATCAATAACAAACTCCTCCATCGCTGAATATAAAAGCTCTTCAATATTTTTATTAATTCCGTGAATTTCATCAATAAAAAGAATTGTGTCTTGAGAAATATTTGCTAAAATAGCAAGAACATCGGCCTTTTTTTCGAGTAATGGTCCTTGTACATACTTAATTTTGGATTCAAGAACGTTGGCTACAATATTTGCTAGTGTGGTTTTGCCGGTTCCAGGAGGCCCATAAAATAAAATATGGTCTAAAGCTTGTTTGCGTTTTTGAGAAGATGAAATTAAAATTTTCAGTGTTTCAACCAATTTGTGTTGGCCAATAAAATTATCAAAATTTGTTGGTCTAACTTCTAAATTCTCTGGCATTTGAAATAATCTTGATAGCTTGTTCTATTAAGTTCTCGAAATTTTCATTAGGCTCAACTTTTGTGAGTGCATAATTAATTTGGTTAGGTTTAAAACCAAGCATTTTTAAAGTTTCTTCAAGTTCGGATGATGTTTTTTCTTCGACTGAATTATTTTGGAGAATTTCATCATTCAAATCATCGGTTTTATCAACTTCTTTAGAATCAGTTTCAAGAATATTTTCCTGATTTTGTTTTTTGTCATTCTCAAGAAATTTTTTGTATTTTCCATGAAATTCAAAAACAATTTGCTTAGCATTTTTTTCGGAAAGATAAGGAATTTTTGCAAGACCTTTTCAATCATTTGCGGCTATTAAATTAATTGCGTTTTGCAAACCGCTGTTAAGGATAGAAATAGCAGTTTTTGGACCAACTCCTTGAATTGAAATTAAATCTTCAAATAAAATTCTTTCACGGAAGCTTGCAAATCCGTAAGTTATTTTTGAATAATCATTTTCATATTCGTAAAGATAAATTTTTCTATTTTCATCGGTATTAAAACGGTCAATCCGCGGAACATACAGTAAATATCCACTCCCTTGATTTTCAATAATTAAATAATTTTTATTTTTTGAGACAATTTTTCCATATTGATAAATTTGCATTTTTGCTCCCTTATAGTAATTTGTTGCAACCTAAATTAATTTTTTAACTATTTTTGGCCAAAAAAAGGAAAAAATTAGGAAAAAGAAGCAAATTTTATTATTTTTACCAATAATAGAGAGGAAAATTCTTATTCCCAAAGTTAAATTTGGTTATATCTTGCTTTTTAAAAACAACTTTTACTTTTTCACGACGGGCATATTCGCCAAGCGATGAAACAACTATGTCATTTCCATCACTAAAATCGGTAAAATCATTAAGATTCTTAATAAATAAAAAAGGCGGTTTATTAATTGCTAGATAATAAAAAAGCTTAGAATCAACTATTTTTTGATAGCAAATATTAGGAATATGACTAATATTTGTTTCTGGTATATTAATTTCTGTTTCAATTAAAAATGTTAATTTTTGAAAATCAATTGCATAATTACGCATTTTTTGTGCGATTATATAATTAATTTTGTAAATATTTTGCGAATGATCATATAAAGGGTTTTGGGTTAAAAATTTTAATAATTCATCGATTTTTTGGTTGCTATGAAAGTCTAAATCAAAGACGCTATAAACAGGGTTTTTATTGTCAAATTGATAAATATGCGCAAGAAAATGATTTTGTATATTAAATATTTGTTGAGCTTGTGTTTTGCTGTCAATAATTGACTTAAACTGTTGACTACTTGAATTTACTTCGAGAAATGAGGTTTTTTTTGCTGTTATTAGGTTAAAAAATTTTTTTATTTCTATTTTTCAGTCATAATTTATTTGAGTGTCTAAATTTATAATCACTCAAGACAAAAAATTACCTAAATTATGGGCTTTTGCAAAATTTTTGTATGAATTTCTAATTTTTTCCAGCATTTTAGGTGATTTTGCACATATTTGCATAATCAAAATATTTTCAAAGTGAAAAATGGAAAAATTAGAAATTTTAACAAAAAAGGGTAGAATTTTGTTGTAAGAAATATAAAAATTTTTAGCAAAATCGTCCGTTATTTCAAAAGGAAAACTAAAGCTTACCAGAAAACTTGGGTTGGCGAAATCAAGAATTAGTTTGTCAACTAGTCGATTTTTAAAGGTTTTTTGGTATTTAGCGATATCAAAAATTGATTTTTGTATTTGGGCTAAAACAAAACCATTTTTTGATTTATCCTGAAAAAAAACTTTAAAATTATTGTTAAAAAGAAATCTTTTTTGAAATTTGATTGTAATTGAACCTTTTTTTCAATTATCAATTCGTGAAAGGAATAATTTTTGATATGGTTCTTCAAGGAGCGAAATAAAATCAGATTGACTCACCCAAAGCCCTGTTAGTAAATTGTTGTTTTCAACAATATATTTCAAACTAGGAAGTGAAAAAACATCGCTAACACGGATTCTTTTTAAATCAGAATCATAAGTGAAAGGAATTAAAGGGAGAATTTTTGTTTTTTTATTATTGGCAAAAAGTAAAACTATAATCAAAAAGCAAACAAAAAAAATACTAATTAGCAAAATTAGCGCAACTATTAAATAAGTTTGAATTTGTGGAGACATTTTTACGAAATTTTTTCAATGGACTTATGAGTTTTAACAAGTGTTTTTATCCCTTTATCACCAGGAATATCGAAAAATTTGACCAAAATTGAGTCAGCGCGCACTTCCAAAATGATTCCTTTACCAAATTTTAGGTGAGCTATATGATTTCCAGGCATAAACTCGACATTTTCTGAATCAGTTTTTTGGTAATTAAGCTTTCCAGTTGCATCAAGTTTACGAAACTGATAAAATTGTTCAGCCTTAATTTTCATCTCTTTAATAAATGGAGAAATTGAATTTTGACTAGATTTTCAACGACGACCATGATCATTATAAAAAGTACCACGAAATCCGTTTGTTATATATAAAACTTTTTTTGCCCTAGTTACTGCGACAAATGCTAGCCTTCTTTCTTCTTCGTATTCACTCTCAAGATTTTGGTCAATAACTTTTTGTGAAGGGAAAACTCCTTGATTCATACCAACTAAAAAAACATACTCAAATTCAAGCCCTTTTGAAGAATGAACTGTTAATAAATTAATTCGATTTGGGGTTTCGGTTTGTTCAAAATGAGAAATAACTGCAAAATCAAGGTAATCGGCTAATTTTTTGTTAGGATTTTGGATTTGCCAATTATCAAGTGATTCATAGTATTTTTCCAAAAGTTCTTTTGTGTCAGATTCTTGTTTAGGATCTTTGATTGAACTAAAGTAGTTAATTTTTTTCAAAAAAGAGTCAAGAACTTGCGAAAAAAGTTTAAAAACTGTCGGATTTTTTTCTTCAATTTCAGATTTGAATCGTCTTGCGGCGGTTATTCTTTCAAAAAGATTTTTAATTTTGGCTTGATTTTCAATAGTTAACGGAATTTTACCATGTTCTTCTTTTAAATTGATTTTTCCTGAATAGTATTTAAATAAAAAATCGTACAAATTAAGTTCAAATTTAGCTGCTAAATCATTTAATTTACTAATTGTGATAGCGCCAATTTTTTTGGCCGGCACATTAATAATTTGTTCAAAAGCATAAGGGTCAGAATTTTCAATGACTTTTAAAAAATAAATAGCTTCACGAACTTCTTTTTTTGCAGCAAGAGGAGAATTTCCGTGTTTTATATAAGGGATATTGTGGGCATCAAGTTTGTCAATAATTTGTCGAAAATAGAAATTTGAGCGCGCTAAAATTGCAATGTCTCGATAATTTACTTTGTTTTTTGTAATTAAATTTTGGATAGTCTCATAAATTCAGTCAACTTCAGCGCCTCTTTCATTACCAAGATCTTCAAAATGAATATCAATCTTTTCAGTTGAGTGAGCTACTAAATTCTTTTTTATTCGGTTTTTATTATTTGAAATTAAATGGTTAGCCGCATCAAGAATATTTTGTGTTGAGCGGTAATTTTTGTCAAGAATTACTGTTTGTAAATCAGGATAGTCATTTTCTAAATTAAGAATAAGCGATGCATCAGCACCTCTTCAAGAATAAATAGTCTGATCAGGGTCGCCAACAACAAATAATTTTGTATTATCCTTAATAAAAAACTTTAAAATAGAGTACTGAATTAACGAGGTGTCTTGAAATTCATCAACAAGCACAAAGTCAAATTTTTTCTGTCAACGCTGGGCAATTTGTGGATTTTTTTCAAATGCTATTTTGGTATAAAGTAATAAATCGTCAAAATCAATTATGTTATTTTCCTTTGTTTTTTCAATATAATTTTTATAAACATTGGCCTTAATTAATTCAACTTCAGTATTTGCTTGCTTGAGTGCTTGGCTTGGGGATTGCTCTAAATTTTTGGCTCTTGAAATAAATTCAATCGCTTGAAATGCGGTAATTTTTTTATCATCTTTTTCTTCAGATGTTTTAAGATTTGCGCCTAAAAGTTTTTCTATAATTTTACGCTGATCTTGCTCATCAATTATATTAAAACGATAGTCATTTATTTGAATTTCATCAATTTCAACGATATTTTTTGCTTCAGTTCGCAAAATCAAATTGCAAAGCGAGTGAAAAGTTAAGATTTGGATATCTTTTGCCTTTTCGTGAACAAGTTTTTCTACACGTGTTCGCATTTCTTCGGCAGCTTTATTTGTAAAAGTTAGAGCCAAAATCCGATTGGGATATGCCAATGATTCATTAATAATATAGGCAATTTTTTTTGTTAGAACAGTTGTTTTTCCTGTTCCAGCACCTGCAACAATTCTCAGATGCGAACTATTGCTAATAACAGCGATTTTTTGTTTGTCATTTAGCTGTGAAAGAATATTTTGTGATGACATGATTAATTAACCTCCCAATGAATTGGACTAAAATTTGCATGAATTGATCTTAAATAATCCGCTTTTATAGGCGTTTGTTTCAAGCAAATAGTTGTTTTAGAAAAAGAATCAATAATTGTTAATTTTTTTGAACCTAAAATTGAGAGGTTGTTTACAATTAAGAAGAAAAAGTTAATTTTTGAAAATAAAGCGGGAAAACTTAAGCTAACTTGTTGAAAAAAAGTTAAATTTTGGCTTGAATTTTTAAAAGTTTGGAAAAAGTTAAGATCAATTCCGAAACTCAGATCTAAAATAATTGAGGAAAATAAAAGCGAAAATATTCAATTAAGACTTAAAAATGCTTCCCTTTTTAGTAAAATTCAGAATTTTTTTAAAAAATTAAGGTTTTCATCGAAAAAAACAACTTTAGTTTTTGTTAAAAAAAGTCCAATTGTTTGCTTTAAAAAAATAATTAAAAAAATGCGATAAAAAATTACAAATAAAAAAACACTTAGAATTCAAAGATAAAATTTTATTTTTGACCATTCGGTTAATACTAAAAATAGGTAAAAAAATACTAAAAAAGTAAGAAAAAGAAATACAAAATCAATTAATCCTGCAAATAAACGTCTTCAAAAACCTGCTTTTACAAAATCAATTTTCAATTTTATCCTCTTACATTAAAATATTTTTATTTGTTCTTGGGAAAGGTATTACATCGCGAATGTTATCAATTCCAGTAACAAACATTAGCAATCTTTCAAAACCAAGGCCAAAACCACTTGAGCCCGGGTTACCAAATTTACGCAAATCAAGGTATCATTGAAAATCCTCAACTTTCATGTTCAATTCGTTAATTCTTTCGTGTAGTTTTTCATAACGAACTTCACGTTGGGAACCGCCTATTAACTCGCCAATTCCTGGAACTAAAAGATCAAAAGCTGCTACAGTTTGGCCATCATCGTTCTGGTGCATGTAAAATGCTTTTAGAGATTTTGGATAATTAATTACAACAACAGGGGCGCGAAAAATTTGTTCACATAAAAACCGTTCATGCTCAGTTTTTAAATCAGCACCAAAAAACAAGTTTTTTTCCTCGAATTGATCTTTGTGATCAGAAAGTAATTTAATTGCCTGTTCGTAAGTTACTTGTGCTACTTGAGAATCACAAAATTGAATTAAACGTCGGCGAAGGTTTTTATCACCAACTTTTTCTAGAAATGCAAATTCATCTTTGTTGCGAATTATTACAGATTTTATTACTTTTTGAAGCAATTTTGTCGCTAATTCAATAATTTGTTCAAGATCAAAAAATGCCACTTCAGGTTCAATCATCCAAAATTCGGCAGCATGTTTTCTAGTATTTGATCGCTCAGCGCGAAATGTAGGGGCAAAAGTGTAGACTTTTTTAAAACCAAGAGCATAGGCTTCAGCATGAAGTTGACCTGTAACGCCTAAAGTTGTTTTTTTGTTAAAAAAGTCTTTTTGCTCATCGTCAACAATAAAAGTTTCACCAGCACCTTCACCATCGTTTGAGGTTAAAATTGGTGCTGAAAAATTAACAAATCCTTGACGACGAAAAAATTTATGAATTTCATAAAAAAGTGAAGATCTTAATCTCATTATCGCACGAAAAAGTCGAGTTCGGTGACGAAAATGTGGAATTTGTCTTAAAACTTCCAAGGAAATTTCTTGATTTTGAATCGGAAAATTATTGTTATAATTGCGGCCTTTGGCCTCTAAATCCTCAACTAAAACCTCACCATTTTGTTGGCGTTCAGGAGTGCTTGAAAAAACGCCACTAATTTCAATAGCTTCACCAATTGCTAAATTTTCTACTTTTGTAAAGTCAATATTATCACTCTTAAGAACACATTGTAAATTTTTAAATGACGAACCATCATTTAGTTCGACGAACATTATTTTTAGATTACCGCGAATATTTGTAATTCAACCTTGAACTGTAATTTTCTTCTGATCATACAACTCAGGATGTATAAAAATTTCATTAATTGATACCGACATTTTATTTACCCCATTTTTCAAATATTAAATATTATACCAGAAAATACTGGTATTTTATTTATTTTTTTAACTTCTATAAAAATTAGACTAAAATCCCGAGTTTCCAGTTTGATGAGATAATCTTAAAAAACTTTCCGGTTTTGGAAGCTTTTTTAACTTTTTTAGCAAACTCAGGAAAAATAACTATCAAGGCAAAAACACTAAATTTTAAATCTAACACTCATGAAAGAAAAATTCAACTACTATTTAAACTCAATGCAAATAGAAAACTCGTTTTTATTTACATTGAGCCTAAAAAAATATATGAAGTTTTGAAAGAACAATAAAAAAAGCCTTAAATTTATAGATTTCTAAACGGTCAAATTTAAGGCATCCCATCATATTTAATAACATAATGGAAAATTCGCACTGTCTGATTTTTTAGACAAAAAACATAACTAATTCCCCCTTAATTCAATATCAAATTTATTAATTCATTCTTAGTGCCTCAATTATAACAGAATTTTATTTTTGACCAAGCATTTTTTTTTTTTTTTTACAAAGGGTTAATTTCAAAATAATAAAAATTAAGATTTTAAGTCAAAAAAACCGTATTTACGGGTATTTTTGCATATTTAATTTCACTAAAAAGTGAATTTTTGTCATCAAACTGTCAGACTCAGGTATCTACCACATTTTTTAAATAATAAATACTATACCAGAAATTACTGGTATTTTATTTATTTTTTAACTTATTTGAAAATTAAATTAGATTAAAAATTGCAAATTTTAATCCTTACCATCTTCAGGAGTTACAAAATTGACCTTAATATTCTCAACGTCAAAAGCAAACTGGAATGAATTACCTGATCCGGCCCTAATTCGGTTGATAGTTCAAAAAGTATCAACCTCCATAATTGGAATAATTGGCGAAAATTCACGAATTATTTTTTCAAAAACCAACACAAATTCAAAAACTCTATTCTGAGTTCAACCTTCACGTCTTTCCTGAGGAGTAAAAATTGCATTAAAGAATGAATCAATTCTGTTGTTATATTCATCTAATGACTCAGAGAATTCTGGAACTAAAATTGGTTTATTATTATAATCAGTGGCAGGAATTTTTTGATCTACATCAAGGTAGACTTGTTTAAAAACAGTGTTTCCTTGGGCGTCAACTTTCAATTTTCGGGTAATTAATTCTTCAAATTTCTTTAAAAAAATGTCAGAAATTTCGAGTCTTTTAGCAATTTCAGCCCTTTGCTCAGGTGAAATTTCATTTCACATTTTTCAATAAGTCATTGAAGAGGCTGGATTTGATTCAAGTCCTGAGAATTTATTATCACTAGGTGAAATTTCATCTGTGTTGAAAAACGCTTTTATATATGAATGAGGTTGAGAACCACCGATATTGAAAAAGTCAAAGTTTTTCATTGTTAAATCAAAGTCACCAGTTGAAAGTCTTTGTTGGTAAATTCCATCAGGAAGTCTAATAGGGTCAATTTCGATAAAATTATTCGTATTTCGGGCTAAAATATCCTGCAGACCGATAGCAACTTTTTCTTCGGCATCATCTTTATAAATGAAACTCAATTTAACTTTTCTAACGGTCGGATTATTTTTTTTGAATCTTTCAAGGAAAAAATTTGCAGCTTGCGGACTATAAGAAGTATCAACTCGTGGCACAGATTCAAATCAAACTCCTTTTGCTAAATGTGAGCCATAATTTTGGGCTAAAACTGGAAATTCAATTTGTTTTCCGTTTGAGTCTAAAAGTTCTGAACGGTAATTTCTGTTTTCTAAAAAGGTCTCTAAGGGATATCCTCGAGCTGTTAAAATACTGTCAAAATTAGTTCAAGTTGTCTGTGGAAAAGAGTGGTCAAGACCGTATAAATTAAGTAAATCAATCCGATTTATTCCATAAAAAATAACTTTTCGAAGATCTGAATCTTGAAGGTAAGATTTTCCTTTTTTGACATTGTCCAAATTAACTTGAATTCCGATTGTCCCATATCCAGTTTGTTTTTCCATGTATTTTCTTGTTTTTTCTTCTGATCAGAATTTGGACTGAAATGTTGAAGGAATTTTAGTTTTTGCAATATAACCATCAAGGAAAAGTGAAGATAAAAGTTCAGGTTGTTCGGCAAAAAAGACTTTAATTTTATTAGGAACAGTTTTATCTGATGAATAATAACTTTGTTTTTTTGTTAGAATCATTGAACCTTGAGAACCTAAATTAAGTTCAGAAATATCAAAAGGTCCGTTAGTTAAAAATTTAGATAAATCGGTACCAAAATTATTAATTCCACCAGCATGAATCTCAACAAATTCACGGTTTATCGGGAAAAATATATCAGGATAAACGATCTGTCTGTACAAGTTAATGAATTTTTTTGCCGCTGAGTCTTCAAATTGAATTCTAAGTCCATATTCATCCCCAGGCAAAAAATCATATCTTGGAGTTAAATTAGGACCATCAAAAATTTGTGAAGGGTCTAAAAATGGGTTTTTGGTTAATTTAATTACAGATCTTTGCCCATTTTCGACAACATTAATTTCAGTTGAATTAGCACTAAAATCGGGATTTAAAGACAAGTTAGCTTGAACTAATTCAACAGCTTCTTTATTGGTCATTTGTTCAAAAATTTGACCTGTGTACATTCCAAAGTTTCGCGCCTCTTCTCTGAATTGAGCAACATATTCTTCATCGCCTGGGTTTTGTGATTCAAAAACTTTTTGGTCAAAATCAAGACTAACTTTACCAGTTTTTTCGTCTTTTATGTACCTTTTTTGACCAAAGGGATTTAGATAAGGATTAGCAAATTTTGAGACATAATCTTGTTGTAGCGAGATCATTCGCTGGGCATTTTTAATATTTGTTGAAAGAACTTTAACTAAATTAGGTGAAGCGACATTAATATTTAGTACATATAAAATGTAGTCAATAAAATTTTGGGCAATAACAGGTTGATTATTTGACCATTTTGAAGCACCTTTATTCAAAAAAATTGAGGTCGAAACGATTGATTGAGAAGCGTTTTGAATTCCAATAAAAGATTTTGAGCCACCACTTGAAGGAGCTATTGACCCAAGTGCCAAAGAAAAATCGCTAATTGGATAAGAAGAACCATCAGCACTAATGCTTGCTGGAGTTTGAAGAATTTGATCTGCAGATGCACTTTGAAGATTTGTGCTATAAAGTTCAAAGGTAATTGAAGGCAAATTTAGCTTTGCTCCGTATGAATTTGAAGCAGATGGACCTGGTTTTACAAAAGATTCAACTAAAGAATTGAGAATTTGGTGTGAAGAATTATTCTTTACATAATTTAGAGTGTTAATTGTTGTTGTTGAAACTCCAAAGTCAAATTCCTCCCGATTTCTTTCAAGAGCAGAAGCACATGAGAGCAAAGTAAATGTGGGTATTGCAACAAAAGTGTTTAAAATCAGTAACTTTTTAAATTTATTCATATTAGCTCCTATTTAAATTGAGGTCTGATTACAAGGAATGATTGATTTGATTTTTGTTCAATATATGTTGGGGCTAAATTGAAGTTTTTACCGTTTTCAGCAAGATATTTTGAATTTCCTAATGTAAATAAGTCTTTAATTTCTTGCCTGTTTTCATCTGAAAAGTAAATTCTAAATCTTTTTAGACCGTCAATTCCTGGTCTAAGAAGTGCATTTTTGAACTCACCAATAATTGACCAAGATGAAATTCAAGAGCTATATCCTTCGTCTTTTAGCGTCCATTTTGTTGATAAATCAGCTTGTTTTTTTAGATAAAAAATGTTATTTGTAGAATCACTCACTAATTTGATATAGAATTTTTGGGCTGTTTGTTCATCTTCAAGAGTTAAATATTTAGCTTTTTGGGCATCTTCATTTTTTAGAAAACCTCAAAAGGCAACTTTATCTTGTTTAGAATCACGCCAAATTCCTGAAAGCGATCTTTGGCCAACACCTTGAGTTTTGAGAGAATAATACCAAAAGGCTTCTGGTCTGTTTGTTACTTTTTCACCTTTTAGGTTAGTCATTCGAATTGTATTATCCTCAACAGGTTCCAAATTGTCATCATACAATTCTCAATTTAGCACTTTTCTTTGGAAGCGATCTTTAAAAAATCCATTATTTGTAGAAACATTTTGATTTATATAGCCATTTCTTCAACGAAGATTTCCAACAACCGGTTGAATATTTGCTCTACTAAATGTTTGTGAATCGCCAAGTTCACCTTTGTAAGCTGAAAGTACTCGAGATAATTCAATTGAAGTTTGAGCAAAAATATCATCTTTTTGGCTTTTAATTTTGGCATTAACTTCCTGAATTCTTCCTTGATTTTCGATGTTTTTTAAGGTTTTATCAATGAATTTTTCAGGTAGTTCTTCACTTTGGATTTTTTCAATTTCGGCCTTTTCTTGCTGACTAAACTCAAGAACTTGATCATAAAGTTGTTTTTCTTGTGCTTTTTTGAAACTTTGTGTTAGGTTTTGGTATAAAGTATTTAAATTTTCAGAATTTTTTGAAGTTACATAGTTAGTCAAAAAATAGTTAGTAAATGGACTAATTAAAGTTTGAGAGTATGCCTGGGCGATGTCAAAAGCGGGAATGAAATTTTTAATCCATTTTCTCGTATAAATTGCGTCAACAAAATACTCATTTCCAGTATTAGATTCAGAGATATTTTTATAACCTGGCATAATATTATCAAGCGTTTCGTCACTTGGAGAATAATGAATTTGAACATAGTCTCTTGTTAAAGATTCGGGAAAATTATAGACATAATTACTGAAAAAATCGTCAGGTTTTGTCTCAAATCTAGCTGAATTTTTTGACCGAAGTCATGACAGTTCAAGATCTGTATTCATTCGTTGGAATCGTTGGAATAAGCCATCAATTGTGTAGTCAACAACGGTTTTTGTCCCTACTAAATATTGCAATTTAAACAAATCAAGGTTGGTAGCTTCAATATTTTTTTGTTCCAAAAAGCCTTTGATTCATCTAAATACTTCTGAGTTTTCAGAGTTATTTAAATCTGAGTCAACGAAAGATTCTTCATCTAAAACCAAAGAATTTGTTTCATCAAAACCTGCAAAATCAACCCCTCTAATTTCAATTCTATCAAAATTTGTTAGTTTCCCAAATTTTGTTGACGGTAAAGTTGCTCGTGTTTTTCGGGCAAAATTTTTAAATCCCATAAAACCAACAGATGATAAAAATAGGTGATCAATATTTTTGTTATCTATTTTTGTATTTTTGATTAACAAGTTTAGAGTTGATTGCTCAAAGGCTTCCATTAAATCGTTAGCAAATTTTTGCAAATTTTGTTGTAATTCTTCTTGAGAAATATCAAAAATTGAAATTAATTGTTCAATTTTTGAGTCAAATTTTTCGCTTTTAGTTCATTTAGGCGCGGGGGTTTGAGTCTGATTTTGTTTTAATTTGAAATTTTTGGACAAATTATCAAAACTATATTTATAAAGGTCAAACTTGGAATTAACATAGTCAAAATCTCAATTTCTAACAAATTCACCGTTAATTTTTGAAATTCTAAGCGCAAATGGATCAATTGAAATAAATTCTATAAAATCTGAAATTGATGTAAATTCTGTTTGCTTATTTTCGTTTTGATATGCAAAATAGTTATTTTCATAATCAAAACCAAAAACAGTTTTATCTCATGCATCGAGGTAAATTTTGGATTTATCAATTGTTGTACCTGAAACATTAAATTTAAAATCTTCAGCAATTCCAAAAAGTGGCTTTTGAGCAGTCACTTGTGAAAATTTTAAAAGATTTCCAAGAGGTGAAGTCCAACGTTCTGATAATTGTTTTGTATGGTCAAATTCGCTTTGATCAAGAACATTATCAATTTTAGTTTGAGTTTGAACACCGGTATAAAAGTCATATTTTGGATTTTGATAGTATTGATTTCCATTTACTGAAATGATTTTTCCAAAATATGAACTAGCAAAAATCGGACCATTAGTTAAAATACTAAGATTATTTTGTTGTGTTTGTGGTAAATCATTAAAATTTTCTAATGTTACAAACAACTGTATAGGAGAAATACTTTGCCCACTTTGGTCGGTGAATTTTATAATTTTATCTAAATTTTTATATAGTTCAGAATTAAGTCTTAAAGTAAAGAGTCTAGTTAAAATTCCTGCTCCTGCTGCCGAACCAGAACTTGTACCGTTTTTTGAAAATGCCTCAACTAAGGTTTGGAAATAAATAGTGTATAGCCTTTCAAGAAGTGAGACTATTTGGGGTATTTTTGAAAAAAGTGAGTCTTTAAAACTCGAAATGTTGCTTAAATTTGCATGTAAATCTGAATCTTTTTTGCTAGAAACGTTAAGCATTGAGTTAAGAATCGGTTGAAGTTGGTTTTGTAAATTAAGTGTTGTTCTGAATTGTTCAAAAGCTTGGGAAATTTCATTATTAGAGGAATCAGGTTGAACTCCCTTGAATAATTTGAAAAAATCAAGGAATTTAAAGCCGGCAGTTCTTTCTTTATCTAATAATTCCCTTGCTAAATTCGCCACACTATCGGGAATGTTAGGCAAAAGTTGAATTTCTACCAAAAATTTTGACAAGTCAAAAACTGAATCTGGAATTTCAACACTGGCTTTTAAATTTTGAGGGTTTTCACCGATAATTGTGCCAAAAAATGCTTGATTTTCAACGGGGTTGTGCAAAATTGAATCAAGTGTTTTTTCAAAAGCTGGACTTGAAGGTGAAAATCTAGTAAATGATTGAGCACTTGAATCTCACCCATTATCGCGAAAGTTTTTAACTATGTTAGCCTCAAAATTATTCTGAATTTCACGGATTTTTGCCTGTAATTCACCGAGACTTTCAGGATTTTTGAAAGTTAAAGGATCAATTACTGGCTTACCATTTTCGTAAAATAAGTGAACTTTTAAATTTTTAAAAGTTCTTCGGTCAGAACTTGGCTCAAAATCAGCGACATGGATTTTACCTTGTGCGTCAAATTGGATTTTATTTCCAGCTCCATCAGTTAATGAATTAGCAAAAATGCCTTGAATATCGTTAGAATTTATAAATCCATTTTGGTTTTTAGCCTCTTGATTTGATTCATCTTCAGTAAATTCTTGCGAAGTTGAATTTCTATTTCGGAAGAATTTAGAAGCACCTGAAATTCCAGGATTTATTGTCCCTGAATCTGGATCAATTGAGTTTAGAAGAAAAAGATCATATAATTTTAGTTTTCGAATATCTGCAGCAGTTTTAAGCCCATCAATAGTTTGTAGGAATCTACGAGATTTTTTAGAAATTAACTTATCAAGATCTTGATTTTCTTTGGCGCCAAAAATTTCAGATTCATCCTCAAAGTTATTTTCGCTGTCAAAGCTAAAATTTGGATAAATTCCTTTATCTTCGGGGTTCAAACTTGGAGTTGCTTTTCGCAAACTTAGGCCAGAAGATCTTGCATTAAGATATTGTTGAAGAACATCAAAATTATAGAAAGACTGTAAACTTATTCCGGTATTTGTCGAAAGAGCATTCAAAACAACGTTTAAATCTGGATCAGAATTGTCTTGGGCATAATTTAGAGTTTGATGGTGTCCATATTCATGAGCGCCAACATATTTTAAATAGTTAATTCCAGTTGTTTTAAAAAATGGTGAAGATGCTTTTAAAAGTGCAATATAAGGAATTCTTGATGAATGTGAATAACCAATAAATTCGCCATGTTTTGTGGTATATTTTTTTAGTCCTGTGTTTGGGTCAACTTCAGAATCAACATAAGTACCAACAAGATTTTCGCCATTTGTTGATTTATGTTTTAAAACTTTATCAATTAGTCCATCAAAAATTTCACCATAAAGTTGATAAACTTTTACTGTTTGTCCGTCTTTTAGAGTTTCTATTTCCTGAATAACCTTTGGAATTGCCCGGTTTTTTCAGTCAACAGCAATTTTAAAACTATCAAATTCTTCAAGACTTTGAGCATAATTTGGGCTTGATGGGTCTAGATTAAATTTGATTGTTTTTGTTGAACCTTCAGGGTCTTTTGGATCTGTTAGTTCAACTTCTAATTCATGATTTGATAATTTTTTGACTGACTTAATTTGGTATGATGATCACAAACTAGCATCAAATTCAGCCAAAAATTCGTTTTGCGCCTCAATTGAAGGACTTTCAGTACCAGATCCAAGTGGAAAGAATAGCCTATTTTCAGGGCTTTTTTGATAAATACCAATTGTTTTCCCAACTGGGTGATTTATATTATATAGGTCATAAAATCCGTTTTTAACAATTTCATTAACTTTTTCGGAAATTTTTGTAGCTAACTCAGCAGCAATAAGTGTTGAAATATCAGGATTTACATTTTGGGTTAGTATAAAATCAGTTGTTCTTTTACCATTAGCAGGAGTTTTTTGGTCTTCAGAGATTGGATCAGGCTCAAGACCTTCAAGGTCTAAAGAAAGAACTCCGCGCGGTACATTATTGTCATCATTTTTCAAATCAGACCTAATTGTATTTAAAATATCACGTATTTTATAAGTTTTTTTAAAATCTTCGGGAAATTTGAAGCTATAATTTTTAGGTAACTGAATTTCCTTTTCATGCGCAAACATGAGAATTGCGAGTTCAAATTTTTTCTGTACATCCTCAATTGTTTGGCCTGCATTATTAAAAACCAAAAAATTCTCTGGCTCTTTAATTTTTTCTAATTTAGCTAAAATTTCTTGATCTTCAGCGAATGAATTTTTTAAAATTTTAACTAAATCATAAAGATAAATTGTCTCATTTTTAACAAGATCAGTGGCTGGAATTCCAGCAATAACTTTGGATTTGTCATAATTTGCTAAAACTTGTTGTTGTGGAATTGTTCTAAAATATTCATCAAGCGATTCTTTTGAAATTGCATCATGAAAAATTTTGTAAGTTAAATTATCAAGTCCATTACCTTTTCCAGCTATTTCTGAATAAATTGGAAATGAACCAAAAAATGAATCAGGATAAAATTCTATTTTTGCTTCTTCTTTTCTAACAGCAGAGTGTTGACCTAATAATAAGTTATTACCTGACCGTGTTACCCCTTTTTTTAGTGCAAAATGTTGTAATGTTAAAGCATCAGGGCCTCAGGAAACATTTTTATTGAATCATTTTGCATATTCAAAAAACTCTGAAGGTGAAATAGCATCCCAATACTCATTAACAAATTTCATAACTCCTAATTGGAGTTCAAAAATTGGAGTTTGACGGTTATATGTTTGGGCAAATCAATCTGCAAATTCTGATTCTGAAAAAATTCTTTTTTCAGATTTAATATTTGAATTTAAAAAAATACCGTATTTGCCGTCTTTATTGTCTTCTAAAGGTGCAAAAGTAGCAATTTTTTCACCTTGGGCATTCAAAAAATTAGCATAAACTAACTCATCTTGTTTAATTTCATTAATATTGTCTGAGGCAACATCAAGATTGTAAACTCCAAGTTCGTTATTGTTTGCATAAAGTTTAATTCCGCCGATAATTCCGCCGGCCGTTGCCGCAAGTCCGCCGCCAGCGAGCAAATAACTGATTAAAATACTAGTTTTTTTCATAATTATAGTCTCCTAATTTCCAACGTTTTACTTCAGAAAAAGTGGCTAAAATATAATGGTTGTTTCCTAAATCAATCCACTCAGGTTGGTTTGATTCTGAATAGTTATGCATTTTTGGATCATAAATAAATCCAGCAAGTGATTCTCCTTTTGATTCAATTGTTGGGATTGATTCAATCAATGATTTTGTATAAGGGTGTAAAAATTTTTGGGTTATTTCTTTTGTTGGGCCGATTTCTAAAATCCGACCTCGATAAACAACAGCAATTCGGTCTGAAATGTATTCGACCATTCGAAGATCATGGGAAATGAAAAATATTGTTAAGTTGTATTTTTCCTTTAAATCTTTAAAAATGTTGATTATTTGGGCTTGAATTGAAACATCAAGTGCCGAAATTGGCTCATCAGCAACAAGAATTTTAGGTCTAAGTAATAAAGCCCGGCAAATTCCAATTCTTTGTTGTTGCCCTCCTGAAAATTCTAATGGGAATCTAGATAAAACCGAACTGTCAAGACCAATTGAGGCGAGCATATCTGTAACGTATTTATAGGTTACATCTTTTGTCGGTTTTTCCAAAAAGTTCTTTAAAAATAGAGACTTTTTTTGGATAAAGTCAACAATATTTGGGTGAATTGAGCTAATTTTTTTCAGGTAATTTATTAAATTAGCAAATAAATCTGCGACTGAAATTTGGGTTGTGTTTTTGTAAAATTGATCGCTAATTTGATTGATTAAATTTTGCGGAATTTTTTGGCTTTTAAGAATTTTTACTAGATTTTCAAAGGTGTTTTGGTAATAATGTTGTGAAAATAGTTGCTTTATTGAACCTTTTTTTCGCTGTTCTAGGTTGACTATTCCTTCGGTGACTACATCATAAATATTTTTATAAGGATTAAGTGAAGAAAGTGGATCTTGAAAAATCATTTGCACATTTGAAACTAGTTCATCAAGAATTTTAGCGCGGATTTTACGAGTATTTTTTGGTAACTCTAAATTGTTAATAGTGATTTTACCAAAACTTCGAGGAACCAAACCTGCGAGCGCTGAACCAGTTGTTGACTTTCCTGAACCAGACTCGCCAACAAAGGAAAGAACTTCACCTTCATAAATATTGAAGCTTATGTCATGAATAACTTTGTTTTTTCGATTACCAGTTCCATAGGTAATATCGACATTTTCAAAGCTAACAATTGGTTTTTTGTCGCTAGATTCAAGCATTTTTTTAACACCAGGAGTCAGCTGACGCCAAGTTTGGCGGACAATCTTACCAAAAAAATAAGTGTTTTTTTCAAGATAAAATTTAGAATTATTGCTCATTATTTTGCCTCATTTTTTGAAATTGGAGTCATTTTTGGTAAATAATTTTTGGTGGCATAACTTTTGGTGCTTTTGGGTCAAGAAGTGCTGATTTTATACGGTGAGTTGGACTTATTTTATAAAATTTTGGTTCAACAAAAAAATCTTGTTCTAAAGCATAATCATTTCTAACCGCAAATGCATCACCGACAATTGAATTTAATGAAGAAGGAACTACCCCACGAATTGACTGTAAACGATCGCCTTTATTTACGTCAGGCATTGAAGTTATTAGCCCTCAAGTATAAGGATGTCTTGGATTTAAAAGAATTTCGTCTCTTGTTCCTTCTTCAACCACTTGACCAGCATACATAATTGTAATGTAATTTGCAAGTGAAGCGACCACTCCTAAGTCATGGGTTATAAAAATGATCGTAATTTTTAGTCTTTTTTGCAAATCACGGATAATATCAAGAACTAAAGCCTGAACTGTTGTATCAAGTGCTGTGGTCGGCTCGTCCATAACAATAATTTTAGGCTCAAGCGAAAGAATTGCTGAAATGACAATTCGTTGAATCATTCCACCTGAAAGTTCATGAGGATATAATTTCATAACCATTTCAGGATTAACAATTTTTGTCATTTTTAAGTATAAAAGTGCTTTTTCATAGGCTTCTTTTTTATTTTTGACAATTTTATTTAACAGCATTCCTTCCATTATTTGTTTGCCAATTTTTTTGGTTGGATTCAAAGTTGACATTGGATTTTGGAAAACAGCAGAAATTATTTTGCCTCGGTAATTTGAAAGTTCTCAAGCACGAAAGTCAAAATTATGAACTGGATTGTTAAATAATCTTATCTCTCCTGATTCAACAACAGCATTTTCGCCAACAAGTCCATAAAGACAAGAAGTAATTACCGATTTTCCTGAACCAGACTCGCCAATTATTGCATGAATTTTACCTTCATAAAAATCAATTGAAGCATTACGAATTACAATATTTCGAACTGAAGGATTAGCTGGATTAACAAAGGATAAATTTAAATTTTTAATTTGGGCAACAATTTTGTACTTTTTATCGCCAATTTGTTTGTAGAGAACATTTTTAGAAAAAGCTTCAAAATCAAAATGGGAACGGTTAAAACTTGTGTGTCAATATTGTTGAATTCTATTTAAAATAGCTTGGATTTTATAGGATTTTTTTGATTTATAATATTTTTTTATGTTAACTTCATAAGCCAAAAATTCTTCTTTAAGTTCAAGGAATTTTTCTTGATATTGTTTTTTATCCAATTTTTTTTGTTCTAAAAGTTCTAAGTCTTTTTTAAACTTTTCTAAATTTTTTGCTAATTTATAACACAATGTTGGATTCTCGGCATTTTTGCAATCAGAAAATTTGGCCAAAAAATAAGAAATCATTTATCTTTGCCTCCTTAGAGCGTCTTGAACTGAATTTCCGATCATTTGAATTGACGAAGTTAACAAAATTAAAAAGAATGAAGGAATTAAAACATAGCGAGGATACAAGGTTACAATTGGAATTCCTGAATTAATTGCATTTCCTAAAGTTGGAACGTTTGGTAATGAAAGACCAATAAAAGCAAGACCAGTTTCACCAAGAATAGTACCTGGAATTACAAAAACAATATTTGTAATTAAAAGTGGAATAATTACTGGCACAAAATTAAGGAGAATTTTGTAAGAAGGAGTCCCTAAAACACGTGAGGCAATTACTCATGTAAAGTTTCTAGCTCTTTTTATTTGGGCACGAACTTGATTTGCAAGACCGATTCAGCCAGTAAGTGAAAATGATAAAACTAAAACTCAAAAGCTCGGGCGTAAAACTAATGTCATCAAAATAATTACTAAAATTGTTGGTATATTTGAAATTATTTTAATAATAAAGGTAAAAATTTTATCAAAAAGGTCAAAATTACCCATTAGTGTTCCAAAAAGAGTACCAAGAGCAACATCAAAAAGCGCAACAATGAAACTTAAAATTAACGAAAACTGCAATCCGTGTCATAAAAATGCCCAAACATCACGACCTTGAGAATCAGTACCTAAAATAAATCCTTGTGTAAAATAGTTTAAATTTTTCATATTAGGTCGAAGTTCAGTCGGCGATCCGGTTGTAAAAGGAATAATAATCGCTAAAATTAACATGAAAATAATAGTAACAATTCCAAAAACACCTGAAAAGGAACGGGAAAATCTGAGAAAAACCTCATAAAAATTATTACGGGGTTTGCCAAAATAATTACGATCAAAACTTTTTGACTGGGCCACCATTAATTTTCACATTTGGTATGAAAAGGGTTGCAAAAATGGATTAGGTTTTAAGTTTTGGTCAATATATTTTTCAATTGACGGAAATTGATTCATTATTTTGCCCTCCTTCTAATTCGCGGATCAAGCAATTCGTAACTAATATCACGTAATGTATAAGAAATTATTGTCAAAAGTGAGTAAATAATTACTAAGAAAAGAATAATATTATTATCTTTTGACTGAATTGCATCAATCATGATCCCACCAGATCCTGTAATTAAAAAGATTTTTTCAACAAAAATTGATCCAATGAAAGAACCTAAAACAACTAAAGGGAAAAAGGTTGCAATTGGAAAAAGAGATGCCTTAAGTGCGTGAGTTCAGACAAAACGATTTCTTGTTAAATTTTTTAAATATGCAAATTTGGCATGCATAGAATTTAACTCATTATTAAGTTCAAATCGAATGTATCGCACATAACTAATTACAGATCCAATTGAAAGGGCGATTGCAGGTAGGACAAAAGTTGAAAAATCCTGTATATCAAAAATATAAGGAATTCCGGCTTTTTGACCAAAAATTAAAAGAAAAATTGCAAAAACTAGCGAAGGAATTGAAGAAAAAATCGCTATTCAGACTGTGGCTAAATTGTCAAGAAACTTTCCTGGATTTTTTCCAACAGCAATCCCAAGCGGAACTCCAACTAAAAGTGTTAAAATAACTGAAACAATACCTATTGAAAAGGATGTAAAAAACCTTTGCCAAATAAAATCACTAATTTCTACACGAGGTCTAAGACTGTATGAAATTCCAAAATCAAAATTGATAAAATTTCAAAGGTAGTTGAAATATCGTTGCGCTTGGGGCAAATCGAGTCCATAAAGTTGTTTTTCCGCTGTTTTTTGAGCCTCATTTAGGCCATCAAGAAAACCTGGCTCACCTGGAATTGAGTCAATCAAAAGAAAAACTAACGTTGCAACAATTCAAGCCACTATTACAAATTCGAAAAAAATTTTTACAATTTTTTTCGAAAAGCGGAAAAAAAACGAGTCAAAACCCAAATGTTTGAATAGTGGATTTTTCTTTTTCTTTGTTGGCGGAATAGTATAAATATAATTATAATCAATATTTTTTGTGCTTATGCCTTGGATTGAAGGACTTGCACCTATTTTTAACAGATCTCTGCGATGTTCACCATCATTTTTTAGCGTCATTTTTTTCCTCATTATTTAGTTTTAAATATTTTTTAAATAAAAAAACGGGTTTTTGGCCCGTTTTCAAATTAAATTTAATATAATTTTTAAAATTTTACAAAATTAAATTTGAAATGGGCGAGTTTTTAATATTTTTAAAAATATTTTTATTTTTGTATGAATTAATGGATTTATAAAAAACATTGAAAAAAGAATATGCAAAAAAACTGATTTTTTTAGAAAAAATCACTGATCTAAACTGTCACATATTAAAGATATTTAAAGTGAATTGCATATTAATTTCCTTATTACATAAAATACAATTAACATTTTAACACAAAAAGTAAAAAATTAATCAAAATATTTTTTTTTTTTTTTACAAAAATGATTGTCTTATGTAAAAAACCTAATTTTCGTATTTGCAAAAGCTTTTTGATTAGTTAAATTCATAATCAAATTTAAAATTATCACTTTCAAAATCAGCAACACTGCCTTGATATGGAATAGCAAAACTTTGAATAACAACTCGAAAAATAGGGTCTACGTGTGAAATTTGGAGCGGACTTTCGGGTATTTTTGGATTTGCATCAGAAAAATTAAAACTATAATCAGCAACAGATTCAGGTTGGTCAATATTATTAATTAGCTGTAAATCATACTCAGAATTTAAATTATCTTTTGAATTAAGCTTAATTCTGAATGGATTTTCTAAACTTTGATTATGCCAGTGAAGCCTTAAAATAGGGGTTGGTTTTGTGTTTGGGGCGCTTAATTGTCATTTTTTATCAGATTTTGCGCCAGTTTTTTCATTAGTTTGAAGATTTGAACTGCTAAGAGGGGATGAAAAAATAAATTTATAGGCATTAATTAAAAGATAATTCTTATTGTCTTTTTGAATAATATTTGGTTTTAATAACTTAGTTTCAATATAGCGCCAATTTTGCGTAAAAATTTTTGAAATTATTTTATGTTTTTCAAAATTATCTTGATCAGAATCATTTAATAGGTTGGTATTTTCGTCATTTATTCTTTTACCCGAATAAACTGCGGATGTTTTTTGAAAAATATTTTGCAAAAAATTTGGATTAGTTTCCTCAGATGAGTCAAAGTTGTCCTGAAAAGCTAAAATTCGATTTTTATTGTCAAAAACAAAACTTTTTACAACATTAGAAGAGTAAATTTTGCTTTTTTCCTCGGGCAAAAGATTAATTAAGCTAGGTTTATTTAAAAATCATTTCAACCTAATAGCATTTACTTCCGAAACATAAAGATCAAATGAACGCGGTTCACGTTTTTGGAATTCATCCTTGTTTTCTGGAATTGGAATAATCACTGATGGAATAGAAGAAATATTTGTTTCTGTTTTTGTTTGAGAACAGGAAATCAAAAAGATTGGCAAAATTGCTAACCCATTGAAAAATTTATAAATATGTTTTTTTATTACCACCAAAACCTCGCTTTTTAATCATTTTTTTTAGCTTTTTCAATCTTTATTGAAAATTAGAGGTCTAATATTAAATTTTAGAAGTTATTTTTATTAGCTTTTTACTTTAATTTAATAAGAATTGTAATATAATTTTTAGATATTTTATTAAATTATAATTTAAAGAGACTCAAAATGATTGAAATTAAGGATTTATCAAAAATTTTTGCTGATAAAGTTTTATTTCAAAATGTAAATTTAAAATTTACAGAAGGAAATACTTATGGAATTATCGGCGCAAATGGAGCCGGAAAATCAACTTTTTTAAAAATTTTAGCTGGCTTTATCGAACCTTCATCAGGATCAATTCAAACATCACAAAATCAAAGAATTTCGGTTTTATCACAAAATCACTATGAATTTGACGATTTTATTGTTACTGACGTTGTAATAATGGGAAACCAAAAATTATACCAAATTCAACAAGAAAAAGATCAAATTTACGCAAACCCGGATGCAACTGAGGCTGATTATAACCGCGCTGGAGAACTTGAAGAACAATTTGGACTCTTAGGTGGTTGAAGTGCTGAAAATGATGCTCAAATTTTACTTTCTGCACTTGAAATTCCTAAGGAATTTTGATACTCAAAAATGTCAGAATTAAAATCTTCCTATAAAGTCAAAGTACTTTTAGCAAAAGCGCTTTTTGGAAATCCTGATATTTTGATAATGGATGAGCCAACTAACCACTTAGATTTTAAAGCTATTAAATGACTTGAAGAATTTTTGATTAATTATAAAAATATTGTTCTAGTTGTTAGCCACGATAGCGATTTTTTGGATCAAGTTTGCACTCATACTGTTGATATTGATTATGGTGAAGTTAAAATTTTTACTGGAAATTATAGTTTTTGAAAACAGTCTTCTGAGTTATTAAAAGAACTTCAAAAAAATGCTAATGCAAAAAAAGAAGAGCAAATTGCAAAATTAGAGGCATTTATAGCAAAATTTTCTGCAAATGCTTCTAAATCTGCCCAGGCAACTTCACGAAAAAAATCCCTTGAGAAAATTCAGCTCGAGGAAATTAAACCTTCATCGCGAAAATACCCTTACATTCGTTTTAATGTTTTTCCAAAACCTGGAAAACAAATATTAAATGTTGAAAATTTAAGTTATAAAAATCCTGAAACTGGCGAATTTTTATTTAAAAATGTGTCTTTTACACTTTTGCCAGGCCAAAAAATGGTAGTTTTTGTTGATGATGATTTGATAAAAACTAAATTACTTGACATTATTGCCGGAAAAGAACCACCAACTTCTGGGACAATTACCTGAGGTTCAACAATAAAATTTGATTATTTGCCAGCAAACACAGATGATTTTTTTAATTCAGATTTAGATTTAATTTCCTGAATTTCACAGTGACCAATTTTTAACACACAAGATGAAAATAAAGACAATTCAACCCATAGAATGCGTGCTTTTTTAGGAAGAATGTTTTTTAGCGGTGACCAAGTTTTTAAAAAAGTCAATGTTACATCTGGTGGAGAAAAAGTTCGACTAATGTTTTCAAAAATGATGTTAAGTGAATCAAATTTTTTAATTTTTGACCAACCGCTTAATCATCTTGATTCTGAATCAATTGATTCTTTCATTGAAGGTTTAAAAATTTATGATTCAGGAGCAATTTTTACAACTTACAACCTTGCCTTAATAAGGGAAGTTGCAAATGCGATTTTGGATATTAAGCAAGATTCAGCTGTGTTTTTTCAAGGTTCGCTAGCTGAATATGAGAAAAAAATAGGAATTTAGTGCATAAAAGTACTTTTTTTAACTTTTAAATTTAATTTAGGAATATATTAAATGGTTTTTGATACTATTTGTGCGATTGCTTCAGGGACAATAAATCAAGCAATTTCGATCATTAGAATTTCAGGGCCAAATGCCTTTAAGATCATGGAAAAAATTTTTACCGGGAAAATTGGCAATTCCATGGAAATAACTTTTGGCTGAATTCATGATAATCAAACTAAAATTGATCAAGTTTTAGTTTTATGATTTGCTGGAAATAAAAATTTTGTCGGTGAAGAAACTGTAGAAATAAACGCTCATGGCGGAGTTTTAAATACAAATTTAATTCTTGAAACTATTTTAAAAACTAAACTCGCTAGACTTGCAAATCCTGGAGAGTTCAGTTTACGTGCTTTTTTAAATGGGAAAATTGACCTTGTTAAAGCTCAAGCGATTAATGATTTAATTCATGCTCAAGTTAAATCGCAACACAATGTTGCTCTTAAACAGTTTTCTGGTGTAAGTTCAAACTTTATTAAAAAACTAATCCAGCAAATCGAGGAAATTATCGGGACTATTGAGGTAAATATTGATTACCCCGAATATGATGATGTTGAAATTCTAACAAATCAGATTCTTATTCCTAAAATTGATGAATTAATAAAAAATTTTAATGAATTAATAAAAATAGCCGATAATTCAAGACTAATTTATGAAGGAATAAGGACATCTTTAATTGGCGAACCCAATAGCGGCAAGTCCTCGCTTCTAAATGTTTTAATTGACGAAAATAAGGCGATAATAAGTGAAATTCCTGGAACAACTCGCGATATTGTTGAAGGTAATTTTGTGATTGACAATTTGCTTTTTAAAGTTTTTGATACTGCCGGAATTAGAAAAACTAAGCAAAAAATTGAGCAAATTGGAATTAGTAAAACTTTTGAAAACATGGAAAAATCTGATTTAATTTTACATGTTATTGATGCAAGTCAAAAAAAATCTAAACATCTTGATTTAGGTGAAAAAATTAGCGAAAATCAAGTATATTTACAAGTCTATAATAAATCTGACCTTATTGAAAATAAGGAAGAATTTGCTGATAAAATATTAATTAGTGCTAAAAACAAACAAATTGATAGCTTAATTGACAAAATTAAAACTATTTTTGCCTTTTTGGGAAAAGAAAATCAGTTTGTCGCTAATTCATTCCAAATTTCACAGATAGAATTGGCAAAAACAGCGATTATTGAAGCCAAAAATAGTCTAGAATCTGGTTTTGGGCCTGAAATTGCAATTGTAGATTTGCGTAACGCTTGAAGAGAATTGCAAACTATTTTTGGCAGAACGGACGATGAAAACTTGCTTGATTCAATTTTTTCACGATTTTGTCTAGGAAAATAATAAAAATTCCTACTTTAGCATGATCGTATGACGGCATTTTATCTTTAATAATGAACAATTGTGCGCTAAATTTGATCACACGAGCAAATTTTTATGCTAATTTAAGGCGTTAAAACCATTCTTTTTTAAATATTTTGTGTAAAATCAAAGTTTGCGCCTCAAAATAAGTCTTTTATATCGTGATATTTTAAGAAATTTTTTAACCTAAAAATCATTTCTTTATGACTTTTTATCCAAACGTTTTGTTTTTTAAATTAACAGGAACTGTACCTAAAATACTATAAATATACGTTGCACTATCAAGTAAATTAAAATTAGTGCTGTTAGCAATTATAAATCCGATAGAAAAATCTTATTTTGAAGATTTGTTTCTACGTTAATTTATAGCAAATTTTTGATTCAAATCAGTAATTTGTTGATTCTCAATAGTTTTCATATGCTCCATGATCTTTTTTTGGCTTGATTTTGATTGAGATTTTTTTCTTTATACCGGCCTTTAGAGATTGTTTCTGCAAGTTTAACTCTAAAATTTTCTTGATTTTTGATTTTAATTTTGTACTTTTCATTTTTTTTAACATTCCACAATATACCTTCTTCCTTTTCTAAGGCTAGCATATATGAAGCGGTTTGTAAAAAATGAGCAGTTGTTAAATCGCTAACAAATTTAAGTTCATAAACTATTTCATCCTTGATAACATCAGCTTTTCCGCTAACTTTCATTGTAAAATTATTTATGTTATTATTAAATTCTAAGGAGCAGGGTTCTTGAATTTTTTCGTTCCTACTAAGCTCCTCTGATAATCTTTTGTGCATTTGTTGAATAGCTTTATCATTGACAAAATTTCGTTGCGCTTGTTCAATATATCTTTCTTTGCCTGTTTGCAAATAACGATAAAATAGTATTAAATCGTTTAATGATTTTCTATTTTTAATATCAATAAAATCATTGTATTCGTCTCGTCGTGGTGATTCCTGGTTCTTATCATGGTAGTTTGGAATTAAATTTCAAATTTTCTTAACCATATAGTAGCTATTAAAATAATTTGCTTCAAGAAAAATCCCAATACATGGACTAAGATCGATAAACCCATCGAGGTTTTTTACCTCTATTACGGTTTTATCATCAGTATGAATTTGTTCTACATCAAGCATTTGACGCATTTCGATTTTATCTTCATCATAATTATTTTGAAACATTGTTGACATTGAATATTTTTCTAGCCTATCTTTTTGAGGTTCACTAGATAGGGTTTTTATAAGAGTATCTTTGTCAAATATTTTATCTTCGTCATGGTCAGGTGGCTTTAAGAATATGATTTTTTCTTTTCCTCTACTTGCCGCTACACAAAATAGATTTCTTAAAATTTCATAATTACTATCTATCTTTTCTAAACGTTTAAATCAATAACTTTCAGTAAAATCAAAAATAACACAAATAGGTCTTTTTATCCATTTTGAGCTATCGAATGTTGTAAAAATAGCCGAATCTTTTTTGGGAAACAAATTTACATCTCTTTCTCTTGTAGAAACATAAACGGTTTTTTTATCAAAAATAGCACTATGATTTTTTTCAAGATAATTTAGTACTTTTGACATTTGTCCATCATTTTTGCCTAAACATAAGATATCTGAAGGTTTTTGCTTAGATAAAAATTCCTTAATTTGGTCAAGGTCCATATATTCGACCTGGCAATTTTCATTAACCCCATTAATTGTTTTATTCCAAACTTTACTCAACATATTAGCATAATCTTTAGGCATTGTAAAAGAAAGTGTTAATGAACATTTTTTATATGATACTAAAAATTTATCAATAAAATTCTCAACATCTAATTTAGTGTTATCATAAATTTTTTGTTTAATATCCCCAACAGCAACAATTTGGATGTTAGGATTTTGTGTTTTTATTCTTTCTAATAACAAGGATATTAGAAACCCAATATCTTGATACTCGTCAATTAATAAAACATCAAAGGTTCCAACAGATATATCATGGTCTAAAAATATTTTAATTGGATTCCCGGAAGAACGATGTTGTTTGGGTAACATTGAACGCGCAAATCCATGATAATCTTCTACCGTAATTTTTTTCTTTTTAATCTTATTTTGAGCTTCAATTTTTAATAGTCAATTGTAGGTTAAGTACAAAATCTCTTTACCTGGAAATCGATTACACAAAGCTTGAATTACTGTTGTTTTTCCACTCCCAATGCAACCATCAACCAGAACATTTTTGCCTTTTAATGCTAAATTAATCACTTTCTGTTGTTGCGGTGTTAGTTTCATAAATGCAAATTAGTCTCTTTTTTTCCATCCATAATTACTTTTTTATTAAGTAAAATCTAATAATTTCAATATAGGTTTCTATTTTCCCTAATTGATTCTAATTTTTTAGCTATTAAATCTTGCAAAACTAATTCAAACAGTTTTTTTAGTTTTTAACGAGTAAATCTCTATCGCCTTTAAATCCTACAAGACCAATTTAATTAATTAAGCAATTAATAAATTATTTTATCATAAATCTTGATTTTTCGAATTAGCTTGGAATTACTATAATTTCAAAAAAATTTTTGGCACTGATTTATTATTATCCTAATTTATTTTGCTTTTATAAGTTATAATTTTTAAAAGAAACAACCAAATTTATACTAGCAAAATTTAAAAAATGCTATAAAAATAAAGGTTATTTTAAAAAAGAGAGGCAAAATGGACAAATTCATTCTTTTTGATATTGGCGGCACAAACATTAAAATGGGAATTATTGATAATAACAATTTTTTTCACCAAACAAAAACTTTTAAAACCAATATCAGTTCAATTCTAGAGAATTTAGAGGAAATTATCAACTCAATTTTAGAAAAGTCAGATTTTTCTAAAGACATAAAAGGAATCGCTATTGCTACAATGGGCGGGGTTGATGTTGAAAAAAAGAAAATTATTTTTGTAAATCATAAAACTTTACCATATTTCGGCAGCGATTTTTCTATTTTAGAAAAAAAATTTAATTTGCCTGTTGTTGTCGAAAATGACGCAAATGCCGCTGCAATTTCTGAAAAATTTTATCACAAAGGCCTAAAAAATTACGCAACAGTTACTTTAGGGACTGGCGTTGGAATTGGAATTGTCAAGGATGAATTAATTCGAGGTGAAAATTTTCTTGCTGGTGAATTTGGTTATCTAATTTATGAGGGTCAAAGACTTGATGATTGACTTTCTTTTAGTTTGCTTGACAAAGAAATTAATAAACTTTATAATATTAGAATTTCTGAATATGAAAAGTTTGATAATTTATACAAAAGTAACGTTAATTTTCAAAAAATGATTGATGACTATTTCCAAAAAGTTGTTGACTTTACCTATCAACTTGCAATTTTTCAAAATTTAGAAAAAATCTTTATTGGAGGCGGTTTTTCCTATATAAATAAGAAATACTTTGCAAAAATTCAGCAAAAATTCCTAAAAATGTTAGAACAAACTCCTTATAAATGCGAGCTTTTGATCGCAGAATCCAAAAATAATGCCGGTATGCTCGGTGCTTTTTATCTTTTAAGGCAAAAATTTAATCTTCAGTAGATAAATTAACAAAAATTAACAAAAATAAAGAAAAATCCCGTTTTAAAAAAATACGGGTTTTTTTATATATAATTATTTTATATACAAAAAATAGGAAAATCAATATAAAAGATTTTTCTATAAAAAGGAGGCTATTATGGAAAAATATCATGGATTTTTCCCCGCTTTAATAAGTCCTTTTAATGAAAAAGGCGAACTTATGACTAAAAATCTTGAAGATATTCTTGATTTTTTAATTAATGTCCAAAGGGTTGACGGTCTTTATGTCACTGGATCAACAGGTGAATTTTTGTTAATGTCTGTTGAAGAACGACAAAAAATTTATGAAATTGTAGCTAAAAAAGCAAAAAATAAGGTAACTTTAATTGCTCAGATTGGAAGTTTAAATCTTGAAGAAGCAATCCAACTAGGAAAAAAAGCTAAAGAACTTGGTTTTGATGCAATCAGCGCAATCACACCTTTTTATTATAATTTTTCTTTTGATGAAATCAAAAACTACTACGAAGAAATTGCAAAAAACGTTGATTTATCGATGTTTATTTATTACTTGCCCCAACTTGCAGGTTCAAAAATTAACATTGAGCAATTTGGTAGCATTTTAAATCTTAAAAATGTTATTGGCTGCAAATTTGGCTCAAATGACATCTTTTTGTTCGAAAGACTAATCAAAACTTATCCAGAAAAAAATTGAATGTATGCTTTTGATGAAGCTTTTGGACTTGCTTACCTTTTAGGGGCTCGTGGATTTATCGGTTCAACTTATAATACAAACGCAATTAAGGCAAGAAAAATTCTTGATTTGGCAAAAAAAGGTGATTTACTAGCCTTTAAAAATGAAATTCATGTTTATAATGACTATATTCAATCACTTTTGGAAGTTGGACTAATGCAAACAATCAAAGCAATTATGCAACTTTATGGTGTTGATGCTGGTTATAATCGCCTTCCTTTTAAAAAAATTGACAGCAAAACATTAAATCAAAAGGCAGTTGAAATTAAAGAAAAATTTCTAGACTAGGTTCAACTTTTTCAAATTTTTAATTATAAAAAGTTGAGAAAGGGGGAAAATATGGAAGAAACTAAATCAAGTTTTTCAACAACTGATTGAATTATTTTAGCAATTTATATGCTTTCAATGCTATTGCTTGGATTATTTTTTTGGTATCAAGAAAAAAATAATAAGCAAAAAAGCACTGATTCTTATTTAGTAGCAAAGTCAATTAAAGTTCCATCAATTGTTATTGCTCTTTCAATTTGGGCTACCGGGCTTTCGTCCCTTACATTTTTAGGTCTTCCCGGACTTGCTTTTAAAACAGGATGAATGTGATCTGTCGGCCAAGTAGCAATAATTTTGATAACTCCGGTTTTAATTAAATGAATTATCCCTTTTTATCGACAAATTACTGCAAATACTGCCTATGCTTATCTTGAAAGTCGTTATAATTATTTAATTCGGGCTTTAAGTGGCGGTTTGTTTGCTATTTTTCACATTTTTCGGATTGCAATTGTTTTATATATTCCGGCACTGACTTTGTCACTTTTTGTTGATTTAGATATTTATTTAATCATCGGAATTATGGCAATAGTCGTAATTTTAAACACTTTTTTAGGTGGTTTTAAAGGTGTTTTGTGAACTGATGCAATCCAAGGTCTCGTTTTACTTTTAGGAATTATTTGCATCCTCATTTTTGGATTAGTTCAAACTGATTGAAGTAAAAATGATATTTATCAGTCAATTTTTAACGCCGGTCAATGAAAAATAAGTGCCGCTAGTGGTGGTATGTTCCTTCTTTTTCTAGGAAAATATGTCGAAACTATTTTCTCCTATACGGCATCTCAGGATATTGTCCAAAGATATAAAACCTCAAAATTCATTTCAGGAACTAATAAAACTATCTATATTAATGCAATTTTAACTTTTATTACTATTTTTGTGTTTTATGGCGTTGGTTCAATGTTATATAGTTACTTTAAATCGCAAGGTTTTGATGTTGATGCCAAAAATGCAATTGACCAAATTGTTGGTCGCGAAGGTGCGGCAAATAATCAACTTCTTTCATTTTTCATCATAAAAGTCTTACCAACCGGTCTTTCTGGTTTGATTATTGCCGCAGTTTTTGCCGCAAGTCAATCGACAATTTCATCTTCAATGAACTCGCTAGTTAATGTTATTGTTAGTGATTTTATTCAACCAATTCGTAAATTCCGGAAAAAAGCACCTATAAAAGACCGAATAATGTTGATTATTTCAAAAATTTTAATTACATTTTTTGGAATTCAAGGAATGTTAGTTGCTTTTCTTTTGACATATTCAGGACAAACTAATTTATTTGACCTTTTCCTTGCAATAGTTGGACTTTTTGGTGTGCCAATTGGTGCGGTTTATATGTTAGGAATTCTAACTCGAAGAACAAATTCTTTTGGCGCTGTTCTTGGAATTAGTGTTGCTTTTATTACTGCTTTATTTTTATGAATCTTTACAAACAAAAGACTTGTTCCCGAAAATTTAGTAATTCAATTTGCTAGCGAATATGTAGCGCTAATTTCCTTTTTCCTTACAATTATTTTTGGTTATTTTGGATCTCTAGTTTATACTTTCTTTAGTAAAAAAGAGAAAAACTTAACAAATTTAACAATTTGAACAAAAACACCTGAATTTGATCAGCTAATTGCCTTAGAAAAGCAAATTGCAAAAAATGATTCTAAGTTGCAAAAAGTTGCAAAAAAAGTTGCAAAAACTGTTCCAAATTTAATGCCAAAATGGTATCAAATTCTAATTTTTGGACATCCTAACTATAGAGAAAATGAGACAATCCAATCAAATCAAGAATTTTCTCAAATTGAAAAAGCTCAAAACGAAAAATTAGTTGAATATGAAAAAATAAAAGAAAAATTAGCAAAAATCACTAATTAAAAGGTAAAAAAATGCGTCTTTTAAAAAATAGTTTTATTGTCTCATGTCAAGCGCTCGAAGATGAGCCGCTTTTTGGGGCAAAAATAATGCAAAAAATGATGAAAGCTGCGCTTTTAGGTGGGGCTGATGGTATTAGAACTTCACAAATTGACAATGTCAGAGATTTTTTTGAGTTAAACCAAAAAGTACCGTTAATTTCTTTAATTAAAAAAACATACACAAATTCAAGCGTTTTTATTACTCCAACTTTGAGTGAACTCAAAGAATTAATGCAATTTGATAACCAAATAATAGCAATTGATGCAACTTTGCGCAACAGACCGGCAGAAAATCTTGATGAAATTGTTGATTTTTTTCATAAAAATCGAAAAAAGAACCAATATTTACTTGCAGATTGTGCTGACTATGAAGATGTTGAAAATGCAATTAGATTAAAATTTGACTATGTTGCCCCAACTTTACGCGGTTATACAGAAACAACAAAAAACCACAATAATATTGAAAATAATTACCAGTTTTTACGCTGAATGGTTCAAAAAGTGCGCAATACCGGTATAGAAGTTGTTGCTGAAGGTGGTTTTAATGAGCCTCAAAATGTAATTGACGCTTTTAAAATTGGCGCCCATTCAGTCGTTGTTGGTTCAATGATAACTCGGCCTTATGTTATCACTAAATTTTTTGTTGACAAAATTCGTAAAGAAATTAACTAAGAATTTAAGGTTTATTTTAAAAATAAAAGCTTCTTGTTGATTGATTCAAGAAGCTTTTTTTTAAATTTCATAAATTTTAGGCAGAGAATAATTTGTCTTGATTTTCTAAAAGAATATCGATAGTTCTTGCGATTGTGTCAGATTTACAACTGCCAATTTTTCTCGAGGCTACCTCAATTAAATCAGGAGTTGCATCTTGCATAGCAAAACCGTATCGGGCTAGTTTTATCATTTGAAAATCATTTGAACTATCACCAAAAGCAACTAAATGGTCAGTTGTTAGATCATTTTTAACTAATAAATCTGAAATTGCACTTGCTTTATCAACGTTTAATGGGTTTATATCAAGAAAAATTCTGTTAGTTATTGTTACTTTATAATGATTTTCCAGTTTTTTAGACCATTTTTTATACAAATCTTTTATTAATTTTTCATCATTTCGAAAAGCAATTTGAGTTATGGGATCAGTTTCAATAATTTCTAAAATTTCAAAATTATTTACTTTAGTGTAATAATTTAAATCCATTATATGTTGCTTTTTTAGCCAGTCATAACTTTTTTGCGAACAATATTCAAAAAGTCGATGTGGGGTAGAAAATGCACAAATTGAATTAGATTCTTGACAATCTTGAAATAAATCAAAGGCAACTTGCTTTTTTAGTGTTCCGTTATTTATTGTTTTTTTAGTTGCAATATCATAAACTAATGTTCCATTATTTGAAACTAGGTAGTGAAAATATGGGTATTGTTTTGCTAAATCTATGCAGGCTGAAAGTCCTCTTCCAGTTGCAACAACCAAAATATGCCCTAATTCATAGAGTTTTTTTAGCATTTTAACATTTTCAGGGTGAATTGTATTGTCATAACGCAAAAGTGTGCCATCAAGATCAAAAGCAAAAAATAGTTTCATTTTAGTCCTTTTTAGATTTTAGTTGCGGGAATAAAATTACAGAGCGAATAGACACATTATTTGTCAAAAGCATTACAAGACGATCAATTCCAATTCCACATCCGGCCGCAGGGGGCATTCCGTGTTCAAGGGCTTGAACAAATTCATAGTCAATTTCACTAGCTTCATTATTTCCTTGTTCTTTTTCAGCCATTTGAGCACGAAAACGACTTAGTTGGTCAATAGGATCATTTAATTCGTCAAACATATTTGCAAATTCTTTTGTAGCAATAAACAGCTCGGCTCTGAGTGTGAAATTTGGGTTTTTGGGGTCAGATTTTGCCAGAGGCGAAATTTCAATAGGATGACCGGTAATAAAAGTCGGATTTATTAGTGTAGGTTCAACAAATTTTTCAAAAAATTCGTTAATTAAGTGTCCTTTTGTAAAAAAGGGCTCGATTTTTATAGCATTTTTTTTAGCTAATTCAACAAGTTCAGAAAAATTTGCACTTTTTAGGTCAAAGCCCATTTTTTCAGAGGTAATTTGAACCATATCATATCGGGCAAATTTTTGTGAAAAATCAATTTTATTTTCACCATATGAGTGATCTAATTGATTTAATCCAAGTTCTTCAAACAAAAAACGAATTAAATTCTCAGTTTGATCCATTATCCTGTTTAAATCTGAATAGGCCTGGTAAAATTCAATTGAGGTAAATTCGGGATTATGAGTTGTGTCAAAACCTTCATTACGAAAAATTTTCCCAATTTCATAAACAGCATCAATTCCACCAACTAACAATTTTTTTAACGGCAATTCAGTTGCAATTCGTAAGTAAAAATTTTGACTTAATGAATTATAAAATGTTACAAACGGTTTAGCCGAAGCGCCACCTAAAACTGGTTGCAAAACAGGAGTGTCAACTTCTAAAAATCCTTGTGAGTCAAAAAACTTACGAATTAAGGAGATAATTTTGCTTCTAACAATAAAAGTTTGCCTTGATTTTTCATTTACTAACAAATCTAAATATCGCTTACGATATTTATCATCAGCATTTTCAATTCCATAATATTGATCAGGCAATGGGTGGAGTGATTTTGCTAAAATTGAAAAAGTTTCTGCTTTAAGACTTATTTGATTTGTTTTAGTTTTAAATAAATATCCAGAAATTTCAACTATGTCACCAAGGTCTAAATTTGAAAAAATAAACTGATTTTGTGTTTGAAAATCCTTATTTGCATACACTTGAAATTCTAATGATTGACTATAAATAATGAAAAACGGGGAGCGTTGGCGAATAAGACGACCTGCAAAAGCGACTTTAATTTGGTTCTCAACAAAAAAATCATGGCTTTTTTGTTGATATTGTTTAATTATTTCATCCAAATTATCATGCAAGAAAATTGATTTTGGATAATTAAATCCATTGGACTGTAAATTTTTAAGTTTTTCAAGGCGAAATTGTTGTTGGTCGTTTAATTTTGACATAGTCTTATTCCTTAAAACGTCAATTTAATTCTGAAACTATTTTCAGTATTTCTAAATTTTAAATAAAAATGAAGAAAATTTTAATTAGTCTTGATTTGGGGTAGAGTCTGAATTTTCTTCTTGATTTTGTTCAGGGTTTTGTTCAGGGGTTTTTTCTGATTTCTGTTCAAGATTTTCTTCTGATTTCTGTTCAAGATTTTCTTCTGATTTTTGTTCAGGATTTTCAACTAAATTTTCTTCAGGATCTGGGTCTACTGATAAAAGTTCATTCAAAATATCAGAAGGTTTTATAGCACTAGTTTGAACTGGGTCTGATTTTGGAAGTGGCTCAAGAGTTTCGGCTAGTTGTTGAATTTCTTCATAAACAATTGTCTCTTTTTCTAATAAAGTATCCTTGATTAATTCAAGCAAATCTAAATTATTTTTAATTGTCTCAGAAGCTTGTTTATAAGCATTAGAAATAATTTGGCGAATTTCAATATCAATTTCGTGACCAACTTTTGAAGAAAATGATGTATTTTTTATATAATCTCTTCCTAAAAATGGCGATGATTGATCTTGCTCATACTGAATTGGACCAAGTGATGACATTCCAAGTTCGGTAACCATTTTACGGGCAATTTTTGTAGCTTTTTCAATATCATTACCAGCACCAGTAGAAATTTCTTGTTCGCCATATTTTATTTCTTCAGCTGCTCGACCACCCATAAATGCCGCAATTGTTGCTAAAAGTTCTGATTTTGTACTGTTATATTTTTCTTCTTCAGGAAGCATTAAATTATAACCACCGGTATTTCCACGAGGAACAATTGTAATTTTTTGAACTTTTACCCCGGATCTTAATTTTAAACCAACAACGGCATGCCCAGCTTCATGATAAGCAACCATTATTCTTTCTTTTTCAGTTATTACGCGATTTTTCTTGGCAGGCCCACCAATTACTCGGTCAATTGCCTCGTCAATTTGCTCACTTGTAATGACTTGAGTTTTTTCACGAACTGATAAAAGTGTTGCTTCATTTATAACATTTTCTAATTGGGCTCCTGAAAATCCAGGAGTTCTTTTGGCAATATTTGCAAGTGTAATATTTTTAGAAATTCTTTTACCTTTTGCATGCAATCTTAAAATTTCTTCACGTTCTCTAACATCAGGAAGCCCAACAATTATTGAACGGTCAAAACGACCTGGACGTAAAAGGGCTGGATCAAGAACATCGGTTCTATTTGTTGCTGCTATTACTAAAAGTCCGGTATTTTCAACCATACCGTCCATTTCAACTAGAAGTTGATTTAGTGTTTGTTCTCTTTCGTCATTACCACCGCCAATTCCTGAACCACGGGAGCGTCCAATTGCATCAAGCTCATCAATAAAAATTATCGCCGGAGAGTCATTTCGTGCATCTCTAAATAATTCACGCACCCTTTTTGCTCCAACTCCAACATATAATTCCACAAAATTAGATGCAGAAATGAAGAAAAAAGGTACATTTGCCTCACCTGCGGTAGCTTTTGCAAGTAATGTTTTTCCTGTTCCCGGAGGACCTCCTAGCAAAATTCCACGTGGAATTTTTGCACCAGCGCTAGAATAACGACCAGGATTTTTTAAGTAGTCGATAAATTCAGAAATTTCCTCTTTGGCCTCAACATTTCCTGCAACATCAGTGTATTTTTTATCAGATTTAATACGGATTGCTTGATTTTTCCCTGGATTGAAAAATCCTGAACCTCCTTGAGAATTTTTGTTCACACGGAAAAATAAAAAAGCAAATAATAAAACTGGTAAAAGTGCTGGGAGAAATGAGAGAATATATTGTAAAATTGTTGTAGATGGTCTATCGGCTGAAGAAAAAGAAGGCAAATAGATATTATTATCGGGTACTGTTGCGCCAATTGAATTATAAAGACTATTAAGAAGACTCTTTGTTGCATCTGTAAGATTTGTATAATTTGACGCAGCTGTTTTAACTGAAAGTGAAACTAATTCTGAATATGTTGTAATATTCGAATTTTGAAGTTGATTTTTAATCACGGGGCTAAGTTCAGCAGCACCAGATTGGAATTTTGTAATAACAGCAGGATTTGCTATTACCGAATAAGCAATTGCATTTCCTCCTTCAGATTCAACTACACGAATTCGATAAGCATTAATATCAAAAATAATTGAGTAAAAGAAATTATTATCGGTTGTGTTTTGGGCATTTTTAATTAGCTGTTCTTCGAAATGAGATAAGCTTTTAACAGTAAGCCTGGGTTGCAAATAATAATACATAAGATAAGCAATTCCTGCTAAAGCCAAAATTAAAAGAACAATTCAACCGGCCGATGGTTTCCTTTTTTGTTTTACTTGCATGATTTTCCTTTCTAGTTCAACAAATCTTACTAAATTTTACTAGATTTTGCATATATTTTTAGTTTTTTTTTAATTATATAGTTATTTTTTTTTATTAAAAACGATCCATTGGGTGTTTTAGAACTAATAAAGTCAATTATTGAATTGATTTTTCCCTTTGATAATTTAATATTGTCAAAATTTTGGTGCAAATATAAAAAGATAATTTCTGGTTTTTTTCGAATTTTTTGGAAAAAATAAGCATGGTATTCTGTATTTTTCCACTTTTCAAGAGTTTTATAATTTTTTTTTAGTTCTATTAATTTAAAAAAATTTGCAATGAAATGAACAGAAAAAGTAAAAAATAAAGAAAAAGTGCTTAATTTTTGTAATTTAAAGCGAATCGCGTTCCTTCTATATTTGTTTGTGAAATTTGAATCATCATCAAGATAAGGGATTTTTCTTTTTTTACAACTATTAAGAATTCTTTTTTTTGTGTAAAAATACAAAAGTGGTCTTGAGATTTGCATTCCAAAAAGGAAATTTTGTCTGCGGATTCCCCAAAATGTTACTAGCTTTTTTTGTTCTTTTTGCAAAAAAATTGTTTCAACAAAATCATTTCAGTGATGAGCTACAAGTAATTTTGTGCATCTAAAATGTGTATAAACTCGGTAAAAAAACTCGTAACGAACCTTTCTTAAATTTGCCTGCAAATTTCCTGAAACAGAAAAACTATCGAAGGATAAAATTTTAAGCATTAAATTATATTTTTGGCAAAATTTTGCGACTAATAAAGTTTCAAAAATAGCCTGTGGCCTTAAATTATAATTGACATGAACAACAATTATATCTTTATTTTTATATTTGTCAAGCAAAAACATTGAATCAGAGCCGCCAGAAACTGCAATTAAAAATTTTTCTTTAGGCTTTGTTTTTGTTAGCATTAAATTTTTGAACCGTGGTCATAAAACTATTTGATAAATAAAAAATAAGAATGTCAGCAGCTTGGTCAATAACTTGTTTAATTTTAATTTTGGCTTGATTTTCAAAAGGACTAAGGACGTATTCTTTAGAATTTTCGGCGCGGGAAATACCAATTTTAAGCCTTTTTATATCTTTAGTACCACATTTTTCAATAATATTTTCCATACCTCTCTGCCCGCCTGCGCTTCCTGTTGCTCTAATTAGTGCCTGGCCAATTTCAAAATTCATATCATCATAAACAATTATCACATCCAAAATATTAATTTTGTAAAATTGGACTAATTCAAAGACAAAATCACCTGATTTATTCATATATGTTGTTGGTTTTGCAAGAATAAAATCACTTGTTTTACAAAAAACGCCATTTTCAGTTTTTTGATCAAAGGTCAATCCGAGTTTTTCAGCTAATAAATCAAGAACTCAAAATCCCACATTATGTTTTGTTTGAGCATATTTTTCGCCTGGATTACCAAGTCCAACAATTAGTTTCATCTTAATTTACCTTTGATTTTATAGCTTTTTTTGTTTTATTTTTTAATTCAGGAACTCTAATTGCTTCTTTATCACTAAGTTCCTCAATTATATCATCATATTCGGTTTCAGGCGAGAAATTATTAAAAAAAGTAAAAGGATCAATTGGCTTATCTTCAAATATGAACTTATTTGTATCAAAAAATTCATTAATTTGCATCTCTAGAATTTCAATTGTTTGGTCGTCAAATTCAACAAAGGTTTTTGTAGTTTCTCAAGTATTTCTGTCAATTTCAAAAGCAAGAATATTTTTTTTCTCATCAAAAACAACAGAAAAAATTCGTAAATCTTCAAATTCAGTATAAAAAAGTGAATAAAGTTTTTCATAAGCTGGATTTGTTGAATTTGAAATTTCTTTTGCGATTATTACTCGCTGTGGGTCTGAAAGGTTTATTGGTTCTTGAGTTAAAGTTTTTTTATTTTTCATATGCATTTTGTGTTTGTAAAAATCTTTCAAGTATAATTTGAGCTGCTAATTTGTCAATAATTTTTTGCCTTTTTTTAAAGGACAAACCTGAGTCAATTAAAATTGAGTTGGCCTCCTTGGAAGAAAGTCGCTCATCTTGAAAAAAAAGCTGTATTTGATAGTGTTTTTTTATTAATTGGGCGAATTCTTCGACCATAATTGTTCTTGGAGAAATTTTACCTGATAAAGTTAAAGGATAACCTAAAACAAGAGTAGAAATAGAATATTGATCCAATCAAAAACCAATTCGCGCGATAACTCTTGCAAAATCATACCTATTAAAATTATATTGCTCAAGGGGTAGTGAAATTTTCCAATCTGAATCAGAAATTGCAAAGCCGCAAGACTTAACCCCTAAATCAAGTGCTAAAACTCTGGGTCTAATGCTCATAAAAGCTTAATTATATCGTCTTTTATAGGTTTTTTCTTGATTTTTGCCTGAGCTATTTTAGAATTTCCACCCCCTGCACCATCAAAAATTTCTAGAATTTTTTCAAGAATGATATTTGATTCTAAGTTAAAAGATGCAACTGTAATTAAATAATTTTCGTCTTCAAGATTTGTAGCTAAAATAAAGGTTGATTTTGGGTTTTTTTGCCTAAAAGTAGCTGCTGATTGTTTTAAGTTTTTGGAATTAAATTCCAAATCAATGTAAAACTTATTTTGATTAATGTCAACAAAATTTTCTGAATTTAATTCTAATGATTGAGAAATATCTTGATTTTTTAAGATTTTTTTATATTGTTCTTTAAGGTCTTCTTCAATTTTTGTTAAGTGCTCAAATTCTGAATCTAAATCAGTAAAACTTGGAAAATCAAAGGTAAAATCTTGACTAATTTTTGCAATTTTATTAACTAATGAAGTAATTTGAAACTTCAAGAGTTCAATATTTTGTTCTAAAAACTCAACATTTTTAGCAAAAGAGCTAACAGCACGAATCCGGTAAATTCCTGAACCCTTAGTTTGGCAGGATAAAATTGTGAATTTTTCTAATAATTTAGTGTTTTGAATGTGAGTTCCGCCACATAAATCTGTTGTAATTCTAGGAAAAACCACAAGCCGAAGCGCATTAGGATCCATGTATTCTGATTCTTCTAATGTCATAATTGCATTTAGTTTTTGGGCTTTTTCTAGGTTTGTTACCAAATATTCACGCCGAACTTGTTGACTTATATATGAATTTACACGGTTTTCAACAGATTTTATTTGTTCTTTTGAAGGTTTTTGAGCACAAGGAAAGTCAAAAGTCAGTCTTTCTTCATTATTATCAGAACCAAGTTGCTTAATTTGAGGGCCAAATTCTGCCCGAAGTGAAGCAAATAAAAGGTGAGTTGCCGAATGGTTTCGTTCTAATTTTAAGCGGTTGTCTGAATTTAGTTCTAAAATTACCGGTAAATTTTTTGATAGTTCACCTTCAAAAACATGGACATTATTTAAAAATTTGTCTTTAAAAACATCAATAATTTCAATTTTTTTGCCATTTTGAATTATATATCCTTGATCATGTTTTTGACCACCCGCTGTTGCATAAAATGGAGTTTTTTCAAAAATTGCATATGAAATTTCACCCTCGTTAGTTTGGTCAATTTCATTAAATTGATTTGCTAAAAAAGCAATTTTTGTTTCTGTTTTGTGAAATTCATAACCTATAAATTCTGAAATTTGTGATGTAACTTGATTTAAAGAATCAATAACTTTTCCCATACCTTTTTTGATATTTGCCCGGGAAATTTGAGCGTGTTTTTCGCGATATTCTTCTAATGATTTAAGGTCAAAACTAATATTTTTTTCTTGAAGAATTTCCTGAGTTAGTTCAGGAGGAAATCCGTAAGTAACAAAAAGTTTAAAAACAATTTCTGGAGAAATTTGACCTTCAGTTTTTTTTATCTCATTTTCTAAAAGTTCATGACCAATTTCAAGAGTTTTTATAAAGTTTTTTTCTTCATGGTAAATCACGGACTCAATTTTTTCAATATCAAAATTAGAGTCTAGTGTTTTAGCCACAATTGGAACCAATTTGTGTAAAAACTCTTCTGAAATTCCTAATTTTTTCCCGTTTCAATAAGCTCTTCTAATTAAACGCCTAATTATATAGCCTCGGTGTAAATTTGATGGCATAACTCCATCATTTACTGCGGCACTTATTGCGCGAATGTGGTCGGCAATTAGTCTAAAACTTTTATTAATTTGGGCTTGTTTTGGATCTTTTTTAAAATAATTTTCAATATCGTATTTAAAATTAGTGTACTTTTGAATTTCTGCAATAATTGGTAAAAAAAGATCTGTGTCATAATTAGTTGGACCATTTTGCAAAATTGAGACGATTCTTTCAAAACCTGCACCAGTATCAATATTTTTTGACATTAATGGCGAATAATTTTGCGCACCGTCGTTATTAAATTCTGAAAAAACAATGTTTCAAATTTCAATAAAACGGTCATTTTCGATGTCTTTTCTTATTAACTCATCACCACGAGCATCAAATTTTTCACCACGGTCAAAATAAATTTCGGTACATGGGCCGCAAGGGCCTTGACCTAAGTCTCAAAAATTAGTTTTTTTACCACCAGGAATAAGTCTATTTTCAGGAAAACCTAAACTTTTCCATTTATTTAAAGTCTCAAAATCACTATCATAATATGTTATATAAAGTTTTTCAGGGTCTAATTCTAATCATTTAGTCAAAAATTCAAAGGCAAAATCAATCGCTTCAAGTTTAAAATAGTCACCAATCGAAAAATTTCCTAACATTTCAAACAAAGTATGATGTCTTGAGGTTTGACCAACATTTTCAATATCATTAGTTCTTAGTGCTTTTTGCGAATTAACAAGTCGTTTTGAAGGTGGAATTTTTTTACCAATAAAATAATCTTTTAACGCCGCAACCCCTGAATTGATTCAAAGAAGTGAATCATCATTTTGGGGAACAAGGGGTTTAGATTCTATAAGAAGATGATTTTTTAGTTGAAAAAAATCAAATCAAAGTTGACGAACTTCATTAGCTGATAATTTTTTCATTTGTTATATCCTTATAATAATAATTTTACTTAATTTTTAGGATTTGTAAAATTTTATAATAAAATTTTATCTATGTTCCGTTTTTTTGTTAGTGAAAAACAAGAAAATTTTTTTATTCTTGATGATTTAAATTTAAATCATATTAAAGTTGTGCGAATCAAAAACGAAAATTTTATCTGTGTTTACAAAGGTGAATTTTATCTTACAAAATTAGTTCAAAATTCAAACAAAGCTGAAATTATTGAAAAACTTGAAATAAATAATGAACCTAAAAACAAGGTTATTTTAGCACTTGCAATTCTAAAGACAAAATCCTTTGAATTTGCAATTCAAAAAGCAGTTGAAATTGGAGCCAGTGAAATTTGACCGTTTCTTAGTAAAAATGTAAGTCAAAAATTAGAAGGAGACTTAAGAAAAAAATTAAAAAGATGAGAACAAATTTGTCTCCATAGCGCACAACAGAGTTTTCGAAATTTGATTCCAAAAATAAATTTACCTATAAATTACAGTGATATTTTAAAAAATTCAAGTAATTTTAGTCAAAAATTAATCGCCTTTGAAGGGCAAAAAAGCCAGACAAAAATAGACCAATCGCAAAATGATACAATTATAATAATCGGTCCTGAAGGCGGTTTTGACCAATCAGAGATAGATTTAGCCCAAAAATTTGATTTTAAAGTTGTGTCTTTAGGCAAAAGAATTTTACGCTCTGAAACAGCAGCAATTTTTTTATTAAGCAAATGCATAAATGATTAATTTTTTAGCAAAAAAGTGGAAAAATCTTCGAAATTTAGCAGTTTTTTCTAAAATTTCGAAGATTTTTTATTTTAACGCTTTTTAGCAACCCTTTATCTTAATCATTATTTTGTAAATTATAACGTAATTTTAATAAAAAATTGGAAAAACATTGTATAATTTAATAAAATTAAATTTAATTTTTTTTACTCCCGAAAAAACAAAAAATAGGAGATTTTATGAAAATAATATCAATTGGAACTAACCATGCCGGAACTTCATTTTTAAGAACCCTAAAAACTATTTACCCACAAGCAGAACTTGTCTCATATGATAGAAATACTGACATTTCGTTTTTAGGTTGTGGAATTGCACTTTGAGTTTCTGATGAATTTAGTGATCCATCTGGACTTTTTTATTCAAGTCCTGAACAATTAAAATCAATGGGAATCGATGTTCATTTACAGCATGATGTTCTCGAAATTGACCGTGAAAATAAAATTATTACCGTTAAAAATTTAGTTAGTGGCGAAATTTTTAAAGACAGCTATGATAAATTAGTTTTTGCCGGCGGAACTTGGCCGATTATTCCACCTTTTGAGGGGATTAATCTTGAAAATATTTTAGTTTCAAAAACATTTACTCACGCACAAGAAATTAAAGCAAAAGCTGTTGATCCAACAATTAAAAATGTAATTATTATCGGTGGTGGTTACATTGGTATTGAATTACTTGAAGCTTTTCACAAATATGGCAAAAAAACAACACTAATTGACATGCAAGATAGAATTATCCCTAATTATTTTGATAAGGAATTTACTCAAAAAATTGAGGATAAAATTGTTGAAGAAGGTATTAATTTACAATTTAATCAAAAAGTTGTTCGCTTTATTGCCGATGAAAGTGGAAAAAAAGTTGCTTTTGTTGAGACAGACAAAGGCAAATATGCTGCCGATTTAGTAATTTTAGCTATTGGATTTTCGCCAAATACTAAAATCTTAACAGACGTTGAAAAAACTGCTAATGGTGCAGTCAAAGTTGATGAATTCCAACGTTGCCTAAGTGATAAAGATCTTTATGTAATTGGTGATTCAGCTTCAATGGTTCACAATGTAACTAAACAACACGCTCACATTGCTCTTGCAACAAATGCCGTAAAATCAGGGATAGTTGCTGCTTTCCACATCGCAGGACGTGAAGATATTCCTTTCCCAGGTTATGTTGGAACAAATGCAATTTCTGTTTTTGGATTTAATTATGCCTCAACTGGGTATTGTGAAAATGCTTGTCCAAAAATGGGCTTGGATAATGTTGGTGTTGAATATCTCGAAGACTGAGATCGCCCAGAATTTATGCAAAATAAATCTAAAGTATGAATCAAAATCGCTTATGACAAACCAAGTCTAAAATTAATAGGGGCTCAAATTGGTTCATATGGAAAAGAATATAACCACACTGAAGTAATTTATTTCCTTTCACTAGCAATTCAAAAAGGTCTAAAATTACCAGAAATTGCTCTTTCAGATTTTTACTTCTTGCCTCACTACAATAAGCCATTTAACTTTGTAATCCAAGTAATTTTAAATGCGCTAGGGCTAAATTACAATAAAAAATAAAATTTTCAGTCCAAAAAAATTAACTAAAAAAACCAGTTTTGACTGGTTTTTCCCAAATTAAAAATATAAATGCAACACATACGTATTTTTAAAATCGCCAAACGGCGATTTTTTTAAATGTTAAATCACCATGTTATCATTAAAAACCTCTAAAGCGGATTTTCAATTA
>NZ_AFHO01000009.1 GCF_000218525.1 Mesomycoplasma ovipneumoniae SC01 | reverse complement strand
TTTTTCATTTTTATATTCACTAAAAAGTGAATTTTTGCCTTAAAACTGGGAAACTCGGGAATAAATTTATTCTTTTATTCTTAGCGTGAAGTTTATTATAACTCAAAATTTTTTTAAACCAAGCATTTTTTTTTTTTTTTTGCAAACAGTTAAAAATTTAATTTGCTCGCCACAGATTTCTTAGTTCTAAGGTTAAAATTTATTCTTGTATTCTTAACGGGAGTTTTATTATAACTTAATTTGAGGAAATTAAAACAAAAATGTAAAAATATTTTTAAAATTAAAGATAAACCCCTATTGAGACCAATAGGGGTTTATTTGATTTATTTAAAAATTAATTAGTTTTTTCGTTTATCAGGACGGTGGATATTAAATTCTTTAAAAATGTTAGCAAAGGCATTATTAGTAAATCCACGGCCACGAGCTTTTTTAAGATCTAAAGGATCAGAGATAATATTACCAAAATAACGGTCATCAACTACATATTCAGTGTCAATAATTGGTAGTCATTTTAGTTTTTTATCTTCTTGTTTGAATATTCCAGTAAATCTAACATTTGTTGAGAAAAAATGATCAGGAATTACTGTTTCAAATTGAATTCAACCTTTGTCCTGATAGTGGGGATTTTTTGGTTGTGAATCTTTTGTTAGCATATTAGCTTTAAGCATTGCAATTTGATTATTGTCGTTTTGGAAAACAAAACGTCAGTCATCGGTGGGTTTAACATCTTGATAGTAGTCTTGAGTTGGAATTGGTAAATTTGTTGTCAATGTAAAAGTACGAGTATCACGATTAAATGCGGTTTTTTGCACTTTTAGTGGATAGCCACCATCATGAATTTGGGTTCAACCTTGGGGTAAAATGGTAACTTTGTTTCATGCCTCTTGGTTATGTTTTGTGCGAATTTCGGCAACTTCCGAATTTTGGAAATTAGGTCACCAATTTACAAAATTCGGGGCTATCATTTTACGGTTTTTCTCTAACTCATCAGGATCAACAAATAATAAATCAGTTAAATTAGCAGTTATTATATTTGATTGTTCTTGAATGACTTGTCTTGGATACCAAAGGTTAAAATAAGCACTTCCTCAATCAGCGGCATTAGCACCAACTTTTTCTTTAATATTATCAGTGTATTTATCTTTAATATCTTCTTCTTTTTGATCAGGATCATTAAATAAATCGGTGATAAAGTCAGAAGCATTATAAAAAGTAACTTTTGTTGGTTGATTGGAAATAATATTTAAATAGTCATCAGGTAAGGCAAAATTATCACCAATAATGGTTGACTGATTTGGATGTTGGTTAGTTCAACCTTTACGGGTTGATTCTTCTTTTGTCTTATTAAGACGATAAGAATAAAGATCAACATCAGTTCCTGATTTAGAATATAATTTTTGGTATAAATAACCATCAGGATCAAAAACTTTGAATGACAAACTAGTTAAACTTTGTACCTGAGGTATGGGAAACATGTCAACAAGTGGATCAAAAAGAGGTTGGACTTGGCGGTAGGGGAGTTCTTTTCCATTTCCAAGATCTAGGTATCTCCATCCAGTGACAAAAAATGTTGTATCTTTAACATTAGATAAATCTCGTTTTGTTGGGTCTTGTAAATGTTTTTTTTTAGCAAAAACTACCTCTGATGTACTTCATGGCACACCAACAGTACGCTCAACAATAAATTTTGGTTTAATAAAAGTAATTGTTGAATTTTGTTTTTCTTCTAAAGTTGGGTCTTCTTCACTTTGGATGTTATGAACATTGCTTGATTCGCGATCAAAATCTTCATCAGAAAGTTCTGAAGCAATTTCAATTGGGGCATTAATTAGCCGTTTAATATTTGAGCTTTCTAAATCAAAGCTAATAGTTTTTTGGTTAACAAGTTGGAGATTTCCAACTTTAACTTCTGGGCTTGAATTTGTTTGAGCATTTAGTGATAATTTAATTGGTGAATGATTTTGATTTTGGACATGTGCTAAAGACAAAAAATGGGATTTAGTAGAGGAGAATCGATTAAACGCACTAGATATTGGATTTATTAGATTTGCAAAGGCTTCACCGTCTTTAGAAGATAGGCTTTGAATTATTTCTTGGGCTTTTTTGCTTTCTTTAAATACTTTGGCTAAAACTTCAGGGGTAGGGGGTTCGATGAGGCTAGATATATCCAAGTTCGATAGTGTTTCATTGAATATTATTTCATCAAGAACATCGGCTTGAGGAGAAATATTTATCAAGGCCGGATGAATCGTTACCGGCACCGAAGACAACCACTGACTTGTTGGCCGACCACTGGCATCAACTGGTATTGGATTTTTAAATTCAAGAGTTATTGTTGTTGAATTTGCCAAGGGCTGATCAGGATTGTATTGTTTAGCCCAAGAAGTATTTGAGACCTCAGGAGATTTTGCTAATTCAGGAATATTAGTTTGTTGTTTGTGGACTATTAGACTTAAGCTGTTATCTGATTTAACTTTGGTTGTTTTATTTCCATCATTAATATTTTTTACTAATGAAAGACTAACACTATAGACTTGTGGTGAGATTTCTTTGACTGAATCAATTTCAAAAGTAAGACTTGGATCAAGTTGACTAAAATAAGAACTAAATTCTTGACCTAAAAGAATTTCAAGTTTTTGTTTTAGTGTTTGTAAATCTTCGTTTTGAGTCTGACTTGTTGAGTCTGAATTTTGATTAGATTGGCTATCATCTTGGAAAGGACTAGCAAAATAAGGACTCTCTTCGAGGCTGGCGAAAGTTGAAACCTCAACAGCAACTGGTTTTAATTTATTTTTGAAAAATTCATCTTGATTTGGCTGGGTACTTTGAACTTGTGGACGCGGCTCAACAGGAACTTTGTCATCAATTCAACGGAATTTTGAATCTCTTGGAGGAACTACTTCTGGTGCTGGTTTTTTCTTGTCATAAATTGAATTAGCAAGAATTTGTAAATGACCAAATTTTTCAGCATCAAGAATTAATGATTGACTTGAAAGTGGCGCATCTTCAACCATTTGGTTTAAATTATTTCTTTGTTTTACTTGTGCCTCAGATTGACCTAATGTACGAACAAAAATGGTTTGTGGTGTTGATGAAATAACATCATCAACAAAATTACCAGCATTATCATCAAAGCCAACAACATATTTGATACTTAGACCAATTATGTTATCTTGATTATTAGAAGTCTGAGCATCTTCTTGAATTTCAAATTTAATTGAAGGACGTGCTCCTGAGTCTTGATATTCATTTCAATTATTAGTTAAAGCCGCTTGAGTATAAAAGGCAAAAACTAAATCACTAAGGGTAGCAATTTTACTAAATTGACTATCTTTAAATGGAACTTGAGATAAATTGCCATCCAAAGTATTTCAAAAAGCTGGTTGTTTAGCGATTCTAACTGCTTCTTGATAATTTTTAAGAATTTTAGATGTTAGTTTTTGACTATCATTTGGAGCTTTTTCTTGGCCAATAATTTTATTTCAAATTGCAAAAGGTAATTGGGATAGCTGGTTTTTACCGTCAACAAGTTTATTAGTAATTTCAATTTTTCAGTCTGGGGTAGTTGTTTGGTTTGAACTTGATTGAGTTGAAGTTGACTGAACTGAATCGCGATTTAAACTTGCAGGTAAAAATAAAGCCATTCCTTGATTTGGGCTTGTAATATCATTAGCAAAATAACCATTAAAATCAAGAAGTTTGAGACCAAATTTTGTTGGTTTAACGTCAGATGCTGAACCACCTTGGTTTTGGTCAATTTCTTGTTGGTTAACAAAAGCTTGGGTATGTTGGTAGTTATCAAATTGGGTACGAATTTTTACTTTTGCTAAATCTGCCAGAGTTGGATTTAGCGGTAAGTTTTGGTAGCCTTCAAATTCAAGACCCATTTGGGAACCTATATCAACAAGTTTTTTGACTGCCTCTTTGGGATCTAATGATAAAAGATGACGAAAATAAGCAAATAAAGAAGCACGATTTTTAAATGCCGAAGTTGAAACTGAATAAATATCAGCATTTTTTAATGCCTGAGCTGAGTCAATTGTTACATTTAAATTAGCAATTTCTGTCTCACTAGGAACTTGAATGCTTTGGTTTGCTAAAGTTGAACCTAATTTAAAGTCAATATTATAACTATTTGTATCACTTAAGAGCTCAATTAGTTTTTTATAGTCTTTTTGGTTAATTAATTGTTGAATTTCGTATTTTGAAAGTAAATAAGACTCAGGTGCACCTTGACTGATGTCATAAGGATTTTCTTTGCTTGCCCCGCGAGTTTGGTCTGTTCACTGAGACTGAATTGGGGAAGTATCAGCTAGTTGTTGGGGTTGTTGAGTGTTTTGAGCATTTTTTAATGCTTTAAGTTGATCACTAAGTTCAGGATAAAGACTGGCAAGGGCATCTTCGATTTCTTGATCACGGAAGTTATCAAGTTTAAAACTTACAGTTTTTTCTAAAATAGTTTTAATATCTTGGCCGGTGTCGCCAAAAATTGAAGATTTAAGTTTAATTTTAATTGGCAGTTCAATAAATAATTTTTTTGAAACTGAATTTTGACGAATTTTAGCATTTGAAACTAAAAAGTCATAATCAAGATGTTGACGTAAATTATCAAAAAGTAAATCGTATTTACCAAATGAAAATGTTAGACCACGACTTAGGCTAGCATCAACTATATCTTTAATTGCTGCTGGCTTACTTACAAGTTCTTGAAGTTGTTTATAAAAATTAATTGCATCATAACGAAACAAAGAAAATTTACCAACTGATCCAGACTGTCTTAATGAATCACGTTGAAAAAGACTAAGTGAAGAAGGAAGTAAAAGATCAGTTAGTGGATCAGTCTGAGGCTTATCAGGATCAAGATAATAATCAGAAGCATCAAGTAAATTAACATCAAGTTGAGCAGCTAGATCTTTGGTATTAGCAGCAAATCAAGTAGACTTATCTTTGCCAATTAAGTCAATTGAAGTTAAAAATGACTCGTCTTTATTTTTGTAATTAGCTAAAGTAGCTTTTGCTTGACTAGTAAATTCAGTTTTTAAATATAATCGAACAGAGGGAACTTCTTGGTTGAGACTTGTTGCTCACTGAGTTGAGTTTTGTGGATTTTTAACAAAACTAAATTCAAAAGGTTCTTCTAAGTCACCTTTGGCAAAACCAAAGCCTTGAGACTCAAGACGAATTTTTGCTTTAATTGCCTGAATATCAAAAAATTTACTTAAATGAGACTCAAAATCCTCTAGTGACTCAAGTTGATTTAATGTTTTTGCAAAATCATCAGCACGAGTTAGGCCTAAAGGTCTAACTGAGCTTGATGAAAAATGAGAAAGTGGACTAGGAACTAAATTAGCAAAATTTGAGTCAACAATATCACTAAATTGAGCCAAAGCTGCCTTAGGGGCATCAACTACCGAAAGGTAAATTGATTTTGTTGCCGAGCGGGCAACATTTTTGTCTTCAAGAGTTTCTTCAAGGTGAAATGAAAGGAAAAAACGTTGTTGTTCGTCTTGGGCTTCAAATTTTTCAATAACAACTTTATATTTGTTTGGAATTGCTAAAACACTACGGCCATTATTAGTTAAAAAATTGAATTTACTTGCAAAATCGCTAAATTCAGTACTTTGAGGACTAAAAGTTTTACCCCCTAAAAGTGCTTGTTTAACAGTTTTATAATCACTTGTAAAGTGGGCAACGCTTGGTTTAAAGCTTACTGAATCAATTAGTCCAAGTTGGCTAACAACACCTTGGGTAGGATTAACTCCGCGATATTTAGTTTTAGCAGCAAGGCCAGCAACAGTTCCAAAGACGCTCGACATTATTACAACTGCAGCGGCACTACCAATTAATATTTTTGCCTTATTCTTTTGCATAAAACCGTCCATGTTTTTTCCTTTTTTCATTATTTTTATTATTTTGAACAAAAAGAATTATACTAAATTTAAAATTTATTTTTACTTAATTTTAAATTTTTTTTAATTAGTTAAAAGTCAATCAATAAAAGTTTATGATAGTTTTAAATATTAATTTTTTTGTTTTTAATAATTACTCTTAGAAGACTTAGTTTAGTGTTGAATTTTTTTATATTTAGATCTTAATTAAATTAAGATAATTCTAAATTATTTTAGTTAATTATTTTTTGGCTTATGAATGTTAAATTCTTTAAAGACATTACCAAAAGCATTGTTAGTAAGACCACGCGCATTTGCATTTTTAAGGTCAATTTGATCACTAGTAATATTTTTAAAATAACGATCATCGATAATATATTCAGTATCGATAATTGGTAGTCATTTTAGTATTTTATCTTCTTGTTTGAATATGCCGACAAATCTAACATTTGAAGAAAAGAAATGATCAGGAATAACTGTTTCAAATTGAACTGCACCATTTTCTTTAAACTCAGGATTACTTGATTTATCAGTTACCTTAGTTGCTTTTAGCATTGCAATTTGACTATCATCGTTTTGGAAAACAAAACGTCAATCGTCAGTTTTTCCAACTACTTTTGAATAATCTTCGGTTGGAACAGGAATATTAGTTGTTAGTGTAAAAGTACGGGTATCACGATCAAATAAAGTTTTTCTTACCCGAAGATTAAATCCACCATTTTGAACTTGAGTTCAACCACGGGGATCTTGAAGCACTTTGTTTTTTGCATCTGCATTTTCAGTTGTTTTAATAACAGCAACTTCTGAATTTCGGAAATTTGGTCACCAATTAACTAAATTTGGGGCAATCATTTTTTCGTTTTTTTCAAGTTCATCAGGATCAACAAATAATAGATCAGTTAAATTAGCACTAATTATATTTGATTGTTTTTGAATAAGTTCATTTGGATACCAAAAATTCAAATAAGCAGTTCCTCAGTCAACAGCATTAGCTCCAACTTTTTCTTTAATAGTTCTTGTATATTTATCTTTAATATCTTCATCTTTTTGATCAGGATCAATAAATAAATTATTAACAAAATCACTTGCACTATAATAAGTAACTTTAGTTGGTTGATTTAAAATAATATTTAAATAATTACTAGAAAGTCTAAAATTATTACCTACACTAACGAATTGATTTGGGTGAACATTTGTTCATCCTTTTCTAACATTATTTTCTTCTGTCTTATTTAGTCTATATGAATATAAATTAAGATCAGTAGTTGGACTAGCAGATCCGCTTAGGTTAATTGCACTTAAATAACCCGAAGGGTCAAAGACTTTGAGAGATAGAGCAGAAAGATTATCAGCGGGGTCTTTTGTAAATAGTTGGAAAAGTGGATAGTTGTTATTTTGTAAGGAACCAAAATAATTATCAGCTATTTTTACAGGGTTGACATTTTTGTTATCAATTTTAGGTATTGCTTCCTTTAGTTGTTCTTTTCGTTTTTCCCATGAAGGAAATAATTTCTGTCAGTAACCCTCATTCTGTTTGAGAAACCTCGAGTCTTTAGCGGGTTTTTGTATTGTGCTTCAAGGAACACCTATTGATCTTAATAAAAGAAATTTTGGCTTTATTTTGACAATGTTAGTAGGGATAGTAGAATTTGGAAGAGAATCTGATGCTTCTGTAGAAGAAGCAGAAGAAATGTTAGCTATTTCAATAGGAGCATTAATTAAACGTTTTATATCACTACTTTCAAGGGTAAATGATAAACTTGTTGGTGATTCTACCTTTAGATCATTTATTTTAAAGTCGTTAACCCTTTGATTAAGTAATGGGTTTAGCGTTAGTTGAACTAATTCATGGGCTGGATTTGGGATCTGAAGGGGCGGAGAAGAAATTCACTTTTGACCTGGAACATTAACTTTAGATGCTTCTCTTACAACTTTTTGGGCATCACTCTTCTTCTTGTTTATTTCCCTCGCACCTTTTTTTGCGTTTGCGATGAAGAAGGTAAATCGTGTATGGAGTCCCGCCAAAGCTGTATTTTTTAACTCAGGAGCTAATACTGGTTGTAAAGGACCTAAATTAACTTCAGCCGGATAAATCGTTACCGGTACTGAAGACAACCACTGACTTGTTGGCCGACCATTGGCATCAACTGGTATTGGGTTTTTAAATTCAAGAGTTATTGTTGTTGAATTTGCCAAGGGTTGGTCAGGATTGTATTGTTTTGCCCAAGAAGTATTTGAAACCTCAGGAGATTTTGCCAATTCAGGAATATTAGTTTGTTGTTTGTGTACTAGTAGTGTTAGACTTTTATCTGATTTAACTTTGGTTGTTTTATTTCCATCATTAATATTTTTTACTAATGAAAGACTAACACTATAGACTTGTGGTGAGATTTCTTTGACTGAATCAATTTCAAAAGTAAGACTTGGATCAAGTTGACTAAAATAAGAACTAAATTCTTGACCTAAAAGAATTTCCAATTTTTGTTTTAGTGTTTGTAAATCTTCATTTTGGGTCTGACTTGTTGAGCCTGAAGTTTGATTGTTTTGACTATCGTCTTGGAATGGACTAGCAAAATAAGGACTCTCTTCGAGGCTAGCGAAAGTTGAGACCTCAACTGCAACTGGTTTTAGTTTGTCTTTGAAAAATTCATCTTGATTTGGCTCAGGTTGTTTAACTTGTGGGCGCGGTTGGCCTGGAACTTTGTCATCAATTCAACGGATATTATCTGTTGTTCTTGGAGGAACTACTTCTGGTGCTGGTTTTTTCTTGTCATAAATTGAATTAGCAAGAATTTGTAAATGACCAAATTTTTCAGCATCAAGAATTAATGATTGACTTGAAAGTGGCGCATCTTCAACCATTTGGTTTAAATTATTTCTCTGTTTTACTTGTGCCTCAGATTGGCCTGATGTACGAATAAAAATTGTCTGCGGTGTTGATGAAATTACATCATCAACAAAATTACCAGCATTATCGTCAAAGCCAACAACATATTTGATATTTAGACCAATTATGTTTGAATCTTGAGTGTTGCCAGTCTGGGCATCTTCTTGAATTTCAAATTTAATTGAAGGGCGTGCTCCTGAGTCTTGATATTCATTTCAATTATTAGTTAAAGCAGCTTGGGTATAAAAGGCAAAAACTAAATCTCTAAGACTATCAATTTTACTAAATTGAGTATCTTTAAAAGGAACTTGAGATGAATTGCCATCTAGAGTATTTCAAAAAGCTGGTTGTTTAGCGATTCTAATTGCTTCTTGGTAATTTCTTAGAATTTTAGATGTTAGTTTATCATTATCATTTGGGGCTTTTTCTTGGCCAATAATTTTATCCCAAATTGCAAAAGGTAATTGGGATAGCTGGTTTTTACCGTCAACAAGTTTTTTAGTAATTTCGGTTTTTCAATCTGTTGAAGTGCCTTGGGTTGAACTTGGTTGAGTTGAAGTTGACTGAGTTTGACTAAAATCTAAACTTGCAGGTAAAAATAAAGCCATTCCTTGATTTGGGCTTGTAATATCATTAGCAAAATAACCATTAAAATCAAGAAGTTTGAGACCAAATTTTCTTACACTAACCTCAGATGTTGAATCTCCTGGGTTTTGGTCAATTTCTTGTTGGTTAACAAAAGCTTGGGTGTGTTGATAGTTATCAAATTGGGTACGAATTTTTACCTTTGCTAAATCTGCCAAAGTTGGATTTAGCGGTAAGTTTTGGTAGCCTTCAAATTCAAGACCGATTTGGGTACCTATATCAACAAGTTTTTTGACTGCCTCTTTAGGATCTAATGATAAAAGATGACGAAAATAAGCAAATAAAGAAGCACGATTTTTAAATGCTGAAGTTGAAACTGAATAAATATCAGCATTTTTTAATGCCTGAGCTGAGTCAATTGTTACATTTAAATTAGCAATTTCTGTCTCACTAGGAACTTGAATGCTTTGGTTTGCTAAAGTTGAACCTAATTTAAAGTCAATATTATAACTATTTGTATCACTTAAGAGCTCAATTAGTTTTTTATAGTCTTTTTGGTTAATTAATTGTTGAATTTCGTATTTTGAAAGTAAATAAGACTCAGGTGCACCTTGACTAATGTCATAAGGATTTTCTTTGGTTGCCCCGCGGGTTTGGTCTGCTCACTGAGACTGGATTGGCGAAGTATCAGCAAGTTGTTGGGCATTTTGGCTTTGAGCATTTTTTAATTCTTTAAGTTGCTGACTAAGTTCAGGATAAAGGCTAGCAAGGGCATCTTCGATTTCTTGATCACGGAAATTATCAAGTTTAAAACTTACGGTTTTTTCCAAAACAGTTTTGATGTCTTGACCGCTATCGCCAAAAATTGAAGATTTTAGTCTAATTTTAATTGGCAGTTCAATAAATAATTTTTTTGAAACTGAGTTTTGCCGAATTTTAGCATTTGAAACTAAAAAGTCATAATCAAGATGCTCACGTAAATTATCAAAAAGTAAATCGTATTTACCAAAAGAAAAAGTTAGACCACGACTTAGACTTGCATCAACTATATCTTTAATTGCTGCTGGCTTACTTACAAGTTCTTGAAGTTGTTTATAAAAATTAATTGCATCATAACGAAACAAAGAAAATTTACCAACTGTACCAGAAGAATCTCTTAATGAATCACGTTGAAAAAGACTAAGTGATGAAGGAAGTAAAGTCTCAAGTTCTTGTAATGCATCAGTCTGAGGCTTATCTGGATCAAGATAATAATCAGAAGCATCAAGTAAATTAACATCAAGTTGATCGCTTAGATCTTTGGTATTAGCAAATCAAGTAGACTTATCTTTGCCAACTAAGTCAATTGAAGTTAAAAATGACTCGTCTTTATTTTTGTAATTAGCCAGTGTTGCTTTTGCTTGACTAGTAAATTCAGTTTTTAAATATAATCTAACTGCTGGCACTTCTTGGTTGAGACTTGTTGCTCACTCATTTGGGTTTTGTGGATTTTTGACAAAATTAAATTCAAAAGGCTCTTCTAAGTCACCTTTGGCAAAGCCAAAACCTTGGGACTCAAGACGAATTTTTGCTTTAATTGCCTGGGTATCAAAAAATTTACTTAAATGAGACTCAAAATCCTCAAGTGATTGAAGTTGATTTAATGTTTTTGCAAAATCTTCAGCACGAGTTAAGCCCAGCGGTCTAACTGAGCTTGATGAAAAATGAGAAAGTGGACTAGGAACTAAATTAGCAAAATTAGAGTCAACAATATCACTAAATTGAGCCAAAGCTGCTCGCGGGGCATCAACTACCGAAAGGTAAATTGATTTTGTTGCCGAGCGGGCAACATTTTTGTCTTCAAGAGTTTCTTCAAGGTGAAATGAAAGGAAAAAACGTTGTTGTTCGTCTTGGGCTTCAAATTTTTCAATAACAACTTTATATTTGTTTGGAATTGCTAAAACACTACGGCCATTGTTAGTCAAAAAGTTGAATTTGTTTGCAAAATCGCTAAACTCGCTACTTTGAGCATTAAAAGTTTTACCCCCTAAAAGTGCTTGTTTAACAGTTTTATAGTCACTTGTAAAGTGCGCAACGCTTGGTTTAAAGCTTACTGAATCAATTAGTCCAAGTTGACTAACAACGCCTTGGGTAGGATTAACTCCGCGATATCTAGTTTTAGCAGCAAGACCAGCAACAGTTCCAAAGACCGTCGACATTAGTACAATTGCAGCGGCACTACCGATCAATATTTTTGCCTTATTCTTTTGCATAAAAACCTCCGGGTTTTTTTACTATATTATTCTTTTAATTTAGTTATTTATTAATAACTAAATACTTAATTTAAATTTATTAATATTTATTATTATTTAACATAATATTGTTTTTTTAATATTTTGTTAAGTCTTTGTTATTTAAAATATTGATCAATAAATGCTTTACGTACCTCAAGACGAGCTTTGTCATCTTTAAGTAGTCTCTCACCTTTAAAGACAGCAAGAGATTTGAATGTGATTCCATCACGTTCGTTAGCTGAAGAATCATCAAGACTATTAATTATTCGATCACCAATTTGGGAATAATCAATTCCACGACCGAACAATACACCAATTGGGGTATCTGGGTTAATATTGCGTTTAGCATCTTTATAAATTGACTTTAGTTGACTTGTTCAAACATATGGATCTTGGTTTGGTTCTCTTTGGGCAATCAAACTAAATGTAACTGAAGAATCATCAATACGAACTTCTAAAATTAAAGTTTTATCTAAGAATGACTCAAGTGCAACATTTCCGTTTGGTCTTGTATGATTAAACCAAATACCATCTTGATAAATTTGACCTTGACCTTGGGCAAGAAAGTCGGTATTGTTACCTTCAGGTCAATATTTTCTAAAAATTTCATTTACTTCATCAACTTTAATAGTTGCTGATGGTTGGGAGGTTTGACCAGCACCAGTGGCTACACCACCTGCACCGGTTGAAGCAGTTGTGCTAGCTGCTCCACTTCCACTTGCACTACTTGTATCACTTCTTTCAAACAATGTCTTAGACGGAGTGATTTTTTGAGTGTCACCTTCCACAAAATTTTCAGCTGTTTGTTTTGTATAATCATAAAGTTTAGATGAATCATCTGGTTTTGCTGGATCAACATCACGGAAAACAACTAATCCTTTTGTTTGTCAATCAGCTTCAGTTGTTGGAACTTGACTCTTGTCAATTGCTAATGAACGAGCTTTTTCAATTCTTCAACCTAGATTTAGTGTTTGTGAAAATCTGTCGCCTTTAGCATTAAGACCATCATCAGTTCTAAATAGTTCAAGAACAGTTGCGCCAAATGAACCATTTTGGGCATCTGGAGCAGTTGATAATAATTTATATGACTGATCTACGAGCGTTTCTGGTTTTGCTAAAACATCGCTAAGTTTAAAGGTGAAGTATAAAACACCTTTGTCCATTGTTGATTTTTCAACTTGACGTCCAAATGTTTTAATAATTCGTTTACCTTCACCGTCAAATTCATAAAGAAGCGGTTGTTTAATTGCTAAACCTTTTCCGTTAGCAGCTCTTTGGTTATAAAAGCCATTGTCTTGAAGTAAATTATCAAGTGCACTATTGTCAGTAAAATTATTTACTTTAAATTGGAATGCTGTGCTATTTGCAGAGCTAATATTAGTTAAAATTGGCTTAGATGGAGTACCTTCATGAGCATGATATTCAAGCCCTGAACTTCCGTCAATGAAAACATCTGGTCCATAAGCAAGTGATTTTCTAAGAGCGCCATTATTTTTATTAATACCAACAAAACCAAAGACTGATGAGGCAATTGCGTCATTATCACTATCACGAACTTCAAAAACAAAGTTATATGAACGATTTTTCTCGTCATATTGACTTGATATTGCTAATTTTTGCCCTTGAGCTAATGTAAATGTTCCAAACTTATCAAGATAATTAATTAAATAATCACCAAAAGCAAATGTTTCTTCTTGAGCTGGAGTTGCTGTATCTTGGAAAGGTGTTGCACTATTTGCTACCGAAGATGAAGAAGTTGCTGCGGCAGCTGAAGCTGAGCTAGAAGAAGAAGAAGAAGAACTTGAGCTTGAGGTTGAAGATGAATCTGTACTTGAAGAAGATGAATCTGTACTTGAACTAGAAGATGAGCTTGAGCTAGAAGTTGAACCTGATGCACCTGAAGTTGCTGAGTCAGAACCTGAAGCTGTTGAATCGCCTGAACCTGGAGTTGCCGGTGTAGCTGGCGCTGGAGTAGCCGGAGCCGGTGTTGCAGGTGTCGCTGGAGCTGGGGCAGCTTCAACTTTAGGTTTTTGCAAGCTTATTGGAACACTAATTGGATTTAGTGTTGATTTTAAATAAGCTTTGGCTTGATTTTTTTCACTATCTGAAAGACTAAATCATGAATCAAGTTTTGCAGTTTTGAAAATATTATCTAAATCTGATTGGAATAATAAATAAGGAAGTGAATTATTGAAATCTACTTTGTGGTTATTACCAACTAATTTTTCAAGTTCTTGTTGAGTTTTAGAACCTTTAAAATCGATTGTGATTGGAAATGTTCAACCTGTAAATTTATATGATGAATGATCTCTTTCTGAAGCTGTAGTTGTTGCAACAGGAACACTTACCGGTTGAGATTCAGTACTTTGAGGTTTAGACTCTTGAATACCATCATAAATTTCTAAATATGGAACATTTTGAGGACTTACTTCTAATTTGAAATTAGAATCAGCTTGAAAATTAACATTAAGTTTTAAAGTTTTAGCTGAACTTGACTCGCCTTGATTTTTATCTAATGAAAAATCAAAATTATAATTACCAACTTTAAGATCGCTATTAGTTTCAAATCAAAAATCTATTTGATCTGGGGTAACTAAAACAGATTTACCACCAGACTGCATAGTTGGTAATTGATAATTGTAAATTTCAAAATAAGGAGCGTAAAAGGCTTTATCTTTTTTAGCTATGTCTTCAGCAGTTTCAGTCTGTTGTTGTTGAGTCTGAGTTTCTTGTTGCTGTTGTTCAACATGCTGTTCTTGAACTTGAGATTCCTGTTGTTGCTGTTCAACATGCACTTCTGGAACTTGAGATTCTTGTTGTTGTTCTTGTTGAGCCTGAGGTTGGCTAGTTGAGCCAAGCGCTGCAACTGAAGCTTGAACCGCAACAGGTTGGGTTTCAGCACCCCCTCCAGAACCTGAGGTACCTGAATCTGTTTGGACATCAATATTATATTCGTTTTTTAAATATTCTTTGATTGCTTTTTTTGTATTTTCTTCTCCTGTTGAAGCAAGTGCTTTTAATTTTGTGTCAAAATCACTTTCAGAAGATGCTGATGCAGACCCAGTTGTAGACTCAGGCATAAGTGCTTTCTTGATTTTATCATTATCTTTATGATACTCCTCAAAAACTTTAGCTACTTTTGAGTCAGGAGCTGAACTTTTGGTTTGATAATCAGAAATTAATTTAGCAAGACTTTGTCCTGGATTTTTTCTAAAATATTCCGCAACTTGTGGTTTTAGACTAATATATTTATTTTGATTTTTATTTATTTTTGCAAATATTTTATTTTGAACTGATTCAACTGAACTAAGACCAGTAATGTCTAGCCCAATTAATTTTTCTTTGTTGGATTGATCCAATAATTTTAGTCAAATTTTTGCAGTACCTTTTGTGTCATCAATATCAATTTTAACTAGTGATTTTTCAGAAGTAACTGGTAATAAAGTATACTCATTTGGAATTAAACTTTGTAGTCCAGAAGCAGCTATTAATTCAAGTCCACCAAATGATTCTAAAGTTTGTTTAAATGCAAGTTCAAGATTAGAATTTGTTGGTTTTAGTGTAGAAACTAAAGGAACTTTAGGAGCCTTGGGGGTTGCTTCAACTTTAGGGGTTTCAGTAGTGCTTGGTTGGTTTGAACCTGAACCATCTTGGGTTCCAGTCCCTGCACCGTTTTGGGTTCCAGTAGTTGATCCGTCTGAACCAGTACCACCAGCTGCTCCAGTTGATGCGCCTGATCCATCAGTTGCTCCACCAGTTGAAGTTCCTGCGCCTGATCCACCTGCGGCTGTTCCTCCGCCAGTTCCTCCTCCGGTTCCTTGTTGCTGAAATTGACTTGCTACTCCAGAAAGAGCACTAACTTGGGTGGCAGTTGCAACACTAAAAATTTCAGGAGAAATCTTACGAAGATTGGTTAGTAATTGATCTTGAAATTTAAGGGCAAAAGCTGAAGGAAAAATTGAATCTGAAGCAAACTTTTTAGTTAGTTGAGACTTATCAAGATTGTATTTTGAAGACTCGGCAATGAAATTTTCAAGAAAATCTTGGTTGGCAATAGCACTAAACCCAGAAAGACTAGCACTAAAAGCACGACTTGCTACTTCTTTTTTTGTTTTTTTATCAAAAACAAAAACGGTTAAGTTCTTAATTGAATTTGACTCAACCTTTGTTTCTTCAGTTACTTGAATGTCAAAAAATAAATCAGAAAATTTATTATCAACTTTTGAAAAATCAACTGCTTGACTTAATTTAAAAGCATATAATGGATCTGTGTGTAATTTAAATGCCTGGGAAGCTGAAATTTTGCTTCATTCAGGTTTTAGACTAAAATTGCTGATGGCAGCGACCAAATCAGCATCGTTTATTGGCGGGTTTAATTTCGTTTCGGACTTGTCATTATCAAATAATTGTTGATAAGACGAGTTAAGTGCTGATCTCTGTAGACCAATACCAACTCCGGCTGTAATTCCGATGAAACTAAGTCCCGCTAAAACTATTAATACTTTGTTGCGAATTTCTTTTTTCATAATGTAAAAAATTATACCAAAAAAAATTAATTTTTTTTATTTTTGAAATACTTAATTATCCTTTTTTTTTTTTTTTTGCAGGTTGTTTGAATTTCGAAACATATTATAAATTATTTTTTTGACTTAATGAATGATTTTCTCCTATTTTTTTAAATTATAATTTTCATAAATAGTAAAATTATACCAAAAAGAAAATTATTTTTTCCTTTTTTATCAAAAATATGCTAAAATTAAGGCATTTTCTGTGCTCATAGTAAGACCAAAGCCAAAACAAACAAGCCAAAAACTATCCTAATAAATAAAATAAAAATAAATTATATATTATTTTAAAAAAATGGTATAATTCTAAGCGGTTAATTAATGCAAGAAAAGAATGAGTTAATAAATTAAGGGGGCAAAGCGATCTAATGAAAAATGTTATTGATTTTTTTAAGACTTCTTCAGAACTACGGCTTGCATACCGTCTCTTAAAGCAGATTAACCAAAAACGCGGTTATTATGGTTCAATGACCGATCAGGATCTTTCAAATCAGACAAATGTTCTAAAAAAGCGCCTGGCTAATGGTGAAAAACTTAAAGATATTCGGGTTGATGCCTTTGCCGTGGCTCGGGAAGCAACAAAAAGAATCCTTGGAAAAACGCCATATGATGTCCAAATTCTTGGTGGACTAATTCTTGACATGGGTTCTGTTGCTGAGATGAAAACTGGTGAGGGTAAAACAATTGCCTCAATTGCGCCAGTTTATCTTAATGCACTTTCAGGTCAAGGAGTTATTGTCTCAACTGTAAATGAATATCTATCTGAGCGGGATGCTGAAGATAATGGTAAAGTTTATAATTTTTTAGGTCTTTCTGTTGGAATTAACAAAGCTGAAATGGATCCGGAAACTAAAAGAATGATGTACGGGGCTGATATTACCTACTCAGTTCATTCAGAATTAGGATTTGACTATTTGCGGGACAACATGGTCTATAGTACTGCTGAAAAAGTTCAAAGAGGGCTAAATTTTTGTCTTATTGATGAAATTGATTCAATTTTAATCGATGAGGCTAAAACCCCTTTGATTATTAGTGGTGGAAAATCCAACCTTCCAGCTCAATATTTATCTGCCAACCAATTTGTAAATACACTTGTAAATGAAGATTTTTATATTGACCAAGAAACAAAAGGTATTAAATTAAATGACAAAGGTATTGACAAAGCTAATGCTTTTTTTGGTTTGCGCAACCTTTATGAAATTGAAAACTCTGAACTTGTTCACCGAATTCAAAATGCCCTTCGTGCCAATAAGGTAATGAAAAAAGACGTTGAATATATTGTCCAAGACGGTAAAATCGAGCTTGTTGACCAATTTACCGGGCGAATTATGGCCGGAAGATCTTATTCTGAAGGTCTCCAGCAAGCACTCCAGGCAAAAGAAGGAATCGAAATTGAACCTGAAACTAAAACCTTAGCAACAATTACTTACCAAAACTTTTTTCGTCTTTTTAAAAAACTCTCAGGAATGACCGGAACTGCAAAAACCGAAGAACAAGAGTTCATCGATGTTTACAATATGCGTGTAAATGTTATTCCAACCAACAAACCACTGGCCCGCAGAGATGAAAAAGATGAAATTTTTGCCACAATTGAACAAAAAAATAAAGCAATTATTGCCGAAGTCCAAAGAGTTCATAAAACTGGCCAGCCAATTTTAATTGGAACTTCCCAAGTTGTTGACTCAGAGACTCTATCAGAAATGCTTAACCAAAAAGGTCTGTTTCACACAGTTTTAAATGCAAAGCAAAACCAACTTGAGGCTGAAATTATCGCAAAAGCAGGCCGTAAAAATGCAATAACAATCGCAACTAATATGGCCGGCCGGGGAACAGATATTATTCTTGAACCTGGAGTTATTGATCTTGGCGGACTTTATATTTTAGGGACAGATAAGGCTGAATCAAGAAGAATTGACAACCAACTTCGTGGTCGGGCTGGTCGCCAAGGTGATATTGGTGTCTCAAGGTTTTTTATTTCTCTTCAAGACCAATTATTGCGCCGTTTTTCCAATTTTGAACAAATTTTTGATAGCTACGGCCAAACAGCTGGGGCTATTAAAGGAAAATATATTCACTCGGTTTTACTGGCAGCCCAGAAAAAAATTGAAGGTTTTAACTTTGATATGCGAAAAACCGTGTTGAGCTATGATGATGTTATTCGCCAGCAACGTGATTTAATTTATACTCAACGTGATATTTTGCTCCAGATTGAAAATTTTGACCACTATATTAAAAAGATGATCATTAGAGCTGTTGAAGTTATTTTAGGTTATGACTTTATTTTGCTGCCAAACCAAGAAATTCACTATAAAAATTTAATCAATTTTCTTAATGACAACCTTTCAAGAATAACTCGCTATGATTTTGCCCAAAGTGGAATTGAAAAATACCCTTTTGAAGAACTCAGCAACTTTTTAGTCCAGGAACTAAATAAAATTTATTTTGAAACTCTGCAGCCAACCTTAAAAGAAAATATTGGCCAAAACTATTTCCAATCCGAGCGGCACATAATTTTATCTGTGCTTGATAATCACTGGCAAAACCATATTGACACAATTGACAAACTTCGCTCTTCGGCAAATTTAGTCCAGTATTCCCAAAAAAATCCTTACCAAATTTTTACCGAACAAGCCACTTCAAAATTTAATATTTTAATTTCTGAATCAGCCTACCAGGCAATTGTTGCCTTATTTAATAACTCTAATGCTGAAAAAATTGAATATGTCCAGGCAATTCTTTCTGATGGAAGTGCAATTTCTTATCCAGCTAATACTCCCGAGCATATCGTTGCCCAACTGATTGCAACTAATGAAGACCGAATTGCTTATGCAAAACAAATTGAAAAAGAGTCTCAGCCTGAATTTATTTATGAACAACTCAAAAATAATAACATTCAAAGACTGGATGCTAGCGGCGGATTTGAACTCTGACAAATTGCAAATAATAAACTTGTTAATCTCAAAGAAGATATGCCTCTTGACGAAAAACGCAATATTTTGCTAAGAATGAATCAAGAACAACTTGAACTTTTGGCCCAAAAAGAACTCCAAATTGACTCTGAAATTTCAGCCCCTGACCAAAAACAAAATACTGACAACCTTTTTGAGACTAACGAACAAAACCAAAACAAACAAGCCAACCAAGATGACTTTTTACCTTCAAACTTCTTTTTTGATGTAAAAGACGACCCTGATGCGCTCATGAAAATGTTAGAACTTGACAGACAAAAAATGTTAGAACTAGACAAGCAAAAAGAAATGGACAGAGCTGAGCAAAGCAAGCAGCAAGACTTGGAAAACTTGGAAAATCCAGAAAAACCCCACGAAGATCAGATTTCTAATTCTCAGAATTCAGGCGACTAAGGACCCCCCTAAAATTAAAGAAAAACTTTAGAATGCAAAGAAAATAAGAAAACTTGCTTGTTTTTACTTTTTTCCTTGTTTTTCATTAAAAAGCGCTAAAATTGGCAGAAAGGTTAAAATCAAAGGATGCTAAAAAACACTAATATTTTGCTTTTATTGGCGAAAATTAGCTATTTTGTGTCAGTGTTAGGTTTTATCTTTTCTATTGTAGAAAATTTTTTCTACTACTGGTTCTTTGAAAACTTCACCTTCGGAATTTTTGTTGGCCTTATTGGTCTTGCTAGTTCTTTTGTTTTTTTGTTGATTTTTTTGCTGTTTTTGCCAAAAATTGCTCCACTTTATTGAAAAAATAGTTTATTTAATGATAAAAGATTTCAGAAAGATTTGTGTAATTTTTGACAGAAAAATAGTAAATTCTTTTTAATTGCAGTTTCTTTATGTTTTTCTTTTTTAATTATTTTCAATTTGGTTAATTTATTGTTGTACGGAATTATTTATTATAGTTTTTCGTTTGTTTTTGGTTCGTGCTTTAGTCTTTTTTGGATTAAATTTCGAATTTGCGCAAAATGTTATGCCGTTTAGAAATGATTTTCTTGAGTTTGCCAGTTTGATGGCAAAATTGACTTTTTATTGAGCACAAATATGCAAAAATACCGCTAAATCCGCGGTTTTGAGGCTAAAATCTTTAATTTTTATTATTTTAAATTTAACTTTTTGCAAAAAAAAAAAAAAATGCTTGGTTTAAAAAAATTTTAGGTTATAATTAGTCTCAATTAAGAATAATTAATAAATTTTGATATTGAATTAGGGAGGAATTAGTTATGTTTGTTGTCTAAAAAAATCAGAAAATGCGACTTTTCCGTCATATTTTTAAATATGATGCAATGCCTTAAATTTAACCGTTTAGAAATCTATAAATTTAAGGCTTTTAATTATGGCTCTTTCAAAACTTCACATATTTTTTTAGGCTCAATTTAAGTAAAAACGAGTTTTCTATTTACATTGAGTTTAAATAGTAGTTGAATTTTTCTTTCATGAGTGTTAGATTTAAAATTTAGTGTTTTTTCTTGATAGTTATTTTTTCCTGAGTTTGCCAAAAAAGTTAAAAAAGTTGCCTAAAACCAGACACTTTTTTAAAATTATCTTTTCAAACTGGGAAACTCGGGATTGTTGTACGGGATTATTTTTATAGTTTTTCGCTTGTTTTTGGTTCCTGCTTTTCTCTCTTTCAGATTAAATTTCGAATTTGCGCAAAATGTTATGCCGTTTAGAAATCATTTTTAACATTTGCAAAAATTTAATGGCTAAAAAATTTTTTTATATTATAATATGCCTAAAAGGAGAAACATGACACCACATATTGAAGCTAAAAAACACCAGATTGCGCCAGTTGTATTAATGCCCGGAGATCCACTTCGCGCAGAATTTATTGCTAAAAATTTCTTAACAGACGCCAAACTTGTTTCAAAAGTCCGTAATAACTTAATTTTTACCGGCAAATATAAAGACAAAGAAGTAACTATCGCTGCCTCAGGAATGGGTTCTGGTTCTATTGGTATTTATGCCTATGAACTGTTTAAATTTTATGATGTTGAGAAAATAATTCGGATTGGCTCAGCTGGTTCTTATGATAAAGATCTTGAAATTTTTGACCTTGTTATTGCAAAATCAGCTTGGTCAGATTCTTGTTCATTTCCGGCACTTTTAGGTCAGGGTCAATCTCATTTAAGTTATCCAGATTTGGAACTTGTAGCTAATTTATTTCATAGTGCTGAAAAATTAGGTTTGAGTCCGACTTATACAAATATTCACTCAACTGATGTTTTTTACTCTAACCGTGATTTATCGAAAACAATCCAACTTTCAAGAGCACAAGCAGTAGAAATGGAGTCTTTTGCGCTTTTTACAATAGCAAATCATTTGCAAAAAAAAGCAGCTTCGATTCTTACAATTTCTGATAGCTTGATTACCAAAACTTCACTTGATCCTTTAGCAAGACAAGAAAAATTTGAAGAAATGATTGAAATTGCCCTTGGAGCTATTTAAATATGAATTTATTTGAAATTATTGAAAAAAAAGTCAAAAAAGAACATTTAAGCGAAGAAGAAATTCATTTCATGATTAATGGATTTCTAACTGGCCTAATTGCCGACTACCAATTTTCTTCTTTTTTAATGGCAATTTTAATTAATGGCCTTGATGATGATGAGCTTTATTTCTTTACTCGTGAAATTATTGCATCAGGTAAAACAATAAATCTCAGAAAAATTAACGGAGTTAAAATTGACAAGCACTCAACAGGCGGTGTTGGTGATAAAATATCACTAATAATAGGGCCAATTTTTGCTGCCCTTGGCTACAAAGTGGCCAAAATGTCTGGAAGAGGTCTTGGTTTTACTGGTGGCACAATCGACAAACTTGAGTCAATTCCAGGATTTCAAACTCAACTGACAGAAGCTAGTTTTTTGGATCAAGTTCAAAAAATCGGAATAGCAATTACTGCACAGTCAAATGCAATTGTTCCTGCTGATAAAAAAATTTACGCACTTCGTGATGTTAGTGGAACAGTTTCGTCAATTCCGTTAATTGCAAGTTCGATAATGTCAAAAAAAATTGCTACTGACACAGATGTTATTTTAATTGATGTAAAATGTGGTAGTGGCGCTTTTATGACTGATCTTGGTCAGGCAAAAAAATTAGCAAGTAAAATCAAAATGCTCGGGAAAAGATTTGGGAAAAAAACAATTGTTAAAATTACCAATATGGACGCCCCGCTTGGAAGAATGATTGGAAATAAAAACGAAATTATTGAATCATTAGCGATTCTTCAAGGCCAACAGTCCCAACTTGCTGACTTTGCAAAAGAATTAGTAGCCCAAACACTTTCTGAAATTGAAAAGCTAAAAATAGAAAAAGCCCGTGAAAAAGTTACTAAAATTATTGAATCTGAACTTCCAAACGAAATTTTCTTAAAAATGGTTGCAGCCCAAGGCGGAAATCCAGCGACAATTCAGTCTTCAAACTTTTGAATTCCAGCATATAAGGAACAAATTTTTGCCCCTCAAAGTGGATATATAAAATGGGAAAATGCAATAAATTTTGGAAAAATTGTTGCATTTTTAGGCGGAGGTCGTACTAAATTAAACCAAAAAATCGACTATGAAGCCGGAATTTGTCTAGAAGTTGAATCTGGAACATATGTTCAAGACGATCAGTTAATTTTTAGCCTTTATTCCTCTAATCCGATTGATTTGAGCAAAATTCAGGATTTAATTGCAAAAACTTTCTCAATAAAACCTGAACCAGAAGTTGAAAATATGTTTTTAAATTAGGCTAATTTAAAAACATATTTTTTATTTTAAAAGGAGATTTATGAATTTCAATAAATTAATCGATCACACAATTTTAAAAGCCCAAACAACTTCTCAAGATATCAAAAACCTAATTGCTGAAGCGAAAAAATACAATTTTGGCGCTATTTGCATCGCACCTACTTGAGTTAAATTAGCAAAACAAGAACTAAAAGACACTGATATTAAAATTGTCACTGTAATTGGATTCCCGCTTGGAAATCAAGTTAGCGCTGTGAAACAAAAAGAAGCCAATCTTGCCATAATGCACGGGGCAGATGAAATTGATATGGTAATGAATATCGGCAAATTTAAGGAAAAAGAATTTGACTTTGTTATCAATGAAATTAACCAAATAAAAAAAGAAATTGGAACAAAAATTCTTAAAGTTATAGTTGAAACTGCACTTTTATCAGCAAATGAAATTGCCGAAGCTACCAAAATTGTAAGCAAATCAAATGCAGATTTTATTAAAACATCAACAGGATTTTCTTACCGCGGGGCAACTATTCAAGACATTGAAATAATGAGTGCTAATAAAAGTAAAAACTTACAAATAAAAGCAGCAGGCGGGATTTCCACAATTGAAGATATTAAAACATATTATAAATTAGGTGCTACTCGTTTTGGGACTTCTAAATCTGTAAGTATTATTGAAAATTTGGACGATAAAAAATCTGAATATTAGTCTTAGAATTTTTAAAATTATGTTATAATTTTAAAAATTCTAATTTCAAAGTTAATTTTAATTTAAAGGAAGAATTATGCAAGTAAATGTTAGTCATCCTATAATTGCTAGTGAAATTGCTAAAATAAGACAAAATGTTTCCTTAGTTGATTTCCGGGCTGCGATTGAGAAAATTTCCTATTTACTTGCCTTTCCTGTTTTAGCCAAACTTAATTCAACATATTTTAGTGGCACATCTGTTCTTCAAGAGCCTTTTTCAGGAACGAAAATTAGCGACTCTGTTGTTTTTGTGCCAATTTTACGCGCTGGATTTGCAATGTTAGATCCTTTTTTGAATCTAGTTCCTGATGCAAAAGTTGCGCCCGTGGGAATGAAACGGAATTTAGATCTTTCAAATACAACTTACTATCTGAACTTACCTAAGGCTAACCCAAATTCAGTTGCAATTATTTTAGATCCTATTTTAGCAACCGGAAATTCGATAATTAGTACAATCGATTACCTTATTGAAAAAGGGTTTGACAAAATAATTATTGCAACAATTTTAACTGTTCAAGAAGGACTTGATAAAATTGCCAAAAAATATCCGCAAGTTAGTATTTTTTTTAGCCAAAAAGATGAAAAACTTAATGAAAAAGGTTACATTATTCCTGGAATTGGTGATGCCGGTGATCGTTTTTTTGGGGATTAAAATTGAAAACTTCAATTTCTTGAAATTCTAATTTTAATTTCAAAATTGCAATTACTGGAATTTTATTTAGTCTTTCGTTACTTTTTTTTATTTTTTCACACAATTATTTTTCCTGACCGTTTTTTCAAAATCTTGGGCTAAAATTTGACTTATCTACTCTTTTTTTAGTACCTATATTCTTACTGGGAAATTTTTATTTAGGTTTTTGTTGCATTCTGGTTAGGTTTGCAATAGGTCCTTGACTTATTTTTAACCATTTTGGCGGAATTGATATTATTTATTTTGGCCATTTTGTACTATTTTTAGCTTCAATAATATACATTTTTTCATTTTTAGGTTTTCGTTACCTTTTTATCAAAATTTTTAAAAATTTCGCTAAAATAAAAAGGTTTATTATTTTATCACTAATTATCTCAACACTTACAACCAGTTTAATGATGACTTTTTTAAACGGAATTTTGATTTTTCCAGTTTATCTAAAACTTTTTAATATAATAGATTCAGTATCGCTCAACTTAGTTTATAAAAAGTGAGACGATATTCAAAAAAGTTTTTCTGAAAACGCAAATTTTTCGTATTGGTCTTTTATTTTTAGTGTTTTTATTCCTTTTAATCTTGCAAATTTTGCTATCCAATCAATTTTAGCTTTTCCTATTTACATGATTATTGAACATTTTCACAAAAATAAGATGCTAAACTAAACAATTTATAAAACCACAACTTCTTTATAATAAAAATATTTTTTATAATTTTGCTAATTTTTTTGAGTTGTTAAAATTTTTTTAGTTTTTGTGATATAATTATCTAGAAAAATTCAAATAAACAATCAAAGGACATTTGAGGAGTTTTTATTATGCCAGTTCATTCATACCGATTTTTAGTTGCATCAGATGATATTTATTTTCCAAACACTGCTCAACAAACTATTAGTTTTAGTGACCCTGAATCAATTAAAATTCTCAGGGAAATTTACCATTCAACTTCACGGACAACTTTAACAAACAAGGAATTGTTGATTGTTTACCGTAAAGAAAATGAAGAAGTAGATTTATTTGAAGAAGAAATTATTGATGAACAACTTAACAAAAAAGGCGCTGAGCAAAACAAATCAGGGACTACTGATGCTTCTAAAGTTAAAACTTCAGAAAACGAAAAGCTAACTGTAGATCCAAAAATTGAAAACGACTTTTTACCAAGAGTTCTTGACATTGATGAACTTTCTAAATATGCTTCTCTAATTAGAGTTCAAAGTTATCGCGCAAAAACTAGACCCGATAAAAGCGATTGACAAACCGTAATTTTAGATTTTACTGTTCTTGAAAAAGTTCAAGTTGTAGATTTAATAACTGACCCAAATAATGTAAAAGCTGACCAAATAAGTATTAAATCAACTCGCGAAATTATAAAAAATCGGGAAATTCATGTAAGTTTAATTAATGATTTACTTGAGTTTGGAAGAAAAACAAAGAACTTTAAGATGCCAGGTGAACTTCTTTTGGTTGTTGATAAATTTCAAAATAGTAACACCGAAGTTGAAAAAAATGAATTCATCAAAGGTGTAACAAACACATTATCTTCATCAGTTAGTCTTAGCTATCAACAAAAATACCATTTATTTGCGCTAAATTCTTATGCTTCTAAAATTAAAAAACTATACGAGCATGTTCATGCCTTTAATGAACAAATTCGTCTAGAAGATGAAATTAATGTTATTCTTAAATCTAACCTTGACAAACAACAAACAGAATTTATCCTAAAAGAAAAAATTAAGGCAATCCGTAAAAAATTAGGCGAAGACTCGCGTTATGAAGATGAAATTGAAGAGCTTTTACACTCAGAAATTGGAAAATTAATTTTCCCTAAAGAAGTTGCAAAAACAATAAAACGTGAAGCTAACCGTTTAAAATCAATGATGGCTACTTCACCTGAATCTAATATTACCAAAAATTACCTTGATTTACTAGTTGCGCTACCTTGAAGACGTGTAAGAAAAGACATTTTAGATATTCAAAATGTTCGCCAAAAACTTGAAGAAGCCCATTATGGACTTGAAGAAATTAAAAAGCGAATAATTGAATATCTTGCTGCCCTAATTCATCGGCGTTCACAGTCAAATCAAGAGCCAACCCTTGAGAAAATCGACGGTGATTATTGTGATTCAAATTTATTCCTTAGCTCAAAAGTTCACAAAGGAAGAACTAACTCAATTCCAATTTTAACTCTTGTTGGTCCTCCAGGAACCGGAAAAACTTCAATTGCAATGGCAATTGCTGAATCAATTGGCAAAGAATTTGTTAAAATTTCACTTGGAGGTGTTCGGGACGAGGCTGAAATAAGAGGTCACCGTCGGACATATGTTGGTGCGCTTCCTGGAAAAATTATTCAAGCTCTAAAAAAAGCTGGCGTTTCAAACCCACTAATTTTACTTGATGAAATTGACAAAATGGGTTCAGATTTCAAAGGTGATCCAGCTGCGGCAATGCTTGAGGTTCTAGATCCAGAACAAAACCGTTTTTTCCAAGATCATTATTTAGAACTTGAATATGACTTATCACAAATTCTTTTTGTTGCCACAGCTAATGAAATTCATGATATTCCTGAGCCTTTACTTGACCGGGTTGAGATAATTGAGCTTTCATCTTACACTTTTCTTGAAAAACTGCAAATTGCAAAATCACATTTAATTCCTGCAGTTCTAAAAGAAAATGCCTTAGATCCAAAATATTTCCCAATTGATGATCAGACTATTGACTACCTAATTCGCTACTATACTCGTGAGGCAGGTGTCCGGGGATTAAAACGGGTTTTTGACAAAATTGCACGAAAAATTATTGTAAGACTGCTTGAAAACAAACTTCCTGAGAACTTTAAAATTGATGTTGAATTTGCCCGTGAACTTTTAGGAATTGAAAAATTTGACCCCGATCCTGTTGATGCAAGTCCGCAAATTGGAACTGTAAATGGACTAGGATACTCACCACTTGGAGGTTCAACTCTCCAAATTGAGGTTAGCACAATTCCTGGGCGTGGTGATATTAAACTAACTGGTTCACTCAAAGATGTAATGCAAGAATCAGCCCGAATTGCCCTTTCGTACGTGCAGTCTAAAGCTAAAGATTTTGGAATTGACTTTGATTTTGAAAACACTTTGATTCACATTCATGTCCCAGAAGGTGCAGTTCCAAAAGATGGGCCTTCAGCTGGAATAACCTTTACAACCGCAATAATTTCTGCCCTTAGCCAAAAACCGGTTTCACACGATATTGCAATGACTGGCGAAATCACTCTGCGTGGAAAAGTGCTTGGAATTGGCGGCCTAAAGGAAAAATCACTTGGCGCCTACAAAAGCGGAATTAAAACAATTTTTATTCCCCAGTCAAACGAAAAAAATCTTGTTGATCTACCTGATGAGGTTAAAAACTCAATCAAATTTATTCCGGTTGAGACTTACCAACAAATTTATGACTTTATTTTCAAATAATAGGACTTTTGTTGTATAATTATCTCGATAGTTCAGCTCATTATTTGTCAAAAAAGGTATAAAATGAAAAACATAAAAAATTCTCAAAATAATTTTCGATTTTTTTGGTATAATTAACCTTGAAAATTAAATTGAGAATTTTTGAAAATTTCTAGCACTTAAAACTAACTAAATAGGATAGGAAATAGTTGCAAGGCTATTCAATGGTGGTTTTTAGTTTGTTTTAAAACAAGTAAAAGAAAGGAAAAATATGGCAGTTGTTAAAACTGGTGCAAAAAAAGATTTTGACCGTTCAAAAGAGCATATCAATATTGGGACAATTGGTCATGTTGACCACGGAAAAACCACTCTAACAGCGGCAATTTCAACTGTATTATCAAAAAAAGGTCTAGCTGAAGCAAAGGATTATGCTTCTATTGACGCAGCCCCTGAAGAAAAAGCACGTGGAATTACAATAAATACAGCCCACATCGAATATAGCACAGATAAGCGTCACTATGCCCATGTTGATTGCCCTGGTCACGCCGATTATATTAAAAATATGATCACAGGAGCAGCGCAAATGGATGGTGCCATTCTTGTTGTTGCCGCAACAGATGGTCCAATGCCCCAAACTCGTGAGCACATTCTTCTTTCAAAACAAGTTGGTGTGCCAAAAATGGTTGTTTTCCTAAACAAAATTGACTTACTTGAAGGTGAAGAAGAAATGGTTGACCTTGTTGAGGTTGAAATTCGTGAACTTCTTTCTTCATACGACTTTGATGGAGACAACACCCCAATAATCCGTGGTTCAGCTCGTGGTGCTCTTGAAGGAAAACCTGAATGAGAAGCTAAAGTTCTTGAACTAATGGATGCAGTTGATTCATATATTGACTCCCCAGTTCGTGAAATGGATAAACCATTCTTAATGGCAGTTGAGGACGTCTTTACTATTACAGGTCGTGGAACTGTTGCTACTGGTAAAGTTGAAAGAGGACAAGTTAAACTAAATGAAGAGGTTGAAATTGTCGGCTACCGTCCTGAACCTAAAAAAACAGTTGTAACCGGAATTGAAATGTTTAACAAAAACCTTCAATCTGCAATGGCCGGAGATAATGCCGGAGTTCTTCTTCGTGGTGTTGACCGTAAAGATATCGAGCGTGGGCAAGTTATTGCAAAACCAAAAACAATTATTCCCCACACTAAATTTAAAGCAGCAATTTACGCGCTTAAAAAAGAAGAAGGTGGAAGACATACTCCATTTTTCAAAAATTATAAACCTCAATTTTATTTCCGTACAACCGATGTTACTGGTGGAATTGAATTTGAAGCTGGCCGTGAAATGGTAATTCCTGGAGATAATGTTGACCTTACTGTTGAACTTATCGCCCCTATTGCTGTTGAGCAAGGAACTAAATTCTCAATTCGCGAAGGTGGAAGAACTGTTGGAGCCGGAACAGTAACTGAAATTATTAAATAAAAAATCTTTTATCTAACACAAACTTTAGGGCCTGCCCTAAAGTTTTTTTTTTTTTTTTTATATTTTGCAGCCAAAATTAATCAGCATTGAGACTAAAGTTTACAAAAATGAGTGTTGAGTGTCAAATAAAGATTAAGTTTTTTAGGCGGACAATTTTCCTGAGTTTGCCAGCCTAATGGCAAAATTCACTTTTTAATGAATACAAAGTGAAAAAATACCTGTAAATCCGTGTTTTTTGACCTAAAATCTTAATTTTTATTATTTTAAAACTAACCCTTTGCAAAAAAAAAAAAAAAATGTTTGGTCTAAAATAAAATTGTGTTATAATTAGCTTCACTAAGAATAAAAGAATAAATTTTGATATTGAATTAAGGGGGAATTAGTTATGTTTTTGGCACAATAAACTCAGATAATGCCATTTTTTCCATTATGGCTTTAAATATAATGGAATGCCTTAAATTTAATCGTTTAGAAATCTACAAATTTATGGCTTTTAATTATTGTTCTTTCAAAACTTCATATATTTTTTTAGGCTCAATGTAAGTAAAAACGAGTTTTCTATTTACATTGAGTTTAAATAGTAGTTGTATTTTTTTTATGATTTTTGTTATTTTATCCTTGAATTGATTTTTGCCAGTATTTTTAAGCTAAAAAAGTAGTTTAAATATTTTATAATTTTGCTTTTTAAGTCAAAATTTTAGCTTTTTTAGTTTGCTTTATTTTATCAATAAGTAGATTTTTCTTTCGTAATGGTCAGATTTAAAATTTAGTGTTTTTGTCTTGATGGTTATTTTTCCTAAGTTTGCCAAAAAAGTTAAAAAAGCGGCTAAAATCGGACACTTTTTAAGATTATCTCATCAAACTGGGAAACTCGGGAATAAAAACGAGTTGGGCGAATTTTTTAAACTAATTTATCTAAATAATTTGGACTTTAGTTTTTTTAGTGTATAATTTTTAATTTTAAAAAGTTTTCAAAGGTGGCTAATATGATTTTTTGTTGCTAAAAATATAAATTTACCGCTAAAATCAGACTTAGTTGGTAAAATTTATTATAAGTATTATTAAAATCAAACATCTTTAATAAATAAGAAAATTTGGAGGCAAGTATGAAACTATATTTTTCCCGTCGTCGAAAAGTTGTAATTGTAGCAATGGCAACAGCATTGTTATCTTTAAGTTTGTTTTCAATTAATCAATCATTACTTAATTTTGATTTTTTATCCAATGAAGTTAGTTATTCAACTCAAGCGCCTTCAATAATTTCAAAAAATCAGCCAAATGATACTGGATTTAATTCGCCAGTAGCTAATACTGTTTTTGTTCCGCCAAAAATAGAAACACCTAAAGAAAAAATTGAAAATCCAGTTAAACCACAAATAGTAACACCAAAAATAGAAAAAATTGAGCCCTTACCTGAAAAAATAACACCTAAACCTGTAAAAAGAATTCAAACTATTGAATCAACCGTCCCTATTCGAACAACACCTGCGCGCCAAAGTCCGACCAGAACTATATCTTCTCGGCCAACAATTTCAACTTCAAGAACAGTAAGTCAACCACAAGTTCAAAATAGAAATAACTCACCTGCTGTTAATTTTGGTGATTCAGCTTATCAACGCGCCCTTGGTTTGTGAAGAAAACAACAAGACCGGAAAATCGCCGAGGTTAGACGCGAAAGAGATAAATATCAAGCCGAAGTTGACGAAGCAAACCGTGTTATTTCAATTATTGACGAGCACTATAAAAAATATGCGCCAGTTGGAGAAGATGGTAAACCAAAAGTTACTCTAGAATCCTATCTTGAGGGCTATAAATACTCTCGCTGAGTTGCAAATAATTATCTTGAGCGCGAACAAAATTACTTAAAAGTGATTGAGCAACGAAGACAACTTGACCAACCTTTTACAAAAGAAGAATTACAAATGATAAAAGATGGCTACACTCCTGATCCTGAAACCGATGGATGAGAACCAAAAGTCAATGTTGTCGTAAATGGAATTAAGGCAGATAATAAAAGAAGATTAAATGCCGTTGATTCAAAATGAACAAGATATGATGCAACTCAAATTGGTTCGCTAAAATATGAAGGATGAAATGACACTAATGTAAGTTCAGAAATTAGTAGTCTTACCAATGGTAAGGGATTTTCTAACGGTAGCATTTCACTGATAAAATACACTCGTGCCCCTGGAAATACCGCTGGTAGTCTTTCAGAATTTAAAACTTTAGTTCTAAATGCCGATGATGATGTTGCTTTTAAAGCTTTTGCCGAGATTATGAAAAATGCCGCTAATAAAGATAATTCAATCAAGGCAATTGTTCTTAAAAATGTCGGGGCAAAACATAAAACCCAAAATATAAAAGAAATTTTAGAACTATTGCCACCACAAATGCAAAAAGTTTCACTCTTTTTAGATGACCACCAAGCAGTTAATGGTCTTCGCGGACTTGAAAAATTCAGCAAACTAAGCGAACTAGAACTCTATACAAATTCACGGACCAACGAAAGTAATTGAGCAATTAATCCTAATGCCCTAAAAAATGTGGACTTTATTTCTTTTGATTATATAAATAAAGGTGATATTAAGTTAGTCCAACCTGGAGAAAAAATTCCTGGATCAATTATTTTTGATACTCTCCGTTGAGACGAGGGTGATGATGCTGCCAAAGTTAATGAGGGACTTGAAATTGCTTTTAGTTCAAAAATTAATCAACGTGTTTTCCAAGGAACTTTTGGTGGTAGAGGAGGATATCCATTACATCTTGATTTTTCTTCATCTAAAAAAATTAAGACGCTAAAAGGGATAGATTTTGCTAAAACAGAGAAACTTTTTAACGAAAAACTCCAAAGTTGAGAAGTTGAAGCTGAATCGCAAAAAAATCCTGGGCATGTTAATTTACTTTTCCAATATTTATATTTTGGCGCCTCAAAAACAAACGATTCTAGCTCAACAGGATCAAATTATGTATATAAAGTTCAAGCAAGTGATTTTGAAAATTCCCAATTTACTACAAGACTTGTTAATGGTCCTATCCAACAACCGGGAATTTATATAAAAGATGAAAATGGAAAAACTCTTTCAAATATTCCACTTTATATAACTGGTAGTTCATTTTCTGGCGATGCTTTTAGTCAATTGTCCAAATTTGTTGATGTGGCAAAGAAAAGTGCTACTTTTAACAAAATTTATGTAGAAAACGCATCACTTCAAAGTCAACTTTCAGGTTTAGGACTGCCTGTTGAAACAAAAACAATTACAACAACAGACTAAGCTAATAAAAAGTAAAAAAAATAATTATTTTTTACTTTTTATGCTAAAAATATCTTTTTTACTTAACTTTATTGAAAAAAGCACAATTAAAAATTTTAATAAAAGGGTAAAATGGATTCAATTAATCATTGAGTTAATAAAATTCAAGAAAATCTGCTAAGATACCAAAAGGTTGTTGAACAATATCGAACAATAGCAATTTGGTGCAATCAAATTGAAAAAGTTTTTGCAATTAAGCCAAATTTACTTGATTTTCCACATGGAATTGGCCTTAAAAAAATACCATTTTTAAAAGACTGGCCAACAAGAAAAATAATAAGTCTTATTAACAACGGAAAATTATCAAAAAAATTCACTAATTTTCAAAAATGAAATATTCATACAAACCGGAGCTTATTTAATCAAATCAAAGCTAAATTATTAGTTTGAGACTATTATTTATCTTTTCTTGAAGGAAATTATTGTGAAACTTGAATTATTGAGGAAGTTTCATACACTAAAAATTTATATTTTTTTCGCGGACTGCTTTGAAAAAACGAAAATTACACAATGATTGTTGGTCTTAATAAATTTCAGGGAAATAAAAAATATGCCACTGACTTTTGCTCCTTTTTTACCGCGCTTTTAACCTCAAAAGAATTTAGTGATATTGCAAAAAAAATTGATAAAATTTCCAAAATTGACCGAATTTGGTACAATTATCAAAACAAGGAAATAAATCAATTTTCCAAACTTTAGGTTAAATATTCATCTTTTTTTATAATATTATTTTAAATTATTTTATAATTATATTATACTAATTTATATTGGAGGGTGTATGGTTTGAGAAAATCCATTTGGAAAAAATAAAGTTCCATCAGTGGCTGAGTTGTGAAAAAATGAAAAAAAGCAATACCGAATTTGAATTTTTTCTTATCCGGTGTTACTCCTTTTACTAAGTGTTTTTTTAAGTGTACAACTTTTTTTAGATTTAGATATTAAAAACATTGGTCGAGCTTTTTCGATTTTATCAATTTTATTTACTGCTGCAAATTTATTTTTTTATGTATATTCTATCTTTACATCATATAAAGCAAAAGATTTTGCACCTATTGGCGATCGTTCCTTTTTTTTCTCGTTCGTTTCATTTTCCAGTGCTGCTCTTTCAATAATAAATTCAACAGTAGTAATAATTGGAAATTTAAGTCTTAATAATCAAAATTTTGCCGTAATTTTGACTATTCAAATAATTCTTATTGCGTTAATTTTTATTTTAATTCCATTTTTCTATACAAAAGTGCTTAGAATTAAGTCAATATTCAAACTTTCTCGAACATTAGTCATTATTGAAAAACGTATTGATGAAATGAAAAAAGATCCTAAAGCATTTTCTGAATTTATGAATATTTTTGACTTAGGTCACCAAAATCCAATGAATTCACAACAAGCAAATAACCCTGAAAACACACAAACCCAAGAAGCTCAAAACAAACATCAAACAAAAGAAGAAAAAATAAAAATCGCACTTGAAAAATTAGATTTACCACAATTACACGAAATTGCCAAAAAATTAGAAATTTCTGGTTTTGAACAGTTAAAAAAACAAGAATTAATTAAGATTTTAACTCAAATACTTGCACAACAAGATTCCGAAAAATAGTTTAATATTTTAAAGTGAACCACTTTCTAGAAAAACAAATGAAAAATTTCTTTGTTTTAAATTAAAATCTGCTATAATTATATTTGATGGTTTTTAGGCAATGGCACCATAGCCAAATGGTAAGGCATAGGTCTGCAACACCTTGATGTACCGGTTCGAGTCCGGTTGGTGCCTCCAAAATGTAATGCGCCCGTAGCTCAATTGGACAGAGTGTTTGGTTACGGCCCAAGAGGTTGAGGGTTCGACTCCTTCCGGGCGCGCCATATATAATATAATTAGACCAAGGAAAATTAACTAAAATAATTTAGTTAATTTTTTTATTTTTTTTAGTTTTTCATGTTATAATTTCAAACTAGTTTTAAATTTAGTAAAACATCCTTGGTTATTTTTATAACCCACAAGCCCATAAGGAGAATTAATATGCCAAAATACGAAATAATGACAATTTTAGACCCAAAAGCAGAAGCAACAATATTAGAAAATTTGCTGTCTACTACTTTTAGTCAAAATTCGTCATACAAACTTGTTAAGCTTGAAAATTCAAGTCTTGCTTACCCTATTAAAAAATCAAAAACTGCACAATATTTTTTAATTAATCTTGATTCGCCAGCTAATTTAATTGAAGAATTTGTTCGCCGCGCGAATATTACCAAATCAATTTGACGATACTTGATAATTAATCTTGACTCTGAAAAAGGTTTTAACCAAAAACCAAAAAATGCCGATCGCCATAAAAGAACAAATGCAAGACGTGATCATTCAGATAGACCTAATTTCAAATCAGCGACACGAACTCGTCAAGACCAAAACTCACCTAACCAAGCAGAAAAAACTGATAAACCTTTTCAACGTCGAAATTTTAGACCTAATACTCAAGGCGGCGCAAAACAAGGTTTTGCCCAACAGTCTTCAGATAAGGCTAACTTATCCCAACGCGGAAAAACTTCAAATTCATCTTCTTCAGCAAACCAACCAGAAACTGGTGCTGATAGTGCTAAAAAAATACAGGAATCCCAATAGTTTTTATCTATTTTAGTCAATAAATAAAAATAGATAAAAACTATAAAAAAATTATGAATCGAATTATTTTAATTGGACGCGTTTCTTCTAAACCTGTATTTATGACAACAAAGTCAAATGTTAATTTTATTCGATTTAATTTAGCAATTGATAGACGAAAATATAATCAAAATTCGCCTACAATTACTGATTTTATTCCCGTAGTTGCTTGACGACAAAATGCAACATCGCTCGACAAACTAATTACCGTAGGAAGTTTGATAGCAATCGAAGGTTCTTTACAAGCTAATCGTGTTATGTCAAATACAACAAATTATCTTACTAATTATGAAGTAAATGTTGACTACTTTCGTTTATTAGAAACTAAAGAACAATTAGAAATGCGTCGCCAAAAATTAGCTCAAAAAGTTAGTGAACCAACTTTTGAACCAATATTTGATGATTTTCAACTTCCCCAAAATAATAAAAGATCATTTCACGAGGATAATATTTTTCAGACAGAACCGCCAATGAATTTTGATGAAACTAATATTGAAATTAGCGATGATGATAGAGATCCATTTGCTGAATGAGAAATTGATGATCTTGATCCTAACAAATTAAATTAAAAAGGAATGCAAAAATGAACAAAAAATACGCTAAAAAATTCAAAAAAAAAGTGTGCCAATTTTGTGAAGCTAAACTTTCTTACATTGACTATAAATCAATTGAAGTGCTTCAACGTTATATTAACTCTTTTGGAAAAATTCAACCTTCACGAATTACAGGTAATTGCGCAAAACACCAACGTAAATTATCACTAGCAATTAAAAGAGCACGTTTTGTCGCTTTACTTCCGTTTGTTGGTGACAGAATCCGGGGAAGTTACGATAAAACTCGAGTTTAGTCATAAAAATATAATATGAATCTAAAAGCAGGTCTTATTGGACTTCCTAATGTCGGAAAATCATCGCTTTTTTCAGCACTGACAAAAATGAATGTTGAAATTGCTAATTACCCCTTTGCAACAATAGACTCAAACATTGCAACTGTTGAAATACGTGATCCAAGACTAATTAATTTAGCCGATATTGTTAAGCCAAATAAAATTGTTTTTTCTACTTACTCTTTTGTCGATATTGCTGGTTTAATAAAAGGAGCTTCATTAGGTGAGGGATTAGGCAATAAATTTCTCGAAAATATTCGCAATGTTGATTGTCTAGTTCATGTTGTGCGTTGTTTTGATGATTCAAAAATAATTCACGTTAATAATCAAGTGAATCCTATTTTTGACATCCAAACGATAAATTTAGAGCTCATTCTTGCCGATTTAAGTTCAATTGAGTCAATTATTTTGCGACTTAGTAAAAAAATCAACAATACAAACGACAAACAAGCAAAAGTTGAATTTGAACTTGCTAAAAAAGCAAAAGATCATTTACAAAAAGATAAATCATTACGCGATTTGACTTTAGACAATGATGAGCGTCAAATAATCAAAAATTGGCAACTTTTAAGTATAAAACCTATTTTATATGTTGCTAACATTGACCAAAAATCTGTTAGCGATCCCCTAAAAAATCCATATTTTTCTGAGCTTAAAACTTATCTTGAAAAGGAAAATGCAATTTTAATCCCAATTTGTGTAGCCTTAGAACACGAAATTTCCCAACTTGATCAAGATGAAAAACAACTCTTTTTACAAGAATTTGGACTAGAGAAGTCATCTCTTGATTTTCTTGTTCTTAATAGTTTTAAACTTCTTGGGCTAGCAACTTTTTTTACTGTTGGAAAAAAAGAAGTTCGCTCATGAATATTTAGGAAAAACACAAGTGCAGTTGATTGTAGTGGGATTATTCACTCTGATTTTGTCAAAAAATTCATAAGAGTTGAAATTATCGCATATGAGGATTTTATTGAGTTCAAAAGCGAAAAAGCACTTAAAGAAAAAGGTAAAATTCGTCTTGAGGGAAAAGAATACTTGATAAAAGACGCAGAAATATGCCATTTCCGAATAAGTAATTAGTTCAAATAAAATTTTATAAAAAACCAAAAAATTATACATCAAAAAGTTTATTTATAAATATTAATTGGTATAATTTTTTGGTTTTTTAAATTATCAGTTATTTCCTAGTTTGGCAGTTTGATAAGGTAATTTTAAAAAAGTCTCGGGTTTTAGGCACTTTTTTAGCTTTTTTGGCAAAAGTTAATTACAATTTTATTAGTGATTTATTAAGATATCAAAGTAAAAATCATACCTATTTCAAATATTTGGATCACTAGGGACACCTTCGCGATTTTTAAATATCATTTGTTGATCTAAAGTGTTGAATTCAACTCTTTGTCTTAATTTTTGCAACATCGTTACTAAACCAACTTCAGTTAATAGATTGTTTTGGAGTAACTTGTTTTCACTAATATGTCTGTTAATTTTAAAAATTATAGTTTTTAAAATAACTAGTGAGATAAAACACAAAAGTATATGAGCTAGGATATGATCGTCAATTCTTAAAAATACAGGTCGAATATTCAATAAACCTTTTAGACTTCTAAAATTAGCTTTAATATTTGACTGTTTTTGGTATTTTTCAACTATGTCTAAGACATTCAAATTTAGCATATTTGTTTCATAAACATAGTAGCCATCAAATTGTTTGTCTTTGTCAATTTTACTTTGATCTAATTCAAATTTCATGTTTGAAATTTGCTTAAAATATTTAGGTTTTTTACCAAACAATTTGCTTAGCTCAATAAAACCATCTTTATTTTGTTTTTTAATAAAACTTTGGATTTGCTCTTCGCGCGCTTTGCTGTCTTTTATTGCTCTTTTTGTACTGTAAGTAATAATTCTTCTTCTGATATTTTCGGTGTATCTTTTATTCTTATAAGATGAATAAAATTCTTCTTTTTTATACTTAAAATCCGCATTTACATTAACATAATCGCTTAGATCTAGTAAATAATTTTTAAATTTTTGAGTTCCTACCTTTGCACGATAAGAAATAATGAAATTATAGTTTCTTGATTCAAGAAATCGAATATTTGCGGCTGTTGACATGCCACGATCAGCGATTATTGTCATATTTTTGATATTATATTTGGATTCAACATCTAATACAAAAGGGATTAATGTACTAGAATCGCCGGTATTCCCTTTAAAAACTTTAATATGAAAAGGAATACCATTTTTATCGCACGCTAGCCAATGACAATTTGGTCTTCTTTGAATTTAGCATCTTTAGAATAACCAGGAATTCTTAATCCATTTCTTTCAAATGTCTCAAAATAGACTGTTGATGAATCAAAATAAAATTCACTGTCCCTTTTTCCAAGTTCACTTGTTACCATTTTGTTGACACTATTTAAAAGTTGATTTTGTGACTCAAAGACAAGATCTAAGAGTCTATAAAAGCTATTTTTGGAAGTATTTATTTGATTTGAGTAGTCATCCTTTTTATCAAAAGCATTAATAATACTGCCAGGATCAGTGATCCGTTTTGAAATTAAGTAGTTAAAAATTTCCTTCATATTTTTATGTCTACTTTTAGGAAGTGATTCAAAAATATTGTGCTTTTCAATAAGTTTTTCAATTAATTCCCCACCAACAAAAACCGAACTTTCGATTATGGTGGAATTTTTAATAGAATCAAGTAAAATAGCCTTGACTTTATCTTTGTCATCTAAATTTGAAAACAATTTCAATTTTTCTTTGATAATTTGAACAGCATTTGGATTAATTTTTTCCAAATTCCGCTCATTTCCTAAACTAAATCAACGTTTTGCACCTTTGCCATAACCTTGTGTTCAGCCAACATATTTATATGGTTTATCTTTTGAAGATCCTCAAACATTAAATAAAAACAAATTTTGTTTTTTCATAATGTATAATTATACCATAAAATTACTTAAAATGCTAGTAAATGCTACCAATAAAAATTAAGGTTTTACATTCAAAAAACACCGATTTACTTGTATGTTTTCCCATTTATATTCACTAAAAAGTGAATTTTTGCCATCAAATTGGGAAACTCAGAATTAGTTCAAACCAAATTTTAAAAAACCAAAAAATTATACATCAAAAATTTATTTATAAATATTGATTGGTATAATTTTTTGGTTTTTTAAATTATCAGTTATTTCCAAAATAACAGCATTAAATTGGCAATCATTGTCCGAAGTTTGAAATTTTGTACTTTTATTATAGCGAATTCTATTATAAACATCAAGGAATTTTACACCAATTGCATCATTTGCAGGACCTGTCATTCCAACATCAGTTATAAAAAGTGTTCCAAGCGATAATTCTCTAGCATCAGAAGTCTGAACGTGGGTGTGAGTTCCTAAAAGCGCATTAATTTTACCATTTAGATAAATTCCAAGCACATTTTTTTCACTTGTTGTCTCAGCATGAAAATCAACTATATGAAAATCAGCATCATCTTCGGCAATAACTTTGTCAATTGCATCAAAAAAATTATCTGCAAACTGGTGATTTCAAGGTTTGACTAACTTATTAAATGCCACACCTAAAAGTGAAGTTATTCTGAACGTTTTTCCATTTTTTAAAATTGTAGTAGTACCTTTGCCACTATATTCTTTGTCAATATTTAGCGGCCTAACAATATCTGGATTATCAATAATTAGAGCAATTTCAGGATTAGATCAAACATGATTGCCAATAGTAAAAATATCAACACCAAGCTCTTTTAAATATAAATAATCCCTTTTATTTAGCCCTTTTCTGCCGGTTATATTTTCAGCCTGAACTATTATTAAGTCAAAATTATAGTTTTTTCTCAAAATATTAAGTTGATTTTTAAACATTTCTATACCAGGCGCGCCAAAAATATCACCAACAAATAAGACAGTAGCAGATTTCATTCAATTCCTTTAAATTTTTCAAATATTTTATTTGAAAAAAAATTAAAAAAGATGCTTTTATTTTAGCATCATTGGTCAAAAAGATATGGTGCCAACAACAGGAATCGAACCTGCGACCCCATCCTTACCATGGATGTGCTCTACCGACTGAGCTATGATGGCGCTTATTGCTTTAAAATTATAGCACTTTTTTTAATATTTTTAATCAAAAAAATTATTAAAAAGTCAAGCAAATTTAAAGGCAAAAACAAAAAAATACTTTCAAATGGAAGCAAATATTAAGTTTTGAAAGAGCAAAATTATTAATTCTTATTTGTCTTAGTATTATACCACAAAAATTTTAAAAACCAAGTTTTTTTTGTATTTATAAAAAACTTGATGTATAATTTATTTTGTAAAATAACGAAAAAAAAATTGACTCACAAATTGTGAGCACTCCCAAAAAAAATATTTTTATACACTATCTGTTTTAAATTGTTAATTGCTCTTTTAAAATTTAATACTACAAAATAGGAAAATTAAAAATGATTGGCTTATTTGAAAACATTGTCATAAAAGCAGATCAAAATAAAACTATTTTAAATCAACAACAATTAGATTTTTTTATTAAAGCATCAAAAGCAGAATTATTTAAAAAAACTAATACAACTCAGGATTTTTTATATCATAGAGTTCTAAAAAACATTTTCGATCAACCACTGTTATTTTTACAATTTACTAATCATTATTTAATAATAACTCCTAAAAATTATGAAACTAATGAAATTGCAAATGCTAGTTTTGATAAGGAATTATTTGATAAAAATAATGTCGTTTATATACCCGGATTTTCATTACATTATCAAGTTGATGGCGACTATTTTGGGTTAGTTTCTAAACAGAAATTAGATGAAAAAATAGTTGAAGTTATTAAGAATCAAAAACATATATATTTAAGTGTAACTAGACTAAATACAGAAAAAACAAGACTAAAAAAGAAGAATATTTTAATTATAAATTTCGTGCAAAACGTGGATCTGCAGATCCTGGCGATATAGCAGATAATGCTGTACAGGTTAAAAATCTTTATTCTTTTAATATCGGTCTTGACAATTCCTGATGATTTAAGGCAAAAGATTCATATTCAAAACTTGGCTATATTGAACATCAAAGGGGTCCTGGGAAAGGCGGGCTTTGTGAATATATTGCTATGTCTTTAATGTTAGAATATGCCGAAACATTCATTGCATCTGGAATATTTACTGATGCAGAAATTGATAGATATTTTGATATAAAAAATAATTATTCTCATAACTTAAGTGATGGTGTTGCAGAACATAAATATTATAAATATAAAAAATCTAAAGATAAAACTACTACATATAATTCACTTCCATATCAATTGTTTGAACTTAATGATAAATACCAAGATGTTAAGTATGCTTCTTATTTCACTAGCACATTAGAAAAATTTCTAAAAGGAAAAGAAATAAAAAACCACATAACAACTGATTATTCTGCCAATTTTATGCATTCAAGTAACCCTGAAACTTTTTTACTTAAAAATAGAATGCCAGTTATGGTATCTTTTGCTAATTTTAGTGGTGGTCACAACATTGTTTTATATGGATATGATCCAGATACAGAAAAATATCTTGTAAATTTTGGATGATCAGGTTGTTCTAATTTACTTATTTCTAAATGAGATATTTGAAGTTTTTGATCAATGGGTTATTGATGAGGATTTAAAATAGATGATGATTATATAAAAAATCATCCACCTAAACAAAAATTATTAAGTGCAAATGGTGAGATTTATTCATATCCAGAAATTTTTGAAGAAGAACTTGCAATTGATAAAAACGGTAATCTAATTAGAGATTACGACATTTATTAATATAGCTAAATTAAGGTGTTTTTTTATGAAAGAAACAAAAGAAAAAAAATTCACAAGTCCATTAATTTTTTCAAAATATTTAAAAACTAATCTTCGAAGGAATTGATTTTTATTATTTTTCTTTATAATTTTTTCAATTTTTTCAATTTTACTTTTTTTATTTTTATGAGAAGCTGATAAAAATTTTGACTTACCCATTTATAATTCGCAAAATCAACGAATAACTATTGTCAAAAAAAATGGCGAAGAGTTTGGAAATAACGAAATTTCAGAAATAAAAAACTTAAAATCTGTTAAATATATTTCAAATGGTGAATCAGAATTAGAATTTGGCGATTTTAGTAATAAAGACTCATTTAGTTCTGGCTTATGAACTAAAATTTTGCCAGTTGAAATCAATGATTTTTTTAAAAATGATATGAAAAACTATACTAATTTTCAAGGTAAATTTTTAGAAAATAATGATGAAATAATAGTTTCACAAGATTATGCTAATTTAAAAGAAGTTAAAATTGGCGATTATATTGATTATAAATATTGAATAAAACATCCTTTAACTAATGAAAATGAATTATTAATTTATACTAAAAAATTTAAAATTGTAGGAACAGTAGGATTTGCTAATAGTTATAGAGATGATTTTATTTTAATATCCGATAATAGTTATAAAAATTTAGTTGAAAATATTTTTGATAAGTCAAAAATATTTCTCAATCAATACCAAGATCAAAATGGGTTTTTTAAATCTTTAGTTAAAAATTTAGTATATTATAATGTAAAAACTTCAAATACAGAAAATGCTGTTGGTTCTAAAGTTTTTTCTACATTTTCTGATTTATTTTCTGATTTATATTTTAATGAAAATTTTAATCTTGATAAAAAAGATAAAAAGCTTAAAACAGGTCGTTTTACTGAAAATAAAAACGAAATTCTTGTTAGTCAAGGTCTAATTAATCATTTAAGTAAAAATTCCAATTTAAATTTAAATGTAGGTGATGAAATAACTTTTAAAATAAAAGATATTAATTTTTTATTTTTCAAAGATCATCGTTTTACTTTTAAAATTAGTGGAATCTTTGAATCTGATGAAGCAAATAAAATAGAATTTAACCAAAATGTAGTCCAACTTTTTGCTGATTCAATAAATGAAAACAAACCTTTAAGACTAAGTGTTTTTTATAATAAAAGCGAGCAAAATTTATTGTCAAATCTCAAAGAAAAAGGATTTGAATTGGCACCAAGAATTGGTTATCCAATTCATAGAGGCGTTGCTGATATTTGACTAATAATTGCATCAATTATAGTAATTGTAATCTTACTTTTAACTACTGTTATTGTTTTTGTTTTTGCTTTAAGAAATTTTAAAATAAACAATGGAACTATTCAAAGTTTTGATGTTGATACAAGCAAAAAAATATTCCTTAAAAAAGAAAATTTATATTGAATTTTTATATCATTATTTATTCTTATTGTTAGCTTTTCACTGTTTTTTATTTCAATTAAATTGCCATTTTTTAGGGATTTTCTTGCCGATAGATCAGCAGGTTACATAATTGGTCGCATTAGTTTAGATCTTATTTGAATCTCATTATTATATATTGTATTTTCTACTATTATTTTTAAAGTCGCTACTCATTTTTTAAAAAATAGGAAAAAATATAAACCAATTGAAAATAAATTAGTAAATTAATTTAATTGAAAAATTTCAGCTTTTTATTTAACTAGCTAGTAGCTAAATAAAATTTGTGATTTTGCTTTTATAATTAACATTGTGCCATAATAAACAAAGTTAGCGTTTTTATGCTAACTTTGTTTAATTTCCAGTCATTTTTTAACTTTTTGGAACGTTTTTCAAAATATAAATGGATTAAGTGATATAATTTATAATTTTGTAACTAATAAAAACATTAACTTAGTGAGAATAAAATGAATAAAAATGAAGCAGTTGAACAACTTATAAAATTTATTCAAACAAAACAAGCTGGACTAAAAAGAAACCAAAAAATTGCTTATTATGGTGCTAATGCTGTTAAATGGATAACTTTTTTTTCAAATATTATAGTAATTTCCTTGGCAATTTGGGTAATTATAACTGAAATTAATCGTTATCAACTAATTGAATCTGAAAATAAATCAGTTTTTAATGACCTTGGACTAACTATTGTTTTGGCTAGTTTTATTTGTCTTACTTTTTTTATTAATTTATTTCTTGCTGTTTTTCGTGAAGTTATGAAGTATAAGGAATATAAAAAAGCGCAAAGAGAACTAAGTTATTTGTATTTTCAAATTCAAAATGATCCTAATTATACTCTTGAAAAATTTGAACAGGACTATCAATCGATCTCTGATTTTTATTTTCAAAAAAAAGATGTTTCAAAAATAAAAATTCTTAAAAAAATAGTTTTTGGAGGTAAAAAATGGTTATAAAAAATGTTCGACTTGATTCAGATTCTTATGAATTTGCCAAATTTTTATACAGAAAAACGCTTGTAAAAGCAAGGTTTTTTCAATTTTTATTTTGAACAGTTTCCATTTTTAGTATTTTTTTTGGATTTTTTTCGACCTTAATGGGTATTTTTAAATTAGCTTCGCCAAAATTAAATGAATTTGAACCTTTTGCAAATTTTTTTATTTCAACTGACGAAAATGGTGCAAAAGTTGACCAATGACCAATTTTTGTCTTATGAATTAACCTGTCAATTTCAATTATTAACGGTCTTTTTGCCCTTTTTCTAGTAAAACCACGTTGAATTCGTAACCAAGAAATTAATGACTTTTTAAAAATTGAAATAATTTTGTTTGAAACAAAAACAGGAAAATATGCAAAATCTGAAAATGCACAAATTGAACTTTTTAATTCAATTTGCAAATTTTTAGGAATTCTTAAAGCCCTTGAAAATAAACATAAAGAGCAAAAAACTAACATTAATAAAAAGGAACAAACTAATGGATAAAGAAAAATTGCTTTCAAAAATTGAACTTGATGTTATAAAATTAACGGCAAAAGCTCGTGTTTCTAAGGGTATTTTTTTGTTTTGCAGCATTGCATTAATTTTAATGTCAGCTTTTAATGGTATTTTATCTGCCTATGCAATTACTAAAAACCCTAATCCAACTGCGGTTAAGTTATTTGTAGCAATTGCATTTATTAATGCAATTATTAGTTTTGTTAGCTCACTTTCTTCTTTTTTTGTTTTTGAAAATGTTTATAAAAAGTCAACAGAAAAAATTAATTTTTATGAAGAAAAGAAAAATGAGCTTTTATCTCAAGATGCAAACATTGATGAGATTGCAAAACAATTAGGTAATATAAAAATTGAAAATTAGTTTGTAATATTTTTAAAAAATGTTAAAATGTATCTATAATTTAACTTAAATTTTATTTTAACAATTTTTTTTATAACACTGATACCGTTGTTATAACCCGAAAAAAACATTCATTTAAAGGAAAAAATGCCAACAATTTCTCAATTAGCAAAAGGATGCCGAGTTAAGAAAACTTGAAAGTCAAAAGTTCCTGCATTGAATATGTTATATAATTCTTTGCACAAAAAAGAACTAAAAATTAGCTCGCCCTTTAAACGTGGAGTTTGCACAAGAGTTGCAACTATGACTCCTAAAAAACCTAACTCAGCATTACGTAAATTTGCAAGGGTAAAACTTTCAAATGGAATTGAAGTTAATGCCTATATTCCCGGTGAAGGCCACAATTTACAAGAACACTCAATAGTTTTAATTCGTGGTGGAAAAGTTAAAGACTTACCTGGTATTCGTTATCACATTGTGCGTGGAACTCAAGATACAACTGGTGTTGCAAAAAGAGCCCAAGGTCGTTCCAAATACGGAGCTAAAAAACCTAAAACTTCAAAGTAAAAATCTAAAAAAGCTATAAAATACGATATTTTTTAAAAGGAGACACACATGTCACGAAAAAAACAAGCCCCAGTGCGCGACGTGCTTGCTGATCCAGTTTTTAACTCAAAACTGATTACAAAAGCAATAAATTGCGTTATGTTAGAGGGGAAAAAAACTACTGCCCAAAACATTCTTTATTCATCATTTAAATTAGTTGAAGAAAAAACTCAAAAAGATGCTCTTGAAGTTTTTCAACAAGCTGTAAAAAATGTAACTCCACTAACCGAAGTTCGTTCACGTCGAATCGGGGGAACAAACTATCAAGTTCCAATGGAAGTTCGTCTGAAACGTCAACAAACTCTTGCCTTGCGTTGATTAATTCTTTTTGCCAGAAAACGTAACGAAAAAACAATGGTTGTTCGTCTTGCAAATGAAATAATTGATGCTTATAATAAAACAGGCGGGGCCTTCAAGAAAAAAGAAGATACACACAAAATGGCCGAAGCAAACCGCGCTTTTGCACACTTTAAATGGTAGGAATTTAGAAATATGTCACGAAAATTTGAACTAAAAGATTACCGTAATATCGGAATTATGGCCCATATTGACGCCGGAAAAACAACAACAACCGAAAGAATTTTATTCCACACTGGTAAAATTCACAAAATTGGTGAAACTCACGATGGAGTTAGCCAAATGGACTGAATGGAGCAAGAAAAAGAACGTGGAATTACAATAACTTCTGCGGCAACAACTGCTTTTTGAAAAGGTAAAAGAATTAACATAATCGACACCCCAGGACACGTTGATTTTACCGTTGAGGTTGAACGTTCACTCCGGGTTCTTGATGGAGCAGTTGCTGTTCTTGATGCCCAATCAGGTGTTGAGCCCCAAACTGAAACTGTTTGAAGACAAGCAACAAATTATGGCGTTCCGCGTGTTGTTTATGTTAATAAAATGGATAAAGCTGGAGCTAATTTTGAAGCTTCAATTGAATCTGTGCGCACTAAATTAAACGGTAATGCCGTGGCAATTCAGTTAAATATTGGTGCTGAATCTGATTTTAGCGGAATTATTGACCTTGTTGAAATGAAAGCTTATAACTACGATGGTCAAAAAGAAGAAGTTGAATACGAAATTCCAATTCCGAGTGAATTACAAGACAAAGCAGCAATAATGCGACTTGCTCTTGCTGAAGCTGTTGCTGACTATGATGAAAATTTATTTAATGATCTTCTTGAAGAAAAAGAAATTTCAGTTGAACAACTAAAAGCAGCAATTCGTAAAGCAACAATTAGTGGTGATTTTTTCCCGGTTGTTTGTGGTTCATCTTTTAAAAACAAAGGTGTAAAGAAAATGATCGATGCTGTCATTGATTATTTACCTTCGCCACTTGATGTTCCGCCAGTTAAAGCTTTTCGCGATGATCAAGAAATTACAATCCAAGCTGATGATAATGAAGAATTTTCTGCCTTAGCTTTCAAAATTATGAACGACCCTTTTGTTGGATCATTAACTTTCTTCCGTGTTTATTCAGGAAGCCTGACAAAAGGAACTTACATAATTAACTCAACTAAAGGAAAAAAAGAACGTGTTGGCCGTATTTTAGCAATGCATGCTAATTCTCGTGAAGAAATCAACGAAGTTCGTACTGGTGATATTGGTGCTTTTGTTGGTCTCAAAGACACAACAACAGGTGATACACTAATTTCGGAAAAGTCCAAAAGCTTTGTGCTTGAAAGAATGAGTTTTCCTGAACCTGTTATTTCCCAGTCACTTGAACCTTTTTCAAAAGCTGAAGTTGAAAAACTGGCTAATGCCCTCCAAAAACTTGCAAACGAAGATCCAACTTTTAAAACTTGAACCGACACTGAAACTGGACAGACAATTATTGCCGGAATGGGAGAATTACACCTTGATATTATTGTTGATCGGCTAAAACGTGAATTTAACGTACAAGCGCGTGTTGGAAAACCACAAGTTTCTTACCGTGAAACAATTACAAAATCCGCTGAAGTCGAAGGAAAATACATCAAACAATCCGGTGGACGTGGACAATATGGTCATGTTTGAATTAAATTTGAACCTAATCCAGAAGAAGGCTTTGATTTTATTGACAAAATTGTCGGTGGAAAAATTCCAAAAGAGTATATAAAATCAATTCAAAAAGGTCTTGAAGAAAAAATGCAAGTCGGAATTTTGGCCGGATATCCTTTAATTAATGTAAGAGCAACCTTATTTGACGGTTCTTTCCACGAGGTTGACTCTTCAGAAATGGCCTTTAAAATTGCAGCTTCAAAAGCCCTTTCACGTGCTCGTGATGCTGTTGGAACTGTTTTACTTGAGCCAATTATGGATGTTTCTGTTTTTGCCCCTGCTGAATATGCCGGAGACGTTATGGGTGACTTATCACGTCGTCGTGGACTTGTTCGTGAACAAGAAACTAGATCTGATGGAGCAAATGTTATTCGTGGACATGTTCCTTTAGCAGAAATGTTTGGATATTCAACCCAATTACGTTCAATGACATCAGGACGAGGAACTTACCAAATGCAATTTGATCATTATGAAGTTGTTCCAAAAAATATTTCTGATGTAATTGTTAAACAACGGGCAATCAAATCTGACGACTAAAAGTCATTCCCGAGTTTAGCAATTTGATAAGATAATCATAGAAAAGTGTCCAGTTTTGGGCACTTTTCTAATTTTTTTGGCAAACTCAGGAAAAATAACTGCCAAAGCAAAAACACTAAATTTTAAATCAACACTCACGAATGAAAAATCAACTTATTAATCAAATAAATCAAACTAAAAAAGCTAAAATTTTAACTTAAAAGCAAAATTATCAAATATTTAAACGACATTTTTTAGTTTAAAACACTGACAAAAATCAATTTATGGATAAAATAACAATAACCATAAAAAAATACAACTGCTATTTAAACTCAATG